>NZ_JBSFVA010000015.1:0-224081 GCF_053592075.1 Nonomuraea sp. NPDC002799
GGCGCTCTTCCTCACCACCGAGGCCGTCATCGCGGAGAAGCCCGAGAAGAACCCTGCTGCTCCGGCCATGCCGGGCGGCGGCGACATGGACTTCTAGGTCTTTCTTCGCCGTTGACACGAAGGGCGGTCCGGGTTTTCCGGGCCGCCCTTGTTTTCGTTTCCCAATCATGACGTTTCATAATTGATCCGCTACTTGGAGTGAGGAAGGGTGGGTTTGACACTCGCCTCAACAAAGGAGTAGCGGATGATTTCCCGCAGCAAGCGCATTTTCGGCGTCGCCGTTCTGAGTCTGGCCGCCATGGGCACGATGGCAGCTCCCGCGCACGCCGACGACGATCTGATCGGCGAGGCCGTGCTTCATGAGCTTCGGATGCCGTTCTGCATGCCCGGGGACCCGACCGGGATCCCGGTCCTCGACCTGCTGCTGCCGCAGCTCATGGGGTGCGGCGGGCTTATCTCGCCGCGATGACGTGCGAAAGGCGCCCCGCCGACATCGGCGGGGCGCCTTTCGCGTCGGCCGGGCGCAGGGCCTTTCCGCGGTGACCGGAACTTTTCGTGGTGGCCGGAACGCAGGCCGCCCTGATGCGCTCAGATGCCGTACTCGGCGACGATGTGGCCGCGGGCCAGGGTGTTGGCGGTGATGTTGAAGCCCACCACGGCCGGGCTGGCGTCGCCGTCCACACCCAGCTCGCCGACGCCCAGGGCGTGCACGGTGAAGACGTAGCGGTGCGGGGCGCCGGGTGGCGGCGCCGCGCCTCCGTACTCCTTCGTGCCGTAGTCGTTGCGGGCGTGGACCGCGCCCGCGGGCAGCCCCTTGAACTCCGGCCCCGTGCCCGCCCCGGCGGGCAGCTCGGTCACCGAGGCCGGCAGGTCGAACAGCACCCAGTGCCAGAAGCCGCTGCCCGTGGGGGCGTCGGGGTCGTAGCAGGTGACGGCGTAGCCGCGGGTCTCGGCGGGGGCGCCGGACCAGCGCAGGTGGGGGGAGACGTTCTGGCCGGTCATGCCCCAGTCGTTGAAGACGTGGAGGTCGTTGAGCCGTCCGCCGTCCTGGACGTCGTCGCTCTCGACCGAGAGCGCGGGGACCGAGGGCAGGTGTTCGTGGGGAAGCGGTGCCGGCACGGCGACCTCCTAGGTTGAGAGCTCCTTGCCCCGCCATCCTAGAAGCGGCCGTGCCCGCCGCGCCTCAGGCCGCCAGCTCCGGTGGCAGCGCCTTGTCGTGCAGGACCGTGAGGGAGGTGACCGCCCGGGTCAGGACCACGTACAGTCTGGCCAGGCCCCTGGGCTCGGCCGTGACGATGTCCGCGGGCTCCACCACGATGACGTGGTCGTACTCCAGGCCCTTGGCCAGGGTGGCGGGCACGATCTGAAGACGGATGGACCTGTCCTCGGCGGCGTCCGGGTCGAGGACGGCGTGCGGCAGACCGGCCAGCGCCAGCGCGGTCTCGGCGACCAGCGCGTCGGGGACGATGACGCCGATCGAGCCCTCCTTGGCGAGCGCCTCCTCGGCCGCGCCGGTGATCGTGCCGGACGGGCGTACGGTGAGCGAGCCCAGGCCGGCGCGGAGAGACTGCGGCGGGGCCAGGCCGGGGGCGATGGAGGGGAGCAGGCGGGCGGCGTAGTCGAGGACCTCGCGCGGCACGCGGAAGCCGAGCGTCAGCTCCGTCACCTCGCCCTCGCGCTGCCCCAGATGCTCAAGGACGGACTTCCACGAGCTGGTCGACCACGGGGTCGTGCCCTGGGCCAGGTCGCCGAGCACGGTGGCCGAGCCGTTGCGGCAGCGGCGGCCGAGCGCCCGGAGCTGCATCTCGGAGAGGTCCTGGGCCTCGTCCACCACCAGATGGCCCAGCGACGGCGTGCGCTCCATCAGGTCGCGGAGCTCGTCGAGGAGGGCGGCGTCGGCGGCGGACCACTTGGCGGACTTCCAGCTCCGGTACGGCTTCTCCCACCTGAGCTTTTCCTGCTCGTCGGGCGACAGATCGGCCTTGGCGGCGTGGGCGAGGAACTCCGGGTCCGACAGCAGGCGGTGGAGGACCTGCTCCGGGGTCAGTTTCGGCCAGACCGTCTGCACGAGGTCCTTGACCGGCTTCGACCTGGCCACCGCGTCCTGGACGCGGTCGTCGGGTGATTCGCCCCGCTGCTCCATGCGGACCAGCACCAGGTGGGCCAGCCGCTGGGCCAGCGCCGCCCGCCCGGGGTTGTAGCGGGTGGTGCCGCGCAGGGAGGCCACGATCTCGCGCACCTCGTAGTCGGCCACCCGGTGGCGGTAGGCGCCCTTGGTGAAGACCATGCCCTCCTCCGGCTTGACGATGTGCAGCCAGAGGGCACGTTCGAGCACCGCGGCCAGCCTGGCGTCGCCCTTCAGCGCCGACACCATCGGGTCCTCGGTGGCCGCGTGCTCGCCGAGCAGCCCCGCCACCGTGGTCTGGTCGACCTTGACCTCGCCGAGCGCGGGCAGCACCGAGGAGATGTAGGACAGGAAGGCGCGGTTGGGACCGACGATCATGACGCCGGACCTGGCCAGCCGCTCGCGGTGGGTGAAGAGCAGGTAGGCGGCCCGGTGCAGGCCGACGGCGGTCTTCCCGGTGCCCGGGGCGCCCTGCACGCAGACCGTCTGGGTCATGGCGGCGCGGACGATCTCGTCCTGGTCGGGCTGGATCGTGGCGACGATGTCGCGCATCGGCCCGGTGCGCGGGCGCTCGATCTCGTCGGTGAGGATCTTCGAGGGGCCGAGCTCGACGCCCTCGCCGAGCGGCTCGTCCTCGAACGCGGTCAGCGCGCCGCCGTGGTAGCCGAAGCGGCGCCGGCGTACGACCATCATCGGGTCGGCCGGGCTGGCCTGGTAGAACGCGCGGGACACCGGCGCGCGCCAGTCGATGACCAGCGGTTTGCTGGAGCCGTCGTGCACGTGGCGGCGGCCCACGTAGAGCGTGCCGGGCAGGTCGTCGCCCGAGGCGCGGTCGAGGCGGCCGAAGAACAGCGGCGTGTCCGGATGGTCGGCCAGTGCGGCCACCCGCTGGTCGAGCAGGGCCTGGAGGATCTGCTGCGACACCCAGTCGCCGGCCGCGTCGGACGACAACGACTGGGCGTGGGTGCGCATGGCCTGGAGCGCGGCCCTGGACTCCGCCAGGTGGGCCTGCTCGGCGGCGAGCACGTCGGAGGGTATGTCGGGGGCCAGTTGGTGCGCGGGCATGCGAAAGTGCCTCCCTGGTCGAGAAACGGAGGTGGTCAAGGCAGCGAATCTGCCAGTTTAACGGCGATGGACGCGGGGCTCCAAAGCATTTACCGGGCGGAAGCCTCGATTGCCGCCGAGACCGGCGGGGTAAGGATGGGAGGTGGCGCGGCTCCAGCTCCGTTTCTCGCCGATCATTCCCACGGTCGCGAGCCTCCTGCTCGCGGCGCTATGGGCTCTGTCGGTGTTCGCGGGGTGGGGTCTGCAGGCGTTCTGCGCGGGCGGGGAGTCCCTTTCGGCGTGCTCGCAGCGCCTTGACGTGGTCTCGACGGTGTCGGGACTGTTCGCCGCGCTCGCCACCTCCTGCACGGCCGCCGCCTGGTTGCTCCCCCGGAGCAGGCAGGACCCGCGCGCGTTCGGGCGTCTCATGGGCGCGGGGGTGCTCTCCTGGATCGCCGCCGAGGCCGTGTTGTTCTTCGGCGGCCTGCTGGTGCGGTGACGAACCCGACAGATCGCCCTTGAGATGCCAAGCTGGAAATACCGAAAAAAGTCGGGGCATATCAGGTGGGTTTGCCGGATCATGAGGGTATGTCGCAGGCGGCGTGATAGTACGCAGGTGAGGGGGGTGGTTCGAATGTCGTCGGCCCGCGGAGTCTCGTGGACGTGACACCACGCTGATGCCTTGGCCGCTCAGGCGAGCGGCCAGGCATTACCGTCACACTTCGCCGTGCACGTCGTCGGCGTCGATGATCTGGTACGCGTATCCCTGCTCGGCCAGGAACCGCTGCCGATGCGCCGCGAACTCCTGATCGACCGTGTCCCTGCTGACCACGGTGTAGAACCGCGCGCCGCCGCCGTCCGCCTTGGGCCGCAACACCCGGCCGAGCCGCTGAGCCTCCTCCTGGCGTGAGCCGAACGTGCCCGACACCTGGATGGCGATGGCCGCCTCCGGCAGGTCGATGGAGAAGTTGGCCACCTTCGACACCACCAGGACCTGGATCTCCTTGTCGCGGAAGGCCTGGTAGAGGCGCTCACGCTCCTTGACCCGCGTCTCGCCCTTGATGACCGGCGCGTTGAGGTGCTCGCCCAGCTCGTCGAGCTGGTCGATGTACTGGCCGATGACCAGCACCTGCTCACCCAGATGGCGGCGGACCAGCGCCTCGGTCACGTGGGTCTTGGACGGCGTGGTCGCGCAGAACCGGTAGCGCTCCTCGGACTCGGCCATCGCGTACGCCAGCCGCTCCTCGTCCGTCAGCGTCACCCTGACCTCGACGCAGTCGGCGGGCGCGATCCAGCCCTGGTTCTCCATCTCCTTCCACGGCGCGTCGTAACGCTTGGGACCGATCAGCGAGAACACGTCGCCCTCGCGCCCGTCCTCGCGCACCAGCGTGGCGGTCAGGCCCACACGCCGGCGGGCCTGCAGGTCGGCGGTCATCCGGAAGATCGGCGCGGGCAGCAGGTGCACCTCGTCGTAGATGATCAGGCCCCAGTCACGCGCGTCGAACAGCTCCAGATGGCTGTAGACGCCCTTCCTCCTGGTCGTCATCACCTGGTAGGTGGCGATGGTGACCGGGCGGATCTCCTTCCTGGTGCCGGAGTATTCGCCGATCTCGTCCTCGGTCAGCGACGTGCGCTTGAGCAGCTCGGTCTTCCACTGGTGGGCGCTGACCGTGTTGGTCACCATGATCAATGTGGTCGCCTGGGCGTGCGCCATGGCCGCCGCGCCGACGATGGTCTTGCCCGCGCCGCACGGCAGGACGACGACGCCGGAGCCGCCGTGCCAGAAGGCGTCGGCCGCCTCCTGCTGGTAGGACCGCAGGGACCAGCCGTCCTGCAGCAGCGCGATCGGGTGCCGCTCGCCGTCGACGTAGCCCGCCAGGTCTTCGGCCGGCCAGCCCAGCTTGAGCAGGGCCTGCTTGACGTTGCCCCGGTCGCTCGGGTGCACGGCGACGGAGTCGGGGCCGAGCCGGTCGCCCAGCATCGGCTGGATCTTCCTGGACCGCAGCACCTCTTCCAGCACGGCGCGGTCGATGGAGGTCAGGACCAGGCCGTGGACCGGGTCCTTCTCCAGCCGCAGCCGGCCGTAACGGGCCATGGTCTCGGCGATGTCCACGAGCAGCGCGTGGGGCACCGGATAGCGGCTGAAGCCGATCAGCGCGTCGACCACCTGCTCGGCGTCGTGGCCGGCGGCGCGGGCGTTCCACAACGCCAGCGGGGTGACGCGGTAGGTGTGCACGTGTTCTGGAGCGCGTTCGAGCTCGGCGAACGGCGCGATGGCCTTACGGCAGGCGTCCGCGTTGTCGTGGTCGACCTCGAGCAGCAGCGTCTTGTCCGATTGGACGATCAGCGGTCCATCGCTCACTGGCATGTCTCCGTGGGTTCGGTGCGGGGCCTGGCGCAACGGGACCATCGTCTCCTGATCCCGGCTCGGCCGCTCCAGACTCCAACAACCGCGAGGCCGGGATTAGTCCGGCTAGTCGTCGAGGTAGCCGTTGAGGCCCAGGAAAAGGATGGTGCCGAGGCTCAGCACGAAGCCGAGCCCGAAGAGCACCCAGCTCCAGATGACCATGGTCCGGGCGCGCCGCGGGTCGGTGGCGGCGCGGCCGATCGCCAGGCCGGCCAGGATCGCGCCGGGCAGGCCCAGGACGTTGCAGCAGGACAGGAGGGCGAGGCAGTTGAGCACGAGCGCGACGATGGCGTTGGCGCTCGGCCCGTCGTTGCGCCGGGGAGGCGGCGGATAACCATAGCCGTAGCCGGATTGCGGCGGCGGTTGCTCGCCGTAGGGCACACCATAGGGTGGGTACGGATAACCCGGCGGATCTTCCTGGCTCACGCTCACCTCCAGACAGGTCAACACTTATCACGGAAATGACAGGTGCCTGACCGTGCTCCGGGATCTGGTGAGCGATCAGTCCAGCCGGCCCCGCAGCGCCTTCCGGTCGAGCTTGAGCACGCTCGTGACCGGCACCGAGTCGACGAATCTCACCTCGCGCGGATATTTCACCCGGCCCACCCGGTCGCGGGCCCAGCCGATCAGCTCCTCGTCCGTCGTCGTCGCGCCTGACCTGAGCTGGACGAACGCCACGACCTCCTCCCCGAGCCGGGGCTCCGGGCGGCCCACGACCCCCGACATCACCACGTCGGGATGCTCGTTGAGCGCGTCCTCGACGTCGCGGGGGAACACGTTGAAGCCGCCGCGGATGATCAGGTCCTTCTTCCTGTCCACGATGTAGAGGTAGCCGTCGTCGTCCACGCAGCCGATGTCGCCGGTCCGCAGCTCGTCGCCGACCAGCGCGGTGCCCTCGGGGTCGGGCTCCCGCTCGCCCCAGTAGCCCAGCATCAGCGAGGCCCCGGAGACGCAGATCTCGCCGACGTCCCCGGTCTCCATCGCCTCGCCCTCGTTGTCCCGGACGGTGATCGAATAGCCGGGCAGCGGCAGGCCGACGCTGCCGACCCTGCGCCGGCCCGGCGGGTTGAAGGTGGTGACGGCGCTGGTCTCGGTCAGGCCGTACCCTTCGAGGATCTGCACGCCGGGCATCCTGCGCTCGAACTCCTCCAGCGCCTGGCGGCCCAGTGGTGCCGCGCCGCAGGTGAGGAAGGCCAGGTCGGGCAGCGGGTGCGACTCCAGGGGCTCGGCCAGCAGGAGCTGGATCATGGAGGGGACGACGGTGCCGTACTGCACGTGCTGCTCGGCGGCCAGCTTGAGGAACTCCTGCGGTTCGAACCAGCGCATCAGCACCGCCTGCTGCGGGTCCGCCGCGTGCAACCGGGCGACCGAGATGATCAGCCCGTACGCGTGCGACAGCGGCACGGGCACCAGGGCGCGGTCCTTGCCCTCCTGGTGGGACAGGTCGTAGGCGTCCTTGGCCACCTGCCAGAGGCCGCGATGGCTCAGCATGACGCCCTTGGCCTTGCCCGTGGTGCCGCCGGTGTACATGAGGGCGGCCAGGTCGCCGGGGTCCCTGGCGACGGGGCCGTGCTCGGAGGCGCGTTCGAGCTCGGTCGTCTCCACGTAGGTCTGGAGGTCGAGGCCCGTGGCGCGTACGGTGTCGACCATCTCGGGCGAGGTGACGATCGCGGTGGCCCCGCTGTCGGTGAGGATGTGGCGCAGCTCGTCGGAGCCCACGAGGAAGACCACCGGCGTCACCACCGCGCCCGCCGCCCACAGCGCCTGGTAGATCAGCGGCACCTCGGGGCAGTTGGCCATCATCACCGCCACCCGGTCGCCGGGCCGCACCCCCGCTCCGACGAACCCGCCGCACATCCGGCGCGCCCGCACGGCCAGCGCGTCGCTGCGGTGCCAGGCCCCCTCGTAGAACACCGCGTCGTGGTCGTCGAAGCGGTTCCAGGAGTCCTCGGCCAATCGGCCCAGCGTCTGCTCGGTCACATGCCCAACCTGATGCGATCGAGGTTGTGCCGTCAACCCTTGACCGTCCCTGGTGGACGAGCGTGCCGGCACGGTAAATAGCCATAAATCTTCTTATGTTGTCATTCGTGTTTTCTTGGTGGGCTAGATCGTGTATTGCTGGAGATCGAGAGGCGACAGGGGCCTGCCGAGTGCAAGGGAGAGCGTGAGCGACAAGCCTGTTCCGGCGGCCCCCGCAACCGATCGCCGCGCGAAATACCTGGTCAGGCAGGTATGGACGCGCGGCAGGGCTTCTTCGCGGAAGGCGAAGAAACTCGTTGGGTAATCGTATTTTCTGTAGGAAAGTTTCGCAGTCAAACCTGAGGTGAATTTCGTGACCGAAACGCCTGAAGCGGGCGAGATCGACCTGGACGATATAACGCTCGTCCAGTCCCTGATGGCCGTCAACGACCATCTGCGCGCGCTGGCCGCTCCGGTCACCGGAGACCTGAACCGGCGAGAGGCCGACACGCTGCTCCGCTCGTACCTGGAGCCGGGGTGCTTTCCCGAGGCCGTGCGCCGGCTGGCCGCCTGCCACCTGCTGGTTCTCGTGGGCGAGGAGGAGACGGGCCGCCGATTAGGGGCCATCGCGCTGCTGTCGCGCATGTCGCTGGCGGAGGGCCGGATCACGGTCCTGTCCCCGGCGGGCACCGCGGCCGAGCTGGTGTCCGGGACCGAGTACGCGCCGGGCCGGGCGTACCTGCTGCACGACTGGATCGCGGCGAGCACCGACCGGATCGAGCTGGTCAACCTGGCGCGCAAGCTGGCCGAGTTCGGCTCCTACCTGGTCGTCACCAGGGACGGCCCGCCCTCCCAGGCGGTCGAGGTGGAGCTGCCGTGGGCCGTGCCCGATCCGGGGGAGCTGTTCGACCTGTGCCTGCGCACCTTCGACCGGCGGGCGTGCCGGAGCCCTGAGGAGCTCGCCCGCGCCCGCGACCTCGCGCTGACCCTGCCGTCGCCCGCCGAGGTCGTGAGCGTGGCGATCCGGCTGACCGCGGGCCACCCGCCGGTGAGTGCGGAGATAACGGCCTGGTTCGACACCAAGCCGCCGATGCGGGACGTGGTGACGGCGGCGGCGCTCGTGTTCGCGCACGGGCTGCCCGCGCCCGTCTTCGCACCGCTGCTGGCCAGGCTGGAGCGGCTCTGCGGCGAGCACCGGCCGGCCGGCCCGCATCCGCTGGCCGTCACCTCCGGCGGGTTCGTGGCCTTCGGCGCGCCGCGGCATCGTGCGCGGGTGCTGGCCGAGCTGGTCGCGCGGTACGGGTTCCGGCTGTGGCAACCGCTGCGCGAATGGGTCCGCTCGCTGGCGGTGGAGGGGCCCGAGGTGCAGGTACGGGCCGCGGAAGGCGTGGCCCTGCTGGCGGCGCGGTCGGCCGGCGAGACCCGGCACGAGATCCTGGAGGTCTGGGCGGAGGGCACGGCCCGCGAGCGGGTGACGGCGGCGCACGTGTTGTCGTACATGTGCGCCGACGACGCCCTGGCGCCCGAGGCGCTCCGGCTCGCGCTGGCCTGGGCGGCCGATCCGGCGGGCCTGCGGGCCACGACGGCGGCCGTCGCGCTGGCCGGCGGGCTGTCCGTCCGCTATCCGGGCGACTCGCTGCGGCACCTGCTGCGCCTGGCGTCCGGCGCCGGCCCCGCCGCGACGGTGGCGGGACGGGCGCTGGCACTGCTCGCCGGGCAGGAGACAGGTGAGCTCAACGGCTCGCGACGCCCGTGAGGCGGGGAGCGTGAGAGGTTGGCTCAGAGGCCCGCGACGCCCGTGATGCGGTGGAGGGCGAAGCGGTGGACGGCGGCCCTGGTCTCGTCGTAGGCCGTCAGGTAGCCGCCCTCCATCCGGGCCGGCTCCAGGATGCGCGAGGTCGCGTTGCCCTGCGAGTCGAGGTAGCCGATCCACACCCGGACACCCTGCTTGATCGCATCCTGCAGCGCGGAGATCGTCGCGGTCGCGGGCCCGCGCGGCACCTGCCCACCGGGCGCGTCCACGGGCTCGCGCCGCGCCAGATAGGCCGCGTCGCCCGCGCGCAGCGCGCGGACGGCCGCCGTCGCGACGCCGGGGTCCAGGCCGTTGGGCGAGGCCACGGCGCGGGCCGGAGCCAGCGCCTCGGTACGGCGGCTGTCGAGCTGCGAGATGATCACGTCGCCGTCGAGCGACTCGGCGACGGGCGCGTACCCCATGGCCCGCAACGAGTCGACCAGCGCCGCCCTGGACGAGCGGGAGGCGATGACGGTGGGGGCCAGCCGGCGCAGCCGCAGCGGGGCGGAGCGCCGGTCGGCGGTGATCTGGTCGAGGAGCGCGGGGTCGTCGCAGCGGATGTAGGCGCTCGCGGTGCCCACGCGGATGCGGCCGTGGCGCCGGGCCACGTCGGTCACCAGGTAGGACAGCGCCTGCGGCACCGGCGTGGCCGAGTGGCGGGCCAGCATCGACACCAGCTCCTCGCCGCCGTGCCCCGCGTCGAGGGCCCGCCGGATGGAGCTCTCGCTGAACCGGTAGACCGTCGCCCCGCCCTTCGACTCGACGTCGGCGCTGAGCGTCATCCAGCGGTTGAGCTCGCTCGTCAGCGGCCCTGGCGCGACGGCGGTGAGGTCGGCCTGGAGCAGCACGTGATCGACCGGCTCCGGCAGCAGCGGCGCCAGCAGCCGGGCCGGGTCGGCGCCGTCGAGCAGCGCCCGGCCGTGGGCCGACAGCGTGCCCAGCCCCGTCACGCCGACCTGCTCGGCCTCCCGCAGGGCGAACTCGGTGAGCTGCTCGCGCAGCGGCCCCCGGCGGCGCGGCTGCTCCCACGTGAGTCGTTCGAGGATGGAGTCGCGTCCTGGCGCGAGGCCGGGAGCGGAGGCGAGCACGCCCAGCGTGGCCGCCCTGACCCCGGGCGCGGACGAGCGGCGCAGGTCGGTGTGCAGGGCGTTGAGCGGCCTGTCACGCTCGTCTCGCTCGCCCACCAGGCCGGGCACGCGGTCCATGTGCAGCCACGTGGCCGCCAGCGTCACCCAGCGGTCGGCCGTCCCCCTGACCCGCCACAGGTCGTAGCCGGAGGTCGGCAGCCACTCGCCGTCAACGCCGCCGCCGGCGGCGACCAGCCCGGCCGCGTGCGCGACCTCGATCACCAGCGCGGCCACCCATTCGGGCAGGTCCAGCTCGGCCGCCGCGCGCTTCAGGTCGCGCACGCCCAGACCGCCGGTACGCAGCACGCCCGGCGGCTCGGCGCTCCACCGCTCGCACAACTCCTCGACCGCCCTGACGAACCAGAACGCCTGCCCGGCCGCCGTGCGATCGGCCAGCTTCCGGTCGCGCGCGGCCCCGTCGAGAGCCGGCGGCACGGCCAACAGGTCACGGTGCACCCGGCCGCCACGCAGGTGCAGGCCGACCTCGCGGGGCAGTGAGACGCTCTCCTCGCCGGTGGCCGCGAGCAGCCCTCTGGCCAGCAGCTCCTCGATGGGGGAGCGGGCCGTCGCCATGCGCACCTCGCGCCTGGCGTTGGGCACGCGGCCGGTCGGCGGGCCCCAGACGAGCTGGTCGAGCGCGTCCCTGGCCTCGGGCGAGACGGCCTCGATCAGGGCGGCCGGCGCGGCCAGCGCGGCCGCCAGGCGCTCCTTGCCCGTGCCGGAGGTGCCGGGGGCGATGTCGTCGGCCATCTCCTCAAGCTGCTCGGGAGGGTGGTGCCGGAACGCGTCCACCGCCGTCGGGCCGAGCCCGGCCGGGTCTTCGAGCAGTTTGCGTACGCCGGGGGCCAGGTCGAGCGCTTTGTCGGGCCCGTAGACCAGGGCCAGGTCGGACAGCCGGGCGAGCGCGGCCGACAGCGCCGGCTCGGCGTCGCGGGCCGCCGGGCCCGCCGGCGCGTCACAACGCGCCAGGGCCGCGCCGATCAGCTCGCGCAGGCGTTTTCTGGGCACCGGGCCGGCCTGTACGGCCAGCGTCTCCACGACGGCGAGCGTGAAACGGTCGAGCCGGTCCAGCACCCTGCCGATCGCCGACGGGCTGGCGGCTCGCGACGCCAGGCCCTCCAGATGCGCGGGCACCGGAGTGATCAACTCAGGGCGCGCGGACACGAGCGCCCGTAGTTGTTCGTCGGTGCGCCCCCTGATCCACTCCGTGAACTCCATCGATGCCATGGTATGTCCACCCTGATTGGGGCAGCATTGCTAGGCGTGATAGAGCGCGCGGACCAACTGGTCCTGAACTACGTCTCCAAGGCGGCCGACGCCGCTCACGGCGTGCTCAGAGCCGACCAGCGGCTCAACTTCGCCAGGCGGCTGCGGGCCAGAATCGAGGCCGAGCGGAACGGGAACCAGAACGTCCGCCAGGTGTCGAAGGTGCTGGCCAGGTTGGGCGACCCGGTGGCGCTGGTGCAGCGGGAAGCCCGCAGGCTGGCGGAGGAGGGCGTCGCCACGGTGTCGGGCCCGGCCGCCGCCCGCGCTCCGGAAACGCGGCCCGTACCTGAGGCCCCACCGGCTTCTCAGGCCCCACCGGTCGCCGCGACGCGGCCCGCCCCCGAGGCTTTCCCAGCGGCTTCGGGGGGCGTGCGTGGGGTCGGCTCCACGCTGCGCTTTCCCTCGATCGTCGACGACCGCGACCCGGCGCCCGGCGCCCGGTCACCCCGCAGGCCCGCGCAAGGGAGCCGCGGCGGACAGGCCGCCAGGGGGATGCCGTTCGCCGGGCTGCGCAGGGCGGCCATGTCGAGCGCCAACCCGATGGCCACCGGCGGCAGGGACGCCAGGACCGTCGTCAAGGAGCATCCCCGCGACACGGCGGCCCTGGTGATCCTGGTCGTGGCGGCGCTGCTGGTGCCGTTCGACCTGGCGCCGGTGGCGATCTTCCCGGTTCCCGTGCTCGTGTGGGCGACGGGCACGGTGCTCGTGCTGTTCAGCGACAGCTGGCGGGCGCGTGACAAGCTCGCCGGAGCCGCCGCCCCGCTGCTCGGCTACTCCGCCGGCGGAGCGGTCATCGGCGGCCTCCGGGTGGGGACGGAGCCGGGGGTGCAGGCGTTCGTCACGCAGTTCTACGACGTCAGCGGCACGATGTTCATGATCGGCACCGTGCTCGGCGTCATGTGGCTGGGCTACCGGCTGCTCGACCTCAGCTGACGGGGGCGGGGCTGGGAAGGAGGCCGACCGCCAGGCGCACCCACGCGGCGACGAACTTGTCCTTGTCCGCGTGGCCCGGCAGCTCGCCCACGGTCTCCTGGAACAACCGGAAGTGCACCACGGAGCCGCCGAGCACCGCCGAGATGCCCGCCCAGTCGAGCTCGGCGTCGCAATATTCGGGCTGGGCCTGAAACCACGTGACGATCGCGTCGAACATCGGTTGCAGCAGCCCCTCGCGTACCACGGTGACCAGCTCGGGGAACTGGCTCAGGTCCCGGAAGAAGACCCGGGTCAGCTCGGACTCCTCACGCACCTTGGCCAGGCCGGCGCGGCACACGTGCGACAGGCGCTCCTCCAGGTCCACCGAGGCTTCCATGGTGCTCAGCTCGGCCAGGCTCTCGGCCACCTGGACCCTGGTGCGGCTGGCGTGCTCGTTGATCGCCGCGGAGAGCACCTCGTACTTGGACTTGAAGTGCCGGTAGAGCCCTCCGGCGCCCGGAGACAGCCCTGAGGCGGCCTCGATCTCGGCCACGGACGTGGCGGCGTAGCCGCGCTCGGCGAACAGCCGCAGGGCCTCGTCGACGATCCGCTCACGGGTCGATCTGGTCATGTCTATCCTGATACCTCCGTAAGGAGAGTAGTCGCTCGGGAGCGGCCCGCAGGCTCAGGCTCGCCAGGGCGGAGCCGATGATCGGCCGGACGATGGCCCGCGGCGGCTGGGGGTGTCGGTCACGGCCGCTCCTCTCCGATAAGTAATTCCTTTCTTCCCATTCCTGCGGTCGCGGAACAAGGGGGCCGTTACCGCGAGCTGGACATCGTTTGGCATCCTGCACAGTGTGATGACTTCGGTGGGTTTCGACCTTGACATGACTTTGGCGGACACGCGAGCCGGCATCGCCGCCGTTTACGACGAGCTGTCCGTGCGTATGGGCATCGCCTTTGACAGCGCCGCGATCGTCACGCGGCTGGGGCCGCCCTTGGAGACGGAGCTGGCCAACTGGTTGCCCGCCGGAGAGGTGGCCGCCGCCGCCGATCTGTATAGGGAGATATACCCGGAAATGGGGGTTCCGGCGCACACGGCCATGGCCGGCGCGCACGAGGCGATCGAGGCCGTACGCGCCCGCGGCGGCCGGGTCATCGTCGTCACCGGCAAGAACGTCCGGGACGCCCGCGGCACGGTCGCCTCCCTCGGGTTTGTCGTGGACGAGGTGGTCGGCTCGTTGTTCGGGGCGGCCAAAGGATCGGCACTCGCGCGGTTCGGCGCGGCGGCTTATGTTGGGGACCATGTCATGGACATCGAGGCGGCGCGTGCCGGTGGGGCCGTGAGCGTGACAGTGGCGACAGGTCCTTACACGACTGGAGAGCTGCGTGATCATGGTGCGGATGTGGCGCTGGGCGACCTGACCGAATTCGGCGCATGGTTCGCCGGTTGGCCCGAGCACGATGAAGTCCGCTAATTCCCTGGCATTTACCCGGTCGCCCCGAAGCGCTTCGGGGCATAACCTACATCCATCCATTGTCTTTTCGACGGTTTGAACGAGGTCCCTGTGCCGAGTGGCAAGGTCAAGTGGTACGACGCCGACAAGGGTTTCGGCTTCCTCACCCGTGACGACGGCGGTGAGGTCTTCGTGCATTCCTCCGCGCTCCCCACTGGCGCAGGCCCGCTCAAGCCCGGCCAGAAGGTCGAGTTCGGGGTGGCCGAAGGGCGCAGGGGCCAGCAGGCGCTCTCGGTCCGGATCCTGGAGCAGCCGCCGACGCTGGCCAAGCCCAAGCCCAAGGCCAAGCGGAAGAAGCCCGACGAACTGGTGGTCATCGTCGAAGACCTGATCAAGCTGCTCGACGACGTGTCGACGTCCTACCAGCGGGGCAAACACCCGGAGGCGACGCACGCCAAGAAGATCGCGCAGGTGCTCAGGGCCGTCGCGGACGACCTCGACGCCTAGCCGTTCGGGTTGGTCAAAGGCTCGATGCCCAGTGCTGTGCCCGGAAACGATTACCGGCCGACCCCGCAAACCCGTGACCTGAACCTTTCACCCACCCGGTGATCGTTTTCGGTCAGGGCGCTAGCCGTTCGGATTGGTCAAGGGCTTGGTCGGGTCGAGCGTGTCCGGCCGCTGCGGCGGGTCGGGGACCTCGGCCCGTTTCCTTCTCAGCTTGGCGTCGGCCGCCCGCACCCGTTCGCGCCTGGCGATCAGCAGCCAGCCGAGCGCGGCCGTCAGCATGACGGCCAGCGCGATGAGCCCCGCCAGGCTGCTCTGCGTGAGCGAGAGCACCAGCCCGACCAGGCCGCCGAACACCCAGGCGAGCTGGAGCACCGCCTCGACCACGCCGAACGTGGACGAGCGCACCTCCTCGCCGATCTCCCGCTGCACGATCGCGTCCAGCGCCAGCTTGCCCAGCTCCTGCGCGAACGCCGTGACGAGCGCGATCGCCAGCGCCGCCCACAAGCCGAAGAAGAGCGCGGTCACGATGCTCGTCACGCTGGTCACGGCCAGCGTGACCAGCACGATGAGCTGCGGCGCGTGGTTGCGCGTCCAGTTGGCGATCACGGCGCCCAACAGGCCGCCCACCCCGGCCGCCGCCGCGAGCAGCGCGATCGTCTTGGGGATGTCGAAGAACGGGTCCTGCGCCCAGGGCTGCGTGACCGCCAGCCACGGCACCGCCTTGTCCTGCACCAGGAACAGCAGGAAGAACAGCAGGAAGCCGGAGAAGATCCGGATGGCCACGTTGGCCCAGACGGCCTCGGCGACCGCGGGGCCGACCTTGAACAGGGTGCGCCCGCGCGGCGATGCGCCTTCCTCCTCCAGATCGGGGGAGTCGATGTGGCGCGGCAGGCGTACGGCGGCGACCCCGAGCAGCAGGAAGGCCACCATCGCGGCACGCAACATCGTCGCGCTGCCCAGCCACGCGGTCAGCCCGGCGCCGATCGGCACCGCCGCCCCGGCGCAGACCAGCGTGAACAGCGCCACCCGCGCGTTCGCCGACACCAGCGTGATGTCGGCGGGCAGCACGCTCGGCATGATCGCCGCCCGTGACACGTTGTAGGCCTTCGACAACACCAGCACGCCCAGCGCCCCGATGAACAACGTCGGCAGGTCGCCGGGGCCCACCGCGGCCGCCATCGCGAAGCAGAGCAGCCCCCGCCCGAACAGGGTGCCCGCCATCACATAGCGCCGCCCCGACCTGAACCGGTCGAGTATCGGCCCCACGAACGGCGCCAGCAGCCCGAACGGCAACATCGTGATGACGAGGTAAAGGGCGACGGAGCCCCGGGCCTCGCCGACGGGGACGCCGAAGAAGACCGTGCTGGCCAGCGCCACCGTGACGAACGAGTCGCCGGCGCTGTTGCCGGCCGACAGCTCGATCAGGCGGCCGAGCCCCGTGCGGCCGGCGCCGCCCGCGTCGGTGAGCCTGCGGGTGGCCTTGCCGACCTTTTGCGCGCCTTTGGCGGTGGCCTTGCCGGCCCGGGCGGTCCCGCTCGCCGTGGCCCTGCTCGCCCGCGCCGTCGCGCGCCCCGCGCCGGCGGCGCCGCGCGCCACCCGCCGCGAGATCTCGCGCGCCCGATCCCAGCCACCCTCCACGCCTACCAGTCTTACCCGATTCGCCGGAGATCTCGGAGCGGGATCTCCGGTTGTGGGCCTTCCTGGTCCGGTCATGGGTGAGAATGAAGTGTGAGCGAACAGTACCTTCCGGCGGAGACGGCCCGATGAGCCGCACGAGGGCCCGTGTCTCCGCCCCTGACCAGGCCTGTGTCGCCGCGGTCGATCTGGCCCGCGCCGCGGCCGCTGAGCTCGCGCGTCCAGGTCAGCCCGGCGAGCACCTCGGTTACGAGGGCGAGGGCGACCGGATCGTCACCCACTACTTCGGCTGCCTCGACCGCGCCTACCGCGGCTGGCGGTGGGCCGTCACCGTCACGCGTGCCTCGCGCGCGAAGAACGTCACGGTCTGCGAGGTCGTCCTGCTCCCCGGCGCCGGCGCGCTGCTCGCGCCCGAATGGCTGCCGTGGAGCGAGCGACTGCGCCCAGGCGACCTTGGCGTGGGCGACCTGCTCCCCACCCCGGAGGACGACGACCGGCTGGCGCCGGGTTTCACCGAAACGGACGACGACGCCGACCACCAGGCGATTTTCGAGTACGGCCTGGGCCGGGCACGTGTGCTCTCGGCCGATGGCAAGGACCAGGCTGCCAGACGCTGGCATTCGGGCGAGCACGGGCCGCATACACCGATCGCACACGCCGCACCCGCGCAGTGCTCCACCTGCGGCTTCTACTGGCTGCTCGCGGGTGGGCTGCGGCAGATGTTCGGAGTCTGCTCTAACGAGTACGCGCCGGACGACGGCAAGGTCGTCGCCGCCGACCACGGCTGCGGTGCCCACTCCGAGGCCGCGGTCCAGCCGCCGCCCATGGAGCAGGCCATTCCCATTCTCGACGACCTGGGTTATGACCTGATGGAGGAGGAGGCGGGCTCGGTCGACGAATCCGCCTCGGAGGAGCTCGGGCACTCCTGACGCGAGGTGCCGGCCCGGATCCCGTGCCGGCACTCCGGGGTGGCGGGCCAAGGAGCGGCGCTCCGGGGTGGCCGACCAACAAGCGGCGCTCCGGGGTGGCAGGCCGAGGAGCGGCGCTCCTGTCGGTCCGGGCCGCTAACCTACCCAGGCCCCCTACCTCCAATCAGGATCGTGATCGATGACCGACACCTACGGCACTGACCGGATGCGAGCCGCGGTCCTGTCCGCATGGACCGCCTCGCCCGCCAGGTTCCGCGAAGACGCCAACGCCGAAGAGGACTTCGCGCTCGGCGGCTACCGCGACCGGCTGATCGTCGAGCTCGCCCAGAACGCCGCCGACGCGGCCCTGCGGGCGGGTGTGCCAGGGGTGCTGCGGCTGACGCTCCAGGGCGACGTGCTGCTGGCCGCCAACACCGGTGCCGCCCTCGACGCCACGGGCGTGGAGGGCCTGTCGACGCTGCGCGTCTCCGGCAAGCGGGCCGAGATCGGCGCGGCGGGCCGGTTCGGCGTGGGGTTCGCGGCGGTGGTGTCGGTCTGCGACGCGCCGTCCGTCGGCTCGCGCGGGCACGGCGCGGTGCGCTGGTCCCGTACGGAGACCGCGGCCCTGGTCGCCGAGACCCCCGCGCTCGCTGGCGAGCTCGCCGACCGCTCGGGGCACGTTCCGCTGCTGCGGCTGCCCTTCGACGCGCCACCCATGGTCGACGTGCCCCAGGGGTTCGACACGCTCGTCCGCCTGCCGCTGCGTGACCAGGCCAGCGTGGCCGCCGTCCGGCACATGCTGGCCGAGACCAGCCCCGCGCTGCTGCTCGGCCTGCCCGCGCTGGAGGCCATCGAGATCGAGCTCGACGGGTCCCTGCGCACCGTGGTCGCCGACGGCTGGCACGTGGTCTCGGAGTCGGGGGAGTTCACCGCCAAGGAGGTCGCCGAGCTCTTCGCCGACCGGCCCACCGAGGAGCGCGCCCGCCCGTTCTGGTCCCTGCGCTGGGCGGTGCCCCTCACCGGCACCGGCGAGCCCGGGCCGCTGCCCGCCACGGTGCCGCCCGCCGTGCACGCGCCCACGCCCAGCGACGAGCCGCTCGACCTGCCCGCACTGCTGATCGCCTCCTTCCCGATGGCCACCGACCGGCGCCACGTCGCCAAGGGGCGGCTCACCGACTTCCTGGTCGAGCGGGTGGCCGACGCCTACGTCCGGCTGCTGCGGGAGTTGCCGCGCACGTCCAAGCTGCTCGACCTGGTGCCCTCCCTCATGGGCAAGGGCGAGCTCGACGCCCGCATCCGCCGCGCCGTGCTGGCCCGGCTGCCCGCCACGCCGCTGCTGCCCGCGCTGTCCGCGCCCGCCCCGGTCGTGCAGACCCCGTCGTTCGCCGACGCGCCGGTCTACGAGCCCGACGCGCGGTGGGCGGTCGAGCAGCCGGCGCCCGATCCCGACGGCGACGGCTGGGTGGTCGCCGGCCGGGAGGCGGCCGTGATCGTCTCCGGCGGCGCGGAGCTGCTGTCCGCGGTCGCCGGCTTCGTGCCCGGCCTGCTGCCCGCCGGATGGCCCGCCAGGCATCCCGCCATGGCCTCACTGGGCGTGCGCAAGGTCGAGCTGGCCGACGTGGTCGATCTGCTCTCCGGCGACGCCGTGGAGGCGCGGGAGCCGTCGTGGTGGCGCTCGGTCTACGAGGTCCTGCCCGCCGACGACCCCGAGTCGCTGGGCGCGCTGCCGGTGCCCCTCACGGACGGCCGGCTGGTGCGCGGGCCGCGCGGCACGCTCATCCTGACCGACGGCGGCGCCGACCTCGACCTGGCGCCGCTCGGGCTGCGCATCGTGCACCCCGACGCCGCCCACCCCGCGCTGCTGCGCCTGGGCGCGGCCGAGGCCACGCCCAGGACGATCCTCGAAGATCCGCTGACCAAGGCCGCCGTCGCACAGTCGCTCGACAACCCCGAGCCCGAGCCGGTGGCGCGGGCCGTCCTGTCCCTCGTGGCAGCGGCCGGGCTGGCGCCCGGCGAGGCGCCGTGGCTGGCCGAGCTGGCGCTGCGCGGCACCGACGGCGAGCTCTACCCGGCGGGTGAGCTCATGCTGGCCGACGGTGCGCTGGCCGGGCTGCTGGAGTCCGGCGCGCAGCTCGGCGTGGCCGCCGCCGAGCTGGTGGAGACGTTCGGCGCGCGGGTGCTCGCCGCGGTGGGCGTGCTCGACGGGTTCGCCGTCGTGCTGGAGTCCGACGTGCTGCTCGACCAGGACGACTGCGACCACGATCTCGACGGCGAGGACGAGTGGCTGGAGCACGTGCTCGACCTGCTGCCCGACCTCGACGTGCCGCCGCTGGTGCCGGAGTTCGCGGCGGTGCGCGACCTGGAGCTGGTCGCCGAATGGCCGGCCGCGCTGACGCTGCTGACCCGGCCGCCGCTGCGGGCCGCCCTCCATCCGCTGCGCGTGGACGGCGTGGAAGTGCCGTCCTACACCGCGTGGTGGCTGGCCAACCATTCCGTGCTCGACGGCCGCAAGCCGCTGGAGCTGCGGCTTCCGGGCGCCGACCCGCTGCTTCAGGGCCTCTACGACGACGCGCCCACCGGCCTCGACGAGCCCGCGCTGTCGATGCTCGGCGTGCGCACCACGCTGGCCGACCTGCTCGCCTCCCACGGCGGGCCGGAGGAGCTGCTCGATCTGCTGGCCGACCCGTCGATCACGGTCGACCGGGCCCAGTTGCGTGCGCTGTGGGTGGCGCTGGCGGGCGTCGATCCGTCGCGGGTGGCGCCGCCGTCGCGGGTGCGGGCCGTGCGGCAGGGCGTCATCGTGGTGGCGGCGGCCGCGGACGCCGTGGTGGTGGAGGCGCCCGACCTGCTGCAGCTCGTGGTGGACCGGCCTTTGGTGCTGGCCCCCTACGACCTGGCCGAGGCGCTGTCCGAGCTGCTCGACCTGCCGCTGGCGGGGGAGCTGGCCGTGGGCGAGGTGACCTCGCAGGGCGCCGTGCGCGAGGTGCCCGCGCAGGTGGCCGCGCTGCTGCCCACCGCGCCCGCCACCTATGTGGAGCACGAAAAGCTCCTGGTCGACGGGGTGGAGTGCACGTGGCGGTTCTTCGAGGGGGCGGTGCACTGCACGGGCGCCGACGGGCTGGCCCGGGGGCTGGCGTGGGCGACGGGGCAGTGGAACGACCGGCTCGCGGTGGCCGCCCTGCTCCGTGACCCGGAGTCGGTGCCGCTGCTGCTGGCCGAGGCCGACCTGTCCTGATCCAGCCGATGTCCCGGCCGGGTGGGTGCACACGGCCGGGACGGTGGCGGTGGGGTCAGGGGGCGGTGGTCAGGGGGCGCAGGTGCTGTTCGCGGCGGGCACCGTGCCGTCGAGCAGATAGGCGTCCACCAGCTTCATGACGCACGCGTTGCCGCTCAGATACGCGCCATGGCCCTCACCCTCGTAGGTGACCAGGACGCCCGTCTTGAGCTGCTGCGTGAGCTTCGTCGCCCACTGGTACGGCGTGGCGGGGTCGCCCTTGCCCCCGATGACCACGATGGGGCCCGAGCCGGTGGCGTCGATGTGCTTGGCCGTGTCGTCCCCCGGCACGGGCCAGTGGGCGCAGGTCCCGCCCGCCGTTCCCTCCGCCGCCAGGATGGGGAAGATCTTCTCCACCTGCTCGTTGGTCTTGGCGGTGTCGGCGGCCGTGGGACGTTCGGCGTTGTCGGCGCAGCTGATGGCCTGCGAGCTGGTCATCATCGTCGTGTACGTCCCGTCCGGCCGGCGGCCGGTGTAGGCGTCGGCCAGGGCCAGGAGCTGGGTGCCGTCGCCCTTGATCGCCGCGGCCGCGGCCTGTTCGAGCATGGGCCAGGTCGACTTGGCGTAGAGGGGGGTGATGACGGCCAGTTGCGCCAGCCCGTACGTGAGCTCGCGCTCCCCGACCTTGATCGGCTTCGTCTTCAGCCCGTCGAGCAGCTTCTCCACGGTCTTCTCGACGGTGGCCGGGTCGGCCCCGAGCTCGCAGCTCAGCGCCACGCAGTTCTTGGCGAACGCCTCGAAGGCCCCGTCGAAGCCCGTCGACTGGATCACCGCCCGCTCCTCGAACGTGACCGTGGGATCGAAGGCGCCGTCCAGGACGAAGCGGCCGACGTTCTTGGGGAACTGCGTGGCGTACACCGCCCCGAGGTGGGTGCCGTAGGAGAAGCCGAGGTAGTTGAGCCGGTCGTCGCCGAGCGCGGCCCGCAGGAGGTCGAGGTCCTTGGCGGCGCTCACGGTGCCGACGTACGGCAGGACCTTGCCCGAGTCCTGCCGGCACGCCTGCGCGAACTCCTCGGCCAGCTTGTCCCCGTCCTCCTCGACCCCGGCGGCGATGAGTTTTTCGAGCTCGCCGCCGCACTTGACGCCGGAGCTGCGCTCGACGCCGCGCGGATCGAAGCTGACCAGGTCGTAGCTGCCGCCCAGGCTGCTGAACGCCTTGGCGGCCACGGCCAGCGTGTCCACACCTGAGGCGCCGGGCCCGCCGAAGTTGAAGACCAGCGAGCCGGCGCGGTCGCCGGTGGCCTTGACCCGGATGAGGGCGAGGTCGATCTTCTCGCCGCCGGGCTTGGCGTAGTCGAGCGGGACCTGGATTCTGCCGCACTCCACTCCGGGGCCGGGGTCGGCCGGCCTGCCGTCCTGGCCCGTCACATCGGTGCACTTGCTCCAGGCGATCGTCCCCGCGGGCGCGGTGGCCGACGAGCCGGCGGGCGGGGCGGCCGTGCCGCAGGCGGTGAGGACCGCCGCGCCAAGAAGGACTGTCACGATGGGCTTCTTCATGCCGTCCAGCATGCTGGAGCGGGCATGGGCCGATGTAGTGGGGGGAAACACCACTAACGGGTGACTTCGGCGAAGCGCCGAAGATGATGAATGTCAGCTCGTACGGAGTATGCCGGTCACTTGTCCTTGGGCCGGACGAGCCACATGCCGAGCAGCCCGAAGACCACCCCGGTCGCGCAGGTCCAGATCAGCCACGTGTGCTCCGGCGCGGGCCGGAAGATCAGCAGGACGACGAGGGCGACGGCCCACACGGCGGTCCCCACGGCGACGGCCTTGGTGTCGTTGGTCTTGATCGGCTCCGGATCGGGATGCCACTGGCGCTGCTGCACGTGTCCAGCCTAGCTTCCAATCGGGTCTCGATCTCATCACTGGCCCTTCTCCGCACTTCACCACGACTGTCACTCTTCGCGTCGTGAGTGACACACGTAACGCTTTAGATCGTTTCTTCCACATCTCCGCACGAGGTTCCACGCTCTCCCGTGAGGTGCGGGGCGGCCTGGCCACGTTCTTCACCATGGCCTACATCGTGGTGCTGAACCCGATCATCATTGCCAACGGCACGGACGTGCAGAAGCAGGTCATCGGCGACGGCACGACGCCCAACGTGGCGCTCGTGGCGGCCGGGACCGCGTTCCTGGCCGGCATCCTGACGATCCTCATGGGCGTCGTCGCCAGAGTTCCGTTCGCGATGGCGGCCGGCCTGGGCCTGAACGCCTTCGTCACCTTCAACATCGCCTCCGTGATGACCTGGGAGGCGGCCATGGGCCTGGTCTTCCTCGAAGGTGTCATCATCGCCGTCCTGGTGCTCACCGGGCTCAGAACAGCGGTCTTCCACGCCATCCCGGCCCAGCTCAAGACGGCCATCAGCGTGGGCATCGGCCTGTTCATCGCGTTGATCGGCTTCGTGGACGCCGGGTTCGTGCGTCGCGTGCCCGCCGGGCCGCCGCTGGAGATGGGCATCGGCGGCACTCTCACGTCGTGGCCGATCTTCGTGTTCGTCGTGGGGCTGCTCGCCACGGCCGTGATGGTGGCGCGCAAGGTCAAGGGCGCCATCCTGATCGGCATCGTCGGAACCACCGTGCTGGCGATCATCATCGAGCTCGTCACCAAGTCGGGCGCCTTCTCGGCCGAGAACCCCGGCGGCTGGCAGGGCAACGCGCCCACCCTGCCCGAGCAGATCATCGGGTTCCACAACCCCCTGACGCTGTTCGCGGAGTTCGATCCGTTCGGCGCCTTCAGCCAGGTCTCGGTGCTGCTCGCCGTGCTGCTGGTGTTCACGCTGCTCATCACGGACTTCTTCGACACCATGGGCACGATCGTGGGCGTCGGCCGCCAGGCGAACCTGGTGGCGGAGGACGGGACGCTGCCGCGTACCAGGGAGATCCTGCTCGTCGACTCGATCGGCGCGGCGGCGGGCGGCGCGGGCTCCGTCTCCTCCAACACCACCTACATCGAGTCGGCGGCCGGCGTCGGGGAGGGCGCGCGCACCGGTCTGGCCAGCGTGGTC
Source organism: Nonomuraea sp. NPDC002799 (assembly GCF_053592075.1). NCBI lineage: Bacteria > Bacillati > Actinomycetota > Actinomycetes > Streptosporangiales > Streptosporangiaceae > Nonomuraea > Nonomuraea sp. NPDC002799. Next base: position 23,418 of record NZ_JBSFVA010000015.1, read on the forward strand.
ACCGGCCTGCTCTTCCTGGTGGCGATCTTCTTCGCGCCGCTCGTCACGGTCGTCCCGTACGAGGCCGCGGCCCCCGCGCTGGTCGTCGTCGGCTTCCTCATGATGACCGCCATCCGCGACATAGACTGGAACGAGTACGAGATCGCCATTCCGGCGTTCCTCACCATCGTGATCATGCCTTTCACCTACTCGATCTCGAACGGCATCGGCGCCGGCTTCATCAGCTACGTGCTGATCAAGATCGTTCGAGGCAAGGCCCGCGAGGTGCATCCGCTGTTGTGGGGCGTCACCGCGCTGTTCGTGCTCTATTTCGCCATCGGTCCGATCCGGGCCCTGTTCGGAATCTGACGGAACACCACGCCGTCGAGGCCGTCCCGCACCCGCGTGGGGCGGCTTCGCGGTATCAAGGTGTGAGACACCAGATGTGGGGAAATATCCCGCCTTCGCGTATAGTTAGCAAAGGTAATGACTCATGCTAACCAAACCCCAGCCCAAGATGGACCTGCGCGGCGACGCAGGCCTGGCTTCAGCGTTGCGCGTCTCGATGGCAAGGCTGACCAGGCGGCTACGACGTCAGGCGGCGGCGCACTCGCTGACTCCCACGCAGTTCGCGACGCTCGCCGCGGTGGAACGGCATTCCGGGATAACCCCCGGCGAATTGGCCGAGCTAGAGAAGGTGCAACCACCCTCGATGACGCGCGTGATCGCGGGTCTCGAGGAACGCGGCCTTCTCGCGCGCAGCCCGCATCCGACCGACCGGCGCCAGGTGACCGTGACCGTGACCGAGGCCGCCGAGAAGTTGCTGAAGGAGGAGCGCCGCCGCAAGGAGGCGTGGCTGACACAGCAGCTGAAGGAGCTCTCTCCCGAGGAGAAGTCGATCCTGCGGCAGGCGGCGCCGATCCTGGAGAAGCTCAGCAGGATCTAGAACCTGAAGAACCCAGGACCGGGATGTTCCGGTCACTCAGGGTGCACAACTATCGCATGTTCGCAGCCGGGGGCATCGTCTCCAACGTGGGCACCTGGCTGCAGCGCACCGCCCAGGACTGGCTGGTGCTCGACCTGACCCACGGCAGCGCGGCGGCACTCGGCTGGGCGACCGCGCTGCAGTTCCTGCCGATGTTGTTGTTCGGGATGTTCGGCGGAGTGCTCGCCGACCGCTATCCCAAGCGGCCGATCCTCATCGCCGCCCAGAGCCTGATGGCGGGGCTGGCGCTGACCATCGGCGTGCTCACCATGACGGGCTCGGCCCAGGTCTGGCACGTGTACGTGATGGCGTTCCTGCTCGGCATCATCTCCTGCGTGGAGGTGCCGACCCGGCAGGCGTTCGTGGTCGAGATGGTGGGCCGGCAGGACCTGCCGAACGCGATCGCACTCAACAGCTCCATCTTCAACCTGGCCCGCGTGGTCGGCCCGGCGCTCGCCGGCGTGCTGATCTTCGTGCTCGGCGGGACGGGGCCGATCTTCCTGATCAACGCGCTGACCTTCGGCGGCGTCATCTCCAGCCTGGTCTTCATGCGCAAGGCCGAGCTGAACACCGCCGCGCCCATCCCCCGGGCCAAGGGCCAGCTCCGCGAGGGGCTCCGCTACGTGATCGAGCGCGAAGAGCTCCTCATGCCGGTGCTGCTGATCGGGTTCGTGTCGATGTTCTCGCAGTCGTTCTCGATGTCGATCGCGCTGATGGCGCGGGAGGTCTTCAAGGCGGGGGCGTCGTCGTTCGGGCTGGCCTCCAGCATGTTCGCGGTGGGCGCGCTCGGCGGGGCGCTGCTCGCGGCCAGGCGGGCCCGGCTGACGCGCAAACTGCTGTTCACCGGCGCGCTCGGGTTCGGGGTGTTCCAGATCGCCACCGGGCTGGCGCCGTTCTACCCCGCCTACCTGCTGCTGCTGATTCCCACGGGAGTAGCGCTGATCACCATCAACACGGCGGCCAACGCCAGTGTGCAGATCGCCACCTCTCCCGACATGCGGGGGCGGGTCATGGGGATCTACATGCTGGTCTTCACCGGCGGGGCGCCATTGGGGGCGCCGCTGATCGGGTGGTTGTCCGAGCTGGGCGGGCCGCGGGCGGGCGTGGTCCTGTCCGGGGTGATGGTGCTGATCGGCACCGGGCTGTCGGTGCTGCTGACGCGGCTGATCAGGTCCCGCGTCAACCGGCCGGCGCTCGCCATGGCCTGACAGAATCAGGTGGCATGAGGCTTTTCGCGGCGCTGGTGCCGCCCGACGAGGTGCTGGACGAGATCGCCCATGTGATCGCGCCGCACGTCGGGCAGGTGCCGGGGCTGCGCTGGCCGGACCGGGCCACCTGGCACATCACGCTCGCCTTCTTCGGCGAGGTGCCCGAGCAGGCGCTGCCCGAGCTCGACGTGCGCCTGGCCCGCGCCGTACACCGCTACAGCGTCGTCGACCTGGCCTTCTCCGGCTTCGGGGCCTTCTCGTCCGCGCGCCGCGCCAGGGTCTTCTGGGCGGGCGTCACGGGTGACTCCATGGTCCGGCTGGCGGACTCGGTCAAGGCGGGCGCGCGGCGGGCCGGTGCCGGTCAGACGGATGACAAACGTTTCCATCCGCATCTCACGGTGGCCCGCGCCAAGGCCGAGACCGACCTCCGGCCGCTGGTGGAGTCGCTGGCCGGGTTCAGCGGCTCGCCGTGGCGGGCGGAGCGGGTCCGGCTTGTCCGCAGTCACACCGGGCCCCAGGTGAGGTACGAGTCACTCGCCGAATGGGCGCTGGCACCCGCCGGGCAGGGCTAGGCTCCAGGGCGTGGATCGTCCTCGCTCCTGGTTGCTGCCCATCGTGCTCGGCCTGCTGCTGCTGATCGTCGTGTTCGGCGCCCTGCTGACCTGAGCCCGGCCCTGCCGTCGCAGAGCCGGGCCCGATGGCGTACGTCGGCACCCGAGGGTTACCAGGCGTAGTCCTCCGGCGCGGTGCGGTGGCCGGGGAAGATCTCGTCGAGGCGGGCCAGGGCGGCGGCGTCGAGGTCGATCTCCAGGGTGCGCAGGCTGCCTTCGAGCTGCTCCATGGTGCGCGGGCCGATGATCGGAGCGGTGACCGCCCGCTGCTTGAGCAGCCAGGCCAGGGACACGTTGGCCGGGTCCTCGCCCAGCTCGTCGCAGAACTTCTCGTACTGCTCGATCTTGTCGCGGTGCTTGTCCAGCTCCTTGAGCATGTTCTCGTTGGCCGAGCGGCCCTTGTCGATCTTGCGCAGCACGCCGCCGAGCAGGCCGCCGGCCAGCGGGCTCCACGGGATCACGCCGATGCCGTAGTCCTCGCAGGCGGGCAGCAGCTCCAGCTCCACCGCGCGGGTGAGCAGGTTGTAGTGGGACTGCTCGCTGACCAGGCCGGTGAAGTTGCGCCTGGCGGCCGTCTCCTGGGCCTTGGCGATGTGCCAGCCCGCGAAGTTGGACGAGCCGACATAGATGATCTTGCCCTGCTGGCGCAGGACCTCCATGGCCTCCCAGAACTCGTCGAACGGGGTGTTCCGGTCGACGTGGTGGGCCTGGTAGATGTCGATGTAGTCGGTCTGCATGCGCTTCAGTGAGGCGTCGCAGGCCCGGCGGATGTTGAGGGCGGACAGCTTGCCCTCATTGGGCCAGTCGCCCATGTCGCCATAGAGCTTGGTGGCGATGACCGTCTTCTCCCGGCGGCCGCCGCCCTGGGCGAACCACCGGCCGAGGATGTTCTCGGTGATGCCCTCGCCCTTCTTCCAGCCGTAGACGTTGGCCGAGTCGAAGAAGTTGATGCCCAGCTCATGGGCCCTGTCCATGATCGCGAAGGAGTCTTCCTCCGAGGTCAGCGGGCCGAAGTTCATGGTGCCGAGACAGAGCGGGCTCACTCGCAGGCCGCTGCGTCCAAGGTTGACGTATTCCATGCTTCCAACCCTAAAGACCTGGAGTGCGCTCCAGGCCATAGGGTCATTTCATGATCTCCGGCAAAGCCGCCATCTGCCGTCGCCCGGTTGCCGGTCCTGGCCGCCGCGCCCGTGGCCAGGACCTGGGGGATCACCGGGGTCCCGGCGGGCCGCCGGCGCTGCTCCAGGGCGCCGGCCACCCACAACGCCAGGTGAGCGTGCTTACGGGGTCACGTCAGAAGCCCGGGAGTGAGAGGTCGCCGGCCCAGGCCCGGTAGGTGTACGACGTGAGCGTGCGCACCTGTCCGGTGCCCACCTCGATCCCGTACGTCACCTCGCCCAGCGTCGGGACGTCGTCGATCTTGCGGCGACGCGGGTCGTTTCGCACCATGTCGGAGACCGTCACCTCCGAAGCGCTCTGCCAGCCGCCCATCCGCATGGTCTTGAACCCCTTGGGGGCGTCCCGGAATCTGACCCTGTGCACTTCCTCGCCAGTGGTCACGTCGACGGTCACCACCGTGTCGTAGTTCTTGGTCACCATGTTGTCGCCGTCCGTCTTCGCGCCGTCGAGATAGGCCATGACGTGCCCGTCCGGAGACAACTGGCCGTAGGCGCGGGGCTCCCCGGCCGCCTTGACCACCACGCGCACCTTTCCCTCGTCGAGGACACCCAGCCGGTCGCGCTCGTCGCGGACCACGATCGGGCCGCCGCCACGGCCCACCGCATGCGCCCACCAGCCCGCCGGGACCTCGGTGACCCGGCCCGTCTCCATGTCCACGACGGCGTTCGGCACGTCGATCCCCGACATGCCGAGGAAGCGGCCGTCGGGGGAGAGCTGCAGCATCCCGCCGCCCTTCAGCATCGCCGCTCGCGGGACGGTCTGCGGAGTCAGCCAGATCCGGCCGTCGGCCAGGTCCCGGACCGCGAACCGCTGGTCCTTCTCGCTGTAGTACGCGACCCGCCGCCCGTCCGACGAGATCACCAGGGGCGCGGCGGTGTTCATGTAGTTGTCGGGGCTCTGGTCCGTGTACACGCTCAACGCTTCCGGCATCCTGAAGCTCTGGCCGGTACGGGTCACCAGCCGCCACTGCACGCACTCCTCGCCGGCGAACGTCCCGGTGTTCTTCCGGTAGTCCCACCGCTTTCCGCACCAGTCGTAATAGGCGTAGGCGGCGGGATCCACGCCGGAGACGGGCAGCACGTCGGCGATCCTGCCGGTGGTCGTCACACCGGACGGCCCGGCCAGGACCAAGGTGCTGAGGGCCAGCGCGACCAGCGTCGCCACCACGGACCCGAGCGTCGCGCTCCGCTGCCGGCGTGCCCCGCGCAGGGCCCGCTCGGCCAGGTCGACCTCGGGCGCCTGGGCGGCGAGCAGACGCAGCTCATCACGGAATCCGGTCATCGGGAGACCTCCTCGGGCTCGACGTCGTGGAGCAGGCCGGCCAATTCGGGCGCGAGAGCGCGCAGGCGGCCGAGCGCGTGGCTGGTCTGGCTCTTGACCGTGCCCGGTGAGCAGCCGAGCAGGCCGGCGGTCTCGTCGACGCTGCGATCCTCGTAGAACCGCAGCACGAGCACCGCCCGCTGGCGCGGCGTCAGGCGCAGCAGAGCCTGCCGCAGCGCCATGCGGCGCAGGCTCTCGTCCCCAGGGTCGGGGTGCGCCCAGGTCTCCGGCGGCGACGCGGTCAGCGTCTCCACGCGCCTGCGCCGCCGCCACGAGATGTGCTCGTTGACGAGGGCCTTGCGCACGTAGGCCTCGGGGTTGCCGCTGTCGGCCAGCTTCCTCCAGTGCCTGGCCGTTCGCATGAAGACGGTTTGCAGCAGGTCCTCGGCCTGCGGGGCATCGCCTGTGAGCAGGTACGCGGTACGCATCAGCGCTTGCTGGCGCTCCCGTACGAACTCCAGGAAGCCCTCATATGGGTCCATGCCACTCCTTCCACCCGGTAAGAACGCGGGCCGGGGCGGCGGCGTTGGAAGGCGGGCCGGGCGGGCGGTGGTTGGGGCATGATGGCGGAGTGGGGGATGTCGTGTTTCGGGTGCTCGCCGCGATGGTGGCGACCTGCTTTCTGACCGCGGTTCCCGCCTACGCGGCGGATGACGGGACGGAGAAGCTTTTCACGTTCAAGGATCCGGAGATCACGGAGTCCAGCGGGCTGGCCGCGTCGCCGACGCTCGACGGCGTCTACTACACGCACAACGACAGCGCCGCCGCGCCGACGTTCTACGCGGTCGACGGCGGCGGCCGGACGAAGGCCACCTACCAGGTGCGGGGCGCCCAGGCCCGGGACTGGGAGGCCATGGCGGCGACCAAGGATCCGCGGACGGGGCGCGGGGTGCTCTGGTTCGCCGACATCGGGGACAATCTGGACGGGGCCTGGCCGGACATCTCCGTCTATCGGGTGATGGAGCCGCGGACGCTCGGCGACGCCACGCTGTCGGCCACGCGCTACCGCTTCCGCTACGCCGACGGCGGCCGCAACGCCGAAGGCATCATGATCAACCCCAAGACCGGCCGCCTGTACGTGGTGTCCAAGGAGTTCGCCGGCTCGGTCTACGCGGCGCCCAAGAAGCTCCGCACCGACCGGACGAACATCCTGCGCAAGATCGGCACCGCGCCCATCATGGCCACGGACGCCGCCTACGCCCCCGACGGCTCCTCGTACGTCATCCGGACCTACTTCTCGGCCACCCTCTACCGGCCCACGGGCGAGACGATCACCAAGGTGTCGATGCCGGAGCTGAAGCAGGCGGAGTCGATCGCCTACACGCCCGACGGCCGGGCGCTCCTGGCGGGCACGGAGGGGCCGCGCAGCCCCGTCTACCGCGTCCCGATCCCCGCGAGCGCCCAGCCCGCCACTCCCACCCCCACCCCCACGCCCAGCCCGGCGGCGGCCTCCAGGGACGACGACGGGTCGCCGTCACAGGCCGCCACGGACGCCGGCACGGGCGGGCTGACGGTCAGGGACATCCTCATCTGGCTCGCCGCCGCGGCGGCGGCCCTGGGCGTGATCACCTTCATCGCCCGGCGCACACGCTGACGCCTCGGGAGACGCCGGCGCATTCAGGAGTCGTCGCAACACTGTGACCGGCTTTTGGCAGCGGGAAATATGCACGCAGGGTAGTGGATCTATAACTCTGGGTAGTTAGGTCTCGGATCATTCAATCCCCCTGGAGGCGTACATGCGTCCCACCCGAGCACTCGCCCTCGCCCTGAGCGCCGCCGCCGCAGGCGCCCTGCTCGCCCTCACCCCCACGGCTGCCCAAGCCGACACCTATCGGCCGACCGACTACACCCACCATCTGCACGTGTGGTGCATGGCCCACGGCAATACCTACAAGACCAGCGGCGCCGTCAACGACTACACATGCAGGCTGGACTCGGGCATCCCGGGCTTTGATGCCATTTACCGCTTGTGGGTCAACTAACCCACAGCCCATCCCCACGCACCTCATGACAAACGGGGGGCGTGGAGTCATGCAAGTGCCCCGAGACCGCTCCTGATCAATCAACGAGCGGGCTCCATCGCCGCAGGCCGTTCGCGTTCTCATTGGAACCGCGGTGCCAGGGGCTGGCCGGGTCGCGGACGTAGGCGGGCATGTCAGCGGCGACGGAGGCCCCGCCGGTCGTCTGGCCGGCGGGGCCTCCTTGCTGCTGAAACCTTGCCGCCGGGTTCCCGGTCAGGGGTTCCGGCGCATGGTGGCGGTGAAGAGGTCTCCGCGCAGGGCGCGTTCGACGACCTCGATGGAGCGGGACAGGCGCACCAGGCGCGGCCCCTCCTGCCGGTAGGTGTCGAGCACCTCCTCGATGGCGTGCGGCGGCAGGTGTCCCTTCAGGTCCACCGCCGCCCCCCGGTAGCCCGCGCGGGCCGCCTCGACGGCGGAGGCGACGTGGTGGCGGGCCATGCTGGCCAGCGCCACCGGCTGCCGCCGGAGCACCTCGTACGCACGATAGTCCGGCGGGACCGCGTCGAGCAGCCAGGCCACCGCCGACGTCTCCCAGTCGGGAACGCTGGGTGGCCGGACTTCGGCGGGCCACTCGGGCGGGACGTACATAGTGACATCGTACTCATGTTCGATTCGTCCGGATATGGCGGGGACGGGGTGGTTGGCGGAAAATCGGGGTGTGACGGAGAAGATCGGGATCGTGGGGGCGGGCATCGTCGGGCTGGCGGTGGCGCGCGAGCTGGCCCGCGCCAGGGGCGCCGAAGTGACCGTGCTGGAGAAGGAGGGCCAGGTCGGCGCGCACCAGACCGGGCACAACAGCGGCGTCGTGCACGCCGGCATCTACTATCCGCCGGGCTCGCTCAAGGCCAGGTTGTGCCGTGAGGGCGTGGCGCTGCTCAAGGCGTACTGCGCGGCGCACGGCCTGCCGTACGAGGAGGTCGGCAAGCTGGTCGTGGCGAGCAGCCACGCCGAACGGCCCCGGCTGAGCGCGCTGGCCGAGCGGGCGCGCGCCAACGGGGTGCCGGGCATCGTCGAGCTCGACGGACCGGCGCTGCGCGAGATCGAGCCGCACGCGGTGGGCGTCGGCGCGATCCACTCGCCGCACACCGCGATCTGCGACTTCCCCGCCGTCGCCCGCCGGCTCGCGCAGGACGTGGCGGAGCTGGGCGGGTCCGTACGCCTGTCGCATCCGGTCCGGGCCATCAGGGAGCGTTCGGGCGGCGTTGAGGTGCTGGCGGGGCGGCGGAGGTTCGCCTTCGACCGCCTGGTGGTGTGCGGCGGGCTGCAGACCGACGCGGTGGCGAGAATGGCGGGGGAGCCGGGGGAGGTCAGGATCGTCCCGTTCCGGGGTGAGTACTACGCGCTCAGGGGCGCGGCCAGGGAGCTCGTGCGCGGGCTGATCTATCCGGTGCCCGATCCGCGCTACCCGTTCCTGGGGGTGCATCTGACGCGGCACATCGACGGTGAGGTGCTGGTGGGGCCGAACGCGGTGCTCGCGATGGCCTACGAAGGGTACAAATGGCGAAATATCGGAAATTTCGGGCAAATTCTTAGCTGGCCGGGAACATGGCGGATGGCCAGAGCGCACTGGCGTACCGGAATCAAGGAAGTCCACGGGTCCCTCGCGAAAGGCGCGTTCCTCCGCGCCGCCCGCCGCTACGTCCCCGAGCTCACCGCCGCCGACCTCGAACGCACCCACGGCGGGGTCCGTGCGCAGGCCGTGGCCAGGGATGGGAAGCTGGTCGACGACTTCGTGGTGGACGTGCACGGAAACGTGGTTCTGGTACGCAATGCGCCCTCTCCGGCCGCCACGTCGAGTCTGGCCATTGCCAGACACATTGCCGGAATTGTCCCAGCACTCGTCTAATGAGGGCATCCTTGGATGTGATGGAATCACGCCTGCTGATAGTCGAGGACGATCCGAACATCCTCGAACTCCTCGCCGCGAGCCTCAGGTTCGCGGGTTTCGACGTCACCACGGCCAAGAGCGGCCTGGACGCCGTCACGGCTGTGCAACGACACCGCCCCGACCTCGTCGTGCTCGACGTCATGCTGCCCGATCTGGATGGATTCGAGATCGTCAGGCGGATGCGCAGCGGCGGGTTGCACACGCCGGTGGTCTTCCTCACCGCCCGTGACGAGACCGAGGACAAGATCCGCGGTCTGACGATCGGCGGCGACGACTACGTGACCAAGCCGTTCAGCCTGGAGGAGGTGGTCGCCAGGATCCACGCGGTGCTCCGCCGGACGAGCGGGGAGGGTCAGGCGGCCCCGCCCCGCCTGACGTTCGCCGACATCGAGCTGGACGAGGAGAGCCACGAGGTGTGGCGCGGCGGCAACGCGGTGGCGCTGTCGCCGACCGAGTTCAAGCTCCTGCGTTACTTCATGACGAACGCCGGCCGCGTCCTGTCCAAGCCGCAGATCCTCGACCACGTCTGGGACTACGACTTCAGGGGCGAGGTGGGCATCGTGGAGTCGTACGTGTCCGTGTTGCGGCGGAAGATCGACAACCGTAGCCCGCGGCTCATCCACACCCTGCGCGGTGTCGGATACGTCCTCCGTCTGCCGCCGAGCCCCTAATGAGCGGTCTGCCGCTGAGGATCAAGCTCATGGCGTCGATGCTGGCGCTGCTCGGCTTCGGCATGACCTTCATCGGCCTGGTGAGCGTCTCGGTGTTGCACGGCTATCTCATCGACCGGGTGGACAGCCAGCTCCACCTGCTCAGCGCGCGCATGGACAAGAAGGTGAAAAGCGACTGGCGCAACGACAGGGCGACCGACGACCGGCCGATACTGATCGAGTCCGACGCCATCGCCCTCGTCAGGGAGCCGGGCGGCGGGTTCGTGCCGATGCTGAGCGACCGCGACGTCGACGCCAAGCCGAAGCCGGTGTTGTCGCCGTCGCCGGGCAAGGAGGTCTACACCGCCCCCGCGCTCCAGGGGGACGGCGAGTGGCGGGTGCTGGAGAGCATGGTCCAGCGGCGCACGCTCGTGGTCGCGGTGGACCTGGAGGAGGTCGACGCGATCACCCGGCGTCTCATCCTCATCGAGCTGCTGGGCGGCGGCGGCATCCTGCTCATCCTCGCGGTCGTGGGCGTCACGATCGTGCGCCGCAGCATGCGCCCGCTCGGCCAGATCGAGCGCACGGCCGAGGCCATCGCGGCGGGCGAGCTCGGCCGCCGGGTGCCCGACGGCGATCCCCGTACCGAGGTGGGCCGCCTGGCGGGGTCCCTGAACGGGATGCTCGCCCAGATCGAGACCGCCTTCGCCGCCAGATCCGCCTCCGAGGAGGCGGCCCGCCGCTCCGAGGACCGCATGCGCCAGTTCGTCGGCGACGCCTCCCACGAGCTGCGCACGCCGCTGACCTCCATCCGCGGCTTCGCCGAGTACGCCCGGCAGAACACCGGCGCCGACCCCGCCGAGCTGATGCAGCGCGTGGAGAAGGCGGCCGGGCGGATGAGCGTGCTGGTGGACGACCTGCTGCTGCTGGCCAGGGTGGATCAGCAACGACCGCTGCAGATGCGGCCGGTGGACATGCTGGCCCTGGCGGCGGACGCCGTACAGGATGCCCGGATCCTCGCGCCCGAGCGGGTGATCAAGCTGGACGTGGTCGGCGGCGCGGCCCTGATCGTCTCCGGCGACGAGGTACGCCTGCGCCAGGTCATCAGCAACCTCGTCACCAACGCGATCATCCACACCGAGGCCGGCTCGCCGATCGTCGTGCGCGCCGGAGCGGGCACCGACACGTTCTTCCTCGACGTCGCCGACCAGGGCCCCGGCCTCACCCCGGAGCAGCGCGAACACGTCTTCGAGCGCTTCTACCGCGCCGACTCCGCCAGGTCGCGCCGGCGCTCGGGCGAGGCCAGGGGCAGCGGGCTCGGCCTGTCCATCGTGCAGGCGCTCGTGCTGGCCCACGGCGGCACGGTGACCGTGGACAGCTCGCCGGAGGGCGGCTCCACCTTCCGCGTCGAACTCCCACTCGCCTTGGAGTGAGCCTTCAGCTAACCCTAAGCTCGCTGCGTCACTCTAAGTAGGTGACGAAACCCGAGGCGCTGATCATGGTGGTGGACGACGAGCCCAGCATCCGGGATCTGCTCTCCGCCAGCCTGCGCTTCTCCGGGTTCGAGGTGCTGACCGCCGCCGACGGCCAGGAGGCCGTGGAAGTGGCCGAGCGGACCTCTCCCGACCTGGTGGTGCTCGACGTCATGCTGCCCGACCTGGACGGGTTCGAGGTGGCCCGGCGGATCGGCGCGCCCGTGCTCTTCCTCACCGCCCGCGACGCCACCGAGGACAAGATCGCCGGGCTGCGGGTCGGGGACGACTACGTGACCAAGCCGTTCAGCCTGGAAGAGGTGCAGGCCAGGATCCGGGCGGTGTTGCGGCGCACCCGGGCCGAGGGCGCGCCCGCCAGCAAGCTGAAGGTGGCCGACCTGGAGCTCGACGAGGACGCCCGCGAGGTGTGGCGGGGCGGGCGGCAGGTACGCCTGTCGCCGACCGAGTTCAAGCTGCTGCACTACTTCATGGTCAACGCCGGGCGGGTGTTGTCGAAGGCCCAGATCCTCGACCACGTCTGGAACTACGACTTCGGCGGCGACGCCGGGGTGGTCGAGTCGTACGTCTCCTACCTCAGGCGCAAGGTCGACGACGTCGAGCCCCGGCTCATCCACACCCTGCGCAGCGTCGGCTACGTGCTGCGCGAGCCGCCCGCCGGCTAGGCGCGAAACGCCGCCGCGCGGGGTGGGCCGCTGGACGCGGACCACCCGTAGGGTGGGCCGTATGGACCTGCTGGGCGCGCTGGAAACGCTACGCCGGCCGCTGGATCGCGAGTTGTTCCCGCTCGCGATCGGCGCGGCGGCCGACGATCGGCGCGCGTTGCGGGAGCTGACCGGCCAGCTCGACGACTACCTGCTGCCCCGGCTGCGCGCGCTGGACGCGCCGCTGCTCGCCGTCGTCGGCGGCTCCACGGGCGCCGGCAAGTCGACCCTGGTCAACTCCCTGGTCGGCGCCGACGTGGCCGAGCCCGGCGTGTTGCGGCCCACCACGCTGGTGCCGACGCTCGTGGTCAGCCCGGACGACCACGCCTGGTTCCTGGGCCAGAACGTGTTGCCGGGCCTGTCGCGCGCCACCGGCTCCGGCCCTGGAGCGCTGCGCGTGGTGACCTCCGACGCGCTCGGAGCGGGCCTCGCGCTGCTCGACGCGCCCGACATCGACTCGGTGGTCACCGCCAACCGCGAGCTGGCCGCCCAGTTGCTGGCCGCCGCCGACCTGTGGTTGTTCGTCACGACCGCCGCCCGCTACGCCGACGAGGTGCCCTGGAGCTTCCTGCGCTCGGCCCGCGAACGCAGCACCGCCCTGGCCATCGTCCTCGACCGGGTCCCCCCTGACGCCGACGGCCCCGTCTCGCGCGACCTGTCCCGCCTCCTCGTCGAGAACGGCCTGGCCGGCACCCGCCTCTTCACCGTCCCCGAGGCCGCGCTGCCGTCCGAGAAGGCCCGGCTGCCCGCCGAGACGGTGCGGCCCATCTCCTCCTGGCTCACCGGGCTGGCCGCCGACGCCGCGCAACGCTCCCGTGTCGTACGCCAGACGTTGTCCGGCGCGCTCGACAGCCTGGCCACCCGGGTGCCCGCGCTGGCCACGGCCGTCTCCCGCCAGCAGGCGGCCTTCGACGGGCTGCGTTCCATCGTGGCGGGCGCGTACGCGGGCGGTCTGGCCGACTTCGACGAGGGCATGCGCGACGGGTCGTTGTTGCGCGGCGAGGTGCTGGCGCGCTGGCAGGACTTCGTCGGCACCGGCGACCTCATGCGCGGCCTGGAGAGCCGCGTGGGGTGGCTGCGTGACCGGATCGTCGGCTTCTTCACCGGGCGGGTGCCGGAGGTGCGGCTCAGGGACGCCCTGGAGAGCGGGGTGGAGGCGCTGATCAGGGGCGCCGCCGACGGGGCCGCCGAGCGAGCACTCGAAGGCTGGTCCGCCGCGCCCGGCGGGCCCGGCCTCCTCGAACGGCTCGGCGCCGTCCGGTCCGCCCGGCTCGGCCGCGCCTCTCCCGATCTCGGCCGGCGGACCGAGACGGCGGTGCGCGGCTGGCAGGAATACGTGCTTGAGCTGGTTCGCCAGGAAGGGGCCGAGAAGCGGACGACCGCCCGGGTGGCCTCGTTCGGGGTGAACGGGGCCGGACTGCTGGTCATGCTCGCCGTGTTCGCCTCGACCGGCGGGCTGACCGGGCTCGAGGTGGGGATCGCGGGCGGGACCAGCGTGTTGTCGCAGAAGTTGCTGGAGGCGGTGTTCGGCGATCAGGCGGTGCGGTCGCTGACCAGCCGGGCGCGGGAGGACCTGCGGGAGCGGGTGCGGGGGTTGCTGGCGGAGGAGGCGTCCCGGTTCACCGATGAGCTGGCCGTCGTCGAGCCGCCTCGGGGGACGGGGGAGGCGTTGCTGGCCGCCGTCGGCACCGTACGCGACCATCGAGCGGAACTGCCGGCCGCACCGACCGCCGAGCTTCCTCGTCCTGGGCGTGGTGGGAGCGGGGAGGAGGGGTCGTGAAGCTGCTGCGTCGCAAGGAGGGGCCCTCACTCGACACCCGGCTGGCCGCGCTGCTGGAGGCGGCCACGCTGGCCGAGGGGCGGCTGTCCGGGCGGGCCGTGTCCGCCGCGCGGGCGGTGGCGGACCGCGCGGGCGCCCGCCGCCACCTGTCCGTCGACCACACCGTGGCCGCGCTGGCGGGCGCCACCGGCAGTGGCAAGTCGTCGATCTACAACGCGCTGGCCGGTACGGAGCTGGCGACCGTGGGCATCACCAGGCCCACGACCTCGGCCGCTCAGGCGGCGCTCTGGGACGGGGAGGGTTCGGGCCCGCTGCTCGACTGGTTGTCGGTTCCGCAGCGCCATTCCGCCACCCCGAACTCCGACATATCCGGACTCATCCTGCTGGATCTTCCGGACCACGACTCCATCCGGCTCTCCCACCGCCTGGAGGTGGACCGGCTGGTGGAGCTGGTCGATCTGCTGGTGTGGGTGGTGGATCCGCAGAAATACGCCGACGCCGCCCTCCACGACGGCTACCTGCGCCCGCTCGCGGGGCACCGGGACGTGATGGTGATGCTGCTCAACCAGGTGGACCGGCTGCCGCCGGAGACCGTCGAGCGCTGCGTCCGCGACCTGCGCCGGCTCCTTGACGAGGACGGGCTGGCGGGCGTGCCGGTTCTGGCCGTCTCGGCCCGCACCGGCACGGGCCTGGCCGAGCTCCGGTCGCTTCTCGGAGACCGGGTCTCGAAGCGCCGGGCCTGGTCCGACCGGCTGGCCGCCGACATCACCGCCGCCGCCGGCCACCTCGCCACGGCCGGCCCCGCGACCGGCCTTGAAGCATCCGGCGATGGCGCCATCGAGGGTGAACGCGAGGCGATCGTCTCCGGCGACCCCGCCGAAGCACCTCCGGACGGCGCACGAGCCACCGAGACGGGCGATGTGGTTCCGGACGGTCGCCGGGCGGCGGTGCCGGGCGATGTGCCTCCGGACGGTCGCCGGGCGGCGGTGCCGGGTGGTGTGCTGGAGGGGGGACGTGACGCGGCCGGGCGGGACGGTACCCCTGAGGGTGCCGGTGAGCAGGGTGGTGATGGGGCGGGCGGTCCGAAGGATGCCTCGAAGCGGGTGGCGGGGCTCGACAAGGGGCTGACGGCGGCACTGTCCGAGGCGGCGGGGGTGCCGATGGTCGTGGCGGCCGTGGCCAAGGGCCACCGGCATCGGGCCGTCGTCGCGACCGGATGGCCCGTCACCCGGTGGATGCGCAGGTTCAGGCCCGATCCGCTACGCCGGTTGCGGATCGGCGCCATCGCGCCGGCCAGGAAACCGGACAGGGAGATCGTCGGGCGTACCTCCGTGCCGGCGGCGTCGGCCGTACAGCGGGCGCAGGTGGAGACGGCGATCAGGGACGTCGGCGACGCGGCCGTGTCCGGGCTGCCGGCGGCGTGGGCGGCGGCGGTGCGGCAGGCGGCCAGGTCGGGCTCGCAGGACCTGGCCGACGCGGTGGACCGGGCCGTGGCCAAGACGTCCGTCCGCGCCACGCGGCGTCCCAGGTGGTGGCGGGCCGTGAACGTGTTGCAGTGGCTGGTGTTCGCGACCATGGCGGCCGGTGCGCTGTGGCTCGGGGCGCTGTTCGGGATGGACTACCTGCGCCTGCCGCAGCCGCCGCTCCCGACCGTCGGCGCGGTGCCGTGGCCGACCGTGCTGCTCGTGGGCGGCGCGCTCGCGGGGGTGCTGATCGCGTTGTTGTCGCGGCTGGCCGCCTGGGCGGGCGGCAGACGCAGGGCACGACGTACGGCCAAGGCGTTGCGCGCGGCCATCGGCGAGGTCAGCAGGACGCACGTGCTGGACCCCGTACAGGCGGAGCTGGACCGGCACGCCCGCTTCGCCGACGCGCTCGAACTCGCCCGCTCCTGAGCTCACGGCCCGCCCCACGAGCCGCCGTCGCCGATCAGCCCGCCGGAGCCGGCCCCACGATCACTCCGCACCCAGCGAGTGAGCCACCGAACGGAGGGTGGACAGGAGCGGGCGCACGAGAGGGTGGGAGTCGGCGCCCCGGCGTACGGCGGCGAAGACGCGGCGCTCCGGCCCAGGCGTCCGGCGCACCACGACCCCGGCCAGCGCCATGTCCCGCAGCGCCAGGCGTGGCACGAGCGCCACCCCCGCCCCCGCCCCGACCAGGGCGGCCACGGCGCGGAAGTCGTCGGAGCAGTGGGCCAGGTTCGGCGTGAAACCCGCCTGCTGACAGGCGAACGTGATCAGGTCGTGCACCGGGTTGCCCGGATAGGGGCCGATCCAGGTCTCGGTGGCCAGGGACACCAGGGTCGCCGACCGGGCCCCAGGATGATCGCGGGGCAGCACCAGGTCGAACGGCTCGGCGTACAGCGGGGAGCGGGAGATGCGGCGGTCGGCGGCGTCGGGGGCACCCCGGTATTCGACCGCGATGGCCAGGTCGGCCTCGCCGTCCAGCAGCATGGAGAGGCTGTGGTCGCCCTCGGCGTCGAGCACGCGTACCTGCAGGCCGGGGTTGGTGGCGCGCAGGGTGGTGATCGCGGGGGAGAGCACGGCGCTGATCGCGGTGGCGAAGCAGGCCACGGTGACCTCGCCCGCCGAGCCCGTCGTGTACGCGGCCACCTCGGCCTCGGCCCGTTCGAGCTGGGCGAGCACCTCGGTGGCGTGCCCGACCATGATCTTGCCCACGGCGGTCAGGTGCACGCCGCGCCCGTCACGGGTGAACAGGCGATGGCCCACCTCGTGCTCCAGCGCCACGAGTTGCTGGGAGACCGCCGAAGGGGTGAGGTGCAGCGCCGCCGCGGCGGCGGTGACCGTGCCGTGGTCGGCCACCGCGCGCAGCGTGCGCAGCCGCCGCGTGTCTATCACGCTGCGAGGATACTCACCCGGAGCCGGATTGACGCGCTCGCATGCCGGCTGGGCACCGGCGCCCGCTCGGTCAGCCGCGCGCCTCGATGAACGCCTGGACGGCGCGGTCGACGTCGGCCTCCGAGTGGGCGGCCGAGAGCTGGACGCGGATCCTGGCCTGGCCGTGCGGCACCACGGGATAGGAGAAGCCGACCACATAGATGCCCAGGTCCAGCAGGCGATCGGCCATGGCCCCCGCCGCCGCCGCGTCGCCGATCATCACGGGCACGATCGGGTGCTCGCCGGGCAGGATGTCGAACCCCGCCTTGGCCATCTCGCCGCGGAAGCGGGCGGTGTTGGCGTGCAGCCGCTCGCGGGCCTCGTTGGAGGTCTCCAGCAGGTCGAGGATGCGCAGCGAGGCCGCGGCGATGGCGGGGGCGAGCGAGTTGGAGAACAGGTAGGGGCGCGACCGCTGGCGCAGCAGCTCGCAGATCTCCTTGCGGGCCGCGACGTAGCCGCCGCTGGCTCCGCCGAGCGCCTTGCCGAGCGTGCCGGTGATGATGTCGATCCGGTCGGTGACGCCGTGCAGCTCGGGCGTGCCGCGACCGGTCGGGCCGACGAAGCCGACGGCGTGGGAGTCGTCGACCATGACCATGGCGTCGTACTGGTCGGCCAGGTCGCAGATCTCCCGCAGCGGGGCGAGATGGCCGTCCATGGAGAACACGCCGTCGGTCACGATCAGCCGCCGCCGCGCGTCCGACGCCTCCTTCAGCCTGGCCTCCAGCTCGGCCATGTCGCGGTTGGCGTACCGGAAGCGCTGGGCCTTCGACAGCCTGATGCCGTCGATGATGCTGGCGTGGTTGAGCGCGTCGGAGATCACCGCGTCCTGGGCGTCGAGCAGGGTCTCGAACACGCCGCCGTTCGCGTCGAAGCAGGAGCTGTAGAGGACGGTGTCCTCCATGCCGAGAAAGTCGGAAAGCCGGGCTTCGAGCTCCTTGTGCACCTCCTGGGTGCCGCAGATGAACCGCACGGACGCCATGCCGAACCCCCACCGGTCCAGCGCCTCCTTGGCCGCCCGCACCACCTCGGGGTGGTCGGCCAGGCCCAGGTAGTTGTTGGCGCAGAAGTTCAGGACCTCGCGGCCGGCCACGCTGACCCGGGAGCTCTGCGGGGTCGTGATCACGCGCTCCGGCTTGTGCAGCCCGGCCTCGGTGATCTCGTCGAGGGTCGTACGCAACTGCCGGCGCACGTTCGTGAACATCAAGCGCTCCAATCCAGGATGACCTTGCCCGTGCGGCCGCTGGCGGCCGTGTCGAAGGCGGCGTCGAAGTCTAGGTACGAGTAACGGTCGGTGATCACCGGGGCCAGATCGAGGCCCTTCTCCAGCAGGACGGACATGTTGTACCAGGTCTCGAACATCTCGCGCCCGTAGACCCCCTTGATGGTGATCATGGACGTCACCACGGTGGCCCAGTCGATCGCGAACTCCTCGGCCGGCAGACCCAGCATGGCGATCTTGCCGCCGTGGGTCATGTTCGCGATCATGTCGCGCATGGCGCCCGGATTGCCGGACATCTCCAGTCCCACGTCGAAGCCCTCGCGCATGTGGAGCGTGCGCATGCCTTCGGCGATGGAGCCGCGGGAGACGTTCACGGCGAGGGAGACGCCGAGCTTGCCCGCCAGGTCGAGGCGCTCGTCGCTGACGTCGGTGATCATCACGTTGCGCGCGCCGACGTGGGTGGCCACGGCCGCCGCCATCAGGCCGATGGGGCCCGCGCCGGTGATCAGCACGTCCTCGCCGACCAGGGGGAAGGAGAGCGCGGTGTGCACGGCGTTGCCGAACGGATCGAAGATGGCGGCCACGTCGGGGTGGACGGGGACGCGGTGCACCCAGACGTTGGAGGCGGGCAGCGTGACGTACTCGGCGAAGGCGCCGTCCCTGTTGACCCCGAGCCCGACGGTGTTGCGGCACAGGTGCCTGCGGCCCGCCATGCAGTTGCGGCACTTGCCGCAGACCAGGTGGCCCTCGCCGCTGACGAGGTCGCCGACGGAGACGTCCTCGACGCCGGGCGCCACTTCGACCACATGGCCGGAGAACTCATGTCCGATGATGAGCGGAAGCTTGAGAGTCTGCCGCGCCCAGTCATCAAATTTCCGGATATGAAGGTCGGTGCCGCAGATGCCGGTACGCAGCACCCGGATCTTCACCTCGCCGGGCCCCATCTCAGGCTCCGGCACCTCCGCGAGCCTGAGCCCCGGCTCGGCCGTCTCCTTGACCAGCGCTTTCATGGTTCTGTTTCCCCCTAGTCCGAACCTAACGCACTGTGCCCGCTCCGCTCGGAACATGTCCATCGAGGGATTCTTAAGTGCCCCCACAGCTCTGCTTCACGCGGCGCCGCGATCAGGTGCAATAAAGTAACAAAGTTGCTTAAACCGACCGGAGGTCCAGTGAGACAGCAGAGCGGTGACGCCTCCCTTCTGCGCCGGCTCAACTCGGCGGCGATCCTGCGCATCCTGCGCGAGGCCGAGGTCGCGACGCTGTCGGAGCTGGCCAGGGCGGCCCGCGTGTCCAGGCCGACGGCCGAGGTGATCATGGAGGACCTGCTGGCCGAGGGGTGGGCCGAGGACTGCGGCGAGGAGCCGGGCGACCGCCGGCGCGGCCGGCCCGCCAAGAGGTTCGGCTTCCGCGCGTCGGCCGGGCACGTGGCCGGCGTCGGCATCGGCGCGTCCTGGATGCGGGCCATGGTCGCCGACCTCAACGGCACGATCGTGGCCACGCACCGCGTGCCCAACCACCCGTCGTTGTCCGCCGCCGAGCGGCTGGAGGCGATCGTCGCGCTGGTGCGCGCCGTGACCGGCGCGGCGGGGCTGAGCGTGGCGCAGGTGGCCGTCGTCGGCGTCGGCACCACCGGCACGGTCGACGGCGCCGGCCGGGTCGTCAAGAGCGTCGCGCTGGGCGGCTGGACGGGCCTCGACCTGCAGGGCGAGCTGGGCCGCCGGCTGCCGGCGCCGGTGCTGGTGGAGAACGACATGCGGCTGGCCGTGCTGGCCGAGCGCTGGCGCGGCGCCGCGCAGGGGCGCGACGACGTGCTCTACCTCTTCACCGGCAGCAGGCTGGGAGTCGGGCTGCTGATCGGCGGCCGGCCGCACCGGGGCGCGCACGCCGCCTCCGGCGAGCTCGGCCGCCAGACCGGCGACCACTGGCGGGCCTTCAGGCACGTCACCGAGTACGCCGACTCCGTGGAGCCCGGGGAGATGCGCACCCAGCGGGAGGCGGCCGAGTTCGCCATCGAGCGCGCGCGGGCCGGGGACGAGCCGGCCGCCCGCGCCGTCCGCGCCCTCGCCCGCCACCTCGGCGAAGGGCTGGCCACCCTGGTCAATCCCCTGGACCCGGAGATGGTGGTGATCGGCGGCAGCCTGGCCAAGGCCGGCGACCTGCTCGTCGGGCCGATCCAGGAGCATTTCGCGGAGATCTGCCTCTATCCGCCCCTGGTGGTGGCCTCCGGCCTGGGCGGCGAGTGCGTCACGCTGGGCGCGATCAGGTGGGCACTCGACCACGCCGACAGGTTGCTCTTCACGCTGCCGTCCTGAGCAAAAGAACCCGGCGATCGGCCGCGAAGATGTCGCGGTCGGCCGCTGCCGCTGCGCAGATGTGCCATCTTTAAACTAGTTATTTGCATAAATCGGCGCTAGTCTCCCCTGTCACGTGGTTTCTGCTGGACAGGCATCGCCTGCTCGGGCTCGAAAGAGAAAGGACGTCTGTGGAAGACCTGCGTATCGGAGTCATCGGCCTCGGCCTGCGGACGAGCATCGCCCTGGCCGCGCACCGGCCCGGCCGGGGCTCGATCGTCACGGCGCTGTGCGACTCCGACCCGGCGGCGCTCGACAGTCAGGCCGGCCACTTCGACGCGGAGTTCCGCACGCAGGACCACCGGGAGCTGCTCGCCAGGCGCGACCTCGACGCGGTCATCGTCAACACGCCCGACGACACGCACGAGCGCCTGGCCATCGACTGCCTCCAGGCCGGCAAGGCCGTCTACCTGGAGAAGCCGATGGCCATCACGGTGGACGGTTGCGACAGGATCCTGCGCGCCGCCCGCGAGACCGGATCGCGCCTGTACGTCGGCCACAACATGCGTCACATGGGCGTGGTCCGGCTGATGCGCGACATCATCGGCAAGGGCGTCATCGGCGAGCCGAAGACCGTCTGGGTGCGCCACTTCGTCTCCTACGGCGGCGACTACTACTTCAAGGACTGGCACGCCGACCGCGCCCGCACCACCGGCCTGCTGCTGCAGAAGGCGGCGCACGACCTGGACGTGATCCACTGGCTGGCCGGCGGCTACACCACCAGGGTGAACGCCTTCGGCGACCTGATGCTCTACGGCGACCTGCCGCGCCGCCGGCCGGACACGCCGCGCCCGGAGGGCTGGCTCCAGGAGTTCGAGTGGCCGCCGACCGCGCGCGAGAACCTGCACCACGTCATCGACGTGGAGGACGTGTCCGTCATGAACATGCGGCTGGACAACGGCGTCATCGCCGCCTACCAGCAGTGCCACTTCACGCCCGACTACGTGCGCAACTACACGGTCATCGGGACCGAGGGGCGGCTGGAGAACTTCGGCGACGGGCCGGGGGACACGGTCAAGGTGTGGAACACCGGGCCCACGGGTTACCGGGATGACTCCGACATCACGTACAAGGTGCCGGCGGCCGAGGGGACGCACGGGGGCGCGGACGGGCAGATCTTGGCCGAGTTCTGCCGGTTCGTCAGGGACGGCGGGGTCACGGACACCTCTCCTGTGGCGGCGCGGATGAGCGTGGCGGCCGGATACATGGCGACGATGTCGCTGCGGGACAACGGCATGCCGTACGACGTGCCGCCCCTGGACCCGGAGCTGGCCGCGTACTTCGACAACGGCCAGCGCTGACCTCGCTATCGGCCGGAACCGCGGCGGCCGGGCGGCAGGAGATATATGGCGCTGCGCGCCCGCATCGTCGGGGCTGTGACGGGCATCGTCGTGTCCTAGCTGGCGCTCTAGGGCTGGAAAAGCCGTTCTAACTATGCAACACTGTTGCAAGATTAGAACGTGATCAGTCCAGGAAGACATCAGCACAACGAGATCAATGCGACGATCAGAGCGCTTCGCAAGATCAGCGCAACCTTCTCCGTTGCCGAGGATCACAACGGTCACCGGTGGGGGTGGATCACCTGCATCTGCGGCAGAAGCCCATTTTCGATCAACTCCACACCCCGCAACGCCGATGTTCACGCCAAGCAGATTCGCCGATGGGCGGCCACGCACCTCGCGTGTGGCGGCGGCGACAAGGAGGAGACTTCATGACTGTCTGGGATTTCCGGGTCATGCTCAATCGTGAGCCGGACCCTGAGGAGTTCAACCTGTTGTTCGAGGCGGGGATGGACGACTGTGCGCTGGTGGGCGGCTCGCAACCGTACTTCATGTGCGACCGCGAAGCGGAGCGCCTTCTCGACGCGATCGCGGCCGTCCTCACCGAGATCAGGACGGTCGACGGGCTCTGGGCGATCGGCGTCGGGCACAACGACGGGGTGACGCTGGGTGATGCGGCGCGGCGGCATGGGGGTCGTACGCAGGCCAGTCTCCGGCAGCTCGCCAGCGGGCAGCGGGGTCCGGGTGGGTTTCCCGCGCCGGTGA
This sequence comes from Nonomuraea sp. NPDC002799, assembly GCF_053592075.1. Taxonomy (NCBI): domain Bacteria; kingdom Bacillati; phylum Actinomycetota; class Actinomycetes; order Streptosporangiales; family Streptosporangiaceae; genus Nonomuraea; species Nonomuraea sp. NPDC002799. The sequence goes on from NZ_JBSFVA010000015.1 coordinate 45,742, forward strand.
TCGAGGCTGACAACATCAGCGTCTATTCCTGGGCCGAGATCTCCGATTGGCTGCGCAGCCGGATGGGGGATGACATCGCGCCCGTGAGCCGTGACATCGCCCTGGCCGACGCCGCCGTCAAGCTCGCCTGCCGGGCCAGGGCCACCCACCAGGAAACCGAGGTGCGCCACCTCCTCGACGTCGCCTCCTAGCCTGGCTCGCGTCCCGCACGCTGATCTCGGCCCTCACCCCTCACTTTGGGCCAGCCTTCAACACTCGCTCTGGTCACCCCTCACTCACTTTGAACTGGCCCTCATCCCTCGCCCTGGGCCAGTCCTCACCCTTCACTCTGGCCCTCGGCCGTCACGCCTGCGGGTCCTTCTCTGCGGGGGCTGATGACCTTGTTCACGCTGTGGACGGCCGTGGTGCGTGGGTCAGTGTTCGGCTTCGTTGGGCTTGCGGTTGAGGTCGGCCAGGGGGTCCGGGTCCTGGGCGGCCTGGGTGAGCTGGCGCGGACCGTTCGGGCTCTCCGCCTCCTGGGCGTCCGCGACCGCCGCGGCCGCAGCCTCCGCCGCCCTGGCGGCCTCCTCCTCGGCGGCCGTGCTCGCGGGCACTTCCTCGCGCGTCGCCGCCGACTTCGGCAGGGCCTCCGTGAAGGCCTTCGAGACCCCCTGCAGCGCCGACGTGACCTCGCTCGGGATCACCCAGAACGTGTTGTTCTCGCCCTGCGCGAGCTGCGGCAGCACCTGGAGGTACTGGTAGGCCAGCAGCTTCGGGTCCGGGTCGTTGCGGTGGACCGCCTGGAAGACCTGGTCGATGGCGCGCGACTGGCCTTCGGCCTCCAGGATGGCGGCCGTGCGCTGGCCCTCCGCGCGCAGGATGCGGCTCTGCTTGTCGCCTTCCGCGGTGAGGATCTGCGACTGCCGCTGCCCTTCGGCGTTGAGGATGGCGGCCCGCTTGTCGCGCTCGGCCCGCATCTGCTTCTCCATCGCGTCCTTGATGGTCTTGGGCGGGTCGATGGCCTTGACCTCGACGCGGTTGACGCGCAGGCCCCACTTGCCGGTGGCCTCGTCGAGCACCCCGCGGAGCTGGCTGTTGACGGTGTCGCGGGAGGTCAGGGTCTTCTCCAGGTCCATGGAGCCGACGACGTTGCGCAGGGTCGTGACGGTGAGCTGCTCGACGCCCTGGATGTAGTTGGCGATCTCGTACGCCGCCGCGCGCGGGTCGGTGACCTGGAAGTAGAGGACCGTGTCGATCTCGACGACCAGGTTGTCCTCGGTGATGACGGGCTGCGGGCGGAAGGAGACGACCTGCTCGCGGAGGTCGATCATGTTGTAGACGCGGTCGATGTAGGGGATGACGAAGTTGAGGCCAGGCTTGAGGGTGCGGTGATATCTGCCGAGCCGTTCGACGTTGCGCGCCCGTGCCTGGGGGACGATCCGGACGGCCTTGAGCACGGTGAACACCGCGAAAAGTATGATGAACAGCCCGACCAGCAGCAGCGGATCCATGACTTACTCCCGGGGATATACGAGGGCTGTGGCGCCCTCGATCTCGATGATGTCTACGGTCGCCCCCGTGGGGATCACCAGGGTCTCGTCGTAGGCACGAGCTGACCACTCTTCGCCGCCGATGCGGACACGGCCGTCGCGGCCCGTGACCTCGGCGACGACGTAGGCGGGCTTGCCCACGAGCGCTTCCACGCCGAACCGCTGCAGTGGTGGCTGTCTGATGTGGCGCATCGCGATCGGCCTGAGCACCAGCAGGCCGGCCGCGGAGGAGGCGGCGAAGAAGAGTAACTGCAGGGGAACGGGCAATCCGATGGCGGCCGTGGCGGCGGTGAGGAGCGCGGCCACCCCGAGGAGCCCGAGCGAGGCAGTGAGCGTGAAGATCTCGGCCACGCCGAGGACTACTGCGAGGATTATCCAGACGATCCATTCATCCATGCCGGCCCTCCTGATGAGACAACGGGCCTGAGTAAGCGAGTGGTTCCCCTTCTTCTACCGTAATCCGGGAATCACCGCTGCGGCACCCGTCCGGCCCCTGTCCCGTCGTCGCGCAGCGCACTTCCTTGTTGCCATTTCTCCCACGACAGTTGCCAGAAACCCCATCCGTTGTCCCATTCGAGGGCGCGGCTGGTGCCCGTGATGGTGACGGGGTCACCGCGCAGGGAGCTGTCGTAGAACCAGGCCGCCTGGTCAGGGCGGGAATTGATGCATCCGTGGCTGACGTTTGCCCGGCCCTGGGCCCAGACGTTGTCCCTGGCGTGTACATATTCGCCGCTGTTGGAGATGCGCACGGCGTGGTCGATCAGCAGGTCGTAATATCCGGGATCGCCTTCGTCGCGGCCGGGGGAGACCATCCGGACCGGATTGCCCTTGTCCATGGTCAGGTGGACGCCGCTGGTCGTGGTGTATTCGAGCGTCGTGGCGTTGCCCGCGCTGATGGCCATCCGCTGGACGATCTCGCCGTCGCGCTGGACGACCATCTGGTGGGTCGTGGTGTCGATGGAGCTGCTCTGCCTGCGGCCGACGGTGAAGGCGAAGGTGGTGTCGGTGGCGCCGTAGAGGCCGGGGCCCGCGCGGACGCCGGCCAGGTGGGCGGTGACCGTGACCTTCTGCCGGGGATTCCAGAACCTGCGGGTGCGGTAGATCACCTGGGTGTCGCCGGTCCACCGCCAGGCGCCCTCGACCGGGCCGTCCGAGGTGACCTCCAGCGCCCGCTCGACGGCCGTCCGGTCGGCCACCGGGGTGTCGAAGTCGAGGATGATCGGCATGCCGGTGCCGACCGTCTCGCCGGGCAGCGGGGCGGTGGAGACCACCTGGACCGTGTGCTCCGCCGTACGGGTGCGCAGGCGCCCGATCGCCACCGTGGCCGGCCCGTCGTCGCCCGAGGCCGTGGCGGTCACCGTGTATTCGGTCCCCGGTTTGAGCGTCCAGTCGGTGCGCCAGGCGGTGCGGGTGCCGTTGAGCGTGCCGGGCACGGGCTCGCCGCCCTCGTAGACCAGGACCTGGCTGAGCGTGCCGCCGCGCACCGTGACGACCAGGCCGTGGTCGGTCCTGGCGCGCTTGCTGTCGAAGCTCGGTGAGACCTGCACGACGGGAGGAGCGGAAGGGGGCTCGGTCGCCTCGGAGTCGCAGCCGCAGGTCAGGCAGACCAGAAGGAAGACGACACACATCATCACGGCACGCCGCATGTCAGTCCTGCTTTCCGAGGGAAGGGGTGTTCCCAGGGTAGCGGCCTGTCATGGGTCGAGCACGTCGAGTTACATGCCGGACAAGTCAGGAGATGATCGTGCCGGTGACCTCCCCCAGCGTCGAGTCGCCGGCCGTGGCCCTGATGGTCACGGTGTCCCCGTCCTGCAGGAACGCCCGCGTCTCGCCGCCCGGCAGCTTGATCGGCTCGTTCCCGTTCCACGTCAGCTCGATCAGCGAACCGCGCTCACCGGGCTCGGGCCCGGAGATTGTGCCACTGGCGAACAGGTCTCCGGTGCGCAACGACGCCCCGTTCACCGTCAGGTGGGCGAGCATCTGGTCGGGCGTCCAGTACATCGAGGAGTACGGCGGCCGCGACACGATCTCGCCGTTCAGCAACACTTCGAGGCGGATGTCGAACCCCCAGTCGGCCTGCCTGCGCAGGTAGGCGGCCGGCTCGGGATCCTGGGCGCGACCGGGGATCCTGGGCAGCGCCTCCAGCGGCGTGATCCACGGCGAGATCGAGGTGGCGAACGACTTGGCCAGGAACGGCCCCAGCGGCACGTACTCCCACGCCTGGATGTCCCGCGCGCTCCAGTCGTTGACCAGCGTCACACCGAACACGTGGTCCTCGAACGCCCCGGCAGGTGAGCCCTGCTCCGTCGGCACGCCCACCACGAAGCCCAGCTCCGCCTCCATGTCCAGCTTCGCGCACGGCCCGAACACCCCGGCCCCGAGCTGCCCCTGCGGCCGCCTGACGGGTGTCCCGGACGCCACCACCGTCCCGGACCTGCCGTGGTAGCCGACGGGCAGGTGCCGCCAGTTGGGCAGCAGCGGCTCGGCGTCGGGACGGAAGATCGCGCCGATGTTGCTCGCGTGGTCGAGCGAGCAGTAGAAGTCGACGTAGTCGGCGACCTCGAACGGCAGGTGCAGCCGCACCCGGTCCAGCGGGACCAGGTGCCGCTCGGTGATCGGGAGGTCGCCGGTGAGCTTGTTCTGGATCAGGGCCCTGGTGTCGTGCCAGGCGGCGCGGCCTCTGGCCATGAATGGGTTCAGCGAAGGGGCGGCGAACACCTCGTCGTGCAGCGCCGAGGCCAGGTCGAGCACCTTGTCGCCGTACCGCACGCCCACCCGGGGCTCCTGCCCGGGCGGGGAGAAGACCCCATACGGCAGATTGCCGACTCCCCAGCTCACAGATCCTCCTTGATCAGTCCGAGGGCGCGCAGGTCCTCGACGGGTGTGCTGGTGCTGCACGAGCCGTAGCTCACCAGGAGCCGCCGCGCGCGTTCGGCGCTGTCCGCCTCGACCGCGTGCGCCAGCCGTACGAGATGGCCGACGTCGGTGGAGCGCAGGACGGGCGCCGGATCGCGCCCGTCCACGGCCTCGCAGACCGCCAGCAGCAGGTTGAGGAAGCCGTGCCGGTCCACCCCGAGCGTGGGGTCGAAGTGGCGGACGGCGTGGTGCAGCCCGGCGGTGGCCTTGAACGGGATCTCGTGCTGCACGCAGAACCGGATGAAGGCCGCGAGCTGCTCCACCGGCGGGAACGCCTCGGCCGTCGAGCCGCCGCAGCGCACCTTCAGGCCCACGCCGGCGGGCACCTCCACGGTCAGCTTCCTGGCCGTCATCTCGACGAAGAGCCGCACGCCGTCCGGCAGCCCGAGCCGCCCGGCCAGCTCCTCGACGGTCGTGTCGTCCGGCAGGGACATCTCGACGAAGTCGACCGGCAGGTCGTCGATGGCCGGCAGTCCGACCGTGTCCACGATCACGCCGATCCGCCGCGGCCGGTAGGGGAGGCCGCGCAGCCGGTCGAGCCGGCCGGCGGGGCACAGGAAGCGGTGGGTGAGCACCGTGCTGCCGTGCTCCAGGTCGCGCCGGTTGCGGGCCAGCGCCTCGTCCATGTGCAGGGAGGTCGGCGGGAACAGGCCGGCGTCGTCGATCAGCTCGGTGAAGATGCTCATCGGGCCCACGTCCAGGCGTAGCCGGAGTCCTCGCAGGCCAGCGCGCTCTGGCCGAGGTCGAGCGGGCGGAAGGTGTCGACCATGACGGCCATCTCGCTCGTGGTCGTGACGCCGCGCGCGACCGCGTCGATCACCGCCTCCACCGCGCCGGGTTGCGGCCCGTGCGTGAACCCGGCCGGATGCAGCGAGATCGAGCCGACGTCGATCCCGGAGCCCGCGCGCGCGGAGTAGTCGCCGCCGACGTAGAACATGAACTCGTCGGAGTCGACGTTGTGGTGGTTGTACGGGATCGGCACCGACTCGGGATGGAAGTCGAGCGGCCGCGGGCAGAACGAGCAGACCACGAACCCGGGCCCCTCGAACGTCTGGTGCACCGGCGGCGGCGCGTGCGTCTTCTTCACGATCGGCTCGAAGTCGCGGATGTTGAAGGCGTACGGATAGAGCTGGCCGTCCCAGCCCACCACGTCGAACGGATGGTCGCGGTAGACCAGCCGGGTCAGCCCGCCGCGCGTGCGCACCAGCACCGGCACCTCCGCGCCCTCGGCGAGCAGCGGCTCGGCGGGGGCGCGCAGGTCGCGCTCGCAGTAGGGCGCGTGCTCCAGGAACTGCCCGTACTGCGACAGGTAGCGCCGGGGCGGCCTGATGTGCCCGGCCGCCTCGATGGCCAGCACGTTGACCTGGCCGTTCGGCACCCAGCGGTGGATGGTCCCGGTCGGGACGATCACGTAGTCGCCCTCGCCCGCCTCGATCACGCCGTAGGTGGACTCGAAGCGCACGCTGCCGCGCTGCACGTAGACGCACTCGTCGCCCATGGAGTCGCGGTAGAGCTCGCTGGGCTGGTCGCTGGTGGCGTACGACAATCGGACGTCGCCGTTGCCGGCCAGCAGCCGGCGTCCGGTGACCAGGTCGCCCGCGCCCGGCAGGTCCTGGGTGCGGAAGTGGCGCGGCGAGAGGGGCAGGTTGGGCTCCAACCGCGTGTCCACTGCGGGCGTGACCGTCTCGGCCTTGACGATCGCCGTCGGCAGGTGCCGGTGGTAGAGCAGCGAGGAGTCGGAGGAGAAGCCCTCCTCGCCCATCAGCTCTTCCGCGTAGAGCCCGCCGTCCGGCCGTCTGAACTGCACGTGCCGCTTGCGGGGTACCTCACCCACGACTCGGTAGTACGGCATCCGCTCCTCCATGTGTCCGCTAAGCGGACGGAAGTGTCCTTTATACGTACCAAACGTCTGCCATCAGTCGGGAGTTGTCAAGCCAGCTCGGCCGCCAGCTCGGCGGCGGCCGCCACCACCCGGGGCCCGGTGGACTCCTCCAGAGTCCCGAACGTCACCACCCCCACCGACGCCTCCAGCCAGGGCAGCCCCGTGACGGGCGCGGCGACACCCCGTGCCCCTTCCTGCAACTGCCCCTCCGACACGAAGTAGTCGTCGCGCCCCTCGCGCAAGGCCAGGATCGCCCGCCCGGCCGCGCCCTTGGCCAGCGGATGGCGCGAGCCCTCGCGGTAGGCCACGTGCATGTTGGTCCAGGACGGCTCGACCACCGCCACGGCCAGCCCGTCGTCGCCCTCGGCCACGGTCAGGTGCGCGGTCGCGCCCACCTGCTCGGCCAGCTTGCGCAGCGTCGGCACCGCCGTCGCGCGCAGCAGCGGCTGCACGGCCTGGGCCAGCGCCAGCAGGCCGAACCCGAGATGCACCCGCCCCTCGCCGTCCCTGCGCACGAAACCCTCGTTCAGCAGCGTCGTGAGCAGGCGGTACACCACAGGACGGCTCAGCGACAACCCGGCGGCCAGCTCGGTCGGGGTGCGCCCGCCCTTGCCGTCGGCGAGCAACCTCAGCAGGCGGAGCCCGCGTTCCAGGGTCTGAGCGGATTCAGCGACCATGCCATCGATTATCTAGTGACGCTGCGCGGTGAGGGGGTACGTATCGGTACAGGGGAGCGGGGGGTAAGGATGCGGCAAAGGTGGGTGCTGCTGCTGGCCGGGCTGGCCATGTGCGCCTTGGCGCCCGCCGTGCCCGCGCTCACCGGCCCCGTGGCCGAGATGGCCGGGCGGACCCCGCTCGACCCGGCGGCGGCCGTGGTCGAGGACACCTTCTACGTCACCGAAGGCATCGAGGTAAGCCAGCGGCTGCTGCCCATCACGAAGGGCGTGGTGTTCCGCGCCGCCTACCTCGCCGTCGGGATCAAGGTCGACCAGAACGGCCGGCTCTACGGCAAGCCCCAGCGCTCCGGCACCTACGTCGCCGCGGTCCAGATCTGCGCCGGTCAGGTGTGCGAGCAGCAGGAGCTGACCCTCGTCGTGCTCGGCAACGTGCCCTGGGAGCCGCGCGAGCTGACCTTCCCCGGCCGGGCCGGCACCGCCCTGACCGGCGAGATCGGCATCAACGGCGGCCCGAGAGGCGTCGTCCCCACCTTCACCGTGACCGACCACGGCAGGCTGCCGCCGGACGTGACGATCGGGCCCGACGGCCACGTGGGCGGGGTGCCCGCGAAGCCGGGCATCTCCGAGGTGCCGGTGCGCGTCTGCGTGGCGGGCAACTGCGCCGGCGTCGTGGTCCGGCTCATCATCGTGTGAACGAGTCTTGCCATCGGCGGCTCTTTCCGGTCACCGTGGTCTCATGAAATCGGTCATTGTGGTCGGAGCGGGCATTTGGGGGTCGTCACTGGCGTTGTGGCTGGCCGAAACCGGCTGGCAGGTGACGCTGATCGAGCAGCACAAGCCGGGCCACGTACGCCAGGCCAGCGCGGGCGAGACGCGGTTGTTGCGCTGCGCGCACGGCGGCGACGACTGGTACGCCCGGCTCGCCTGGCAGGCCAGGAGCGACTGGCTGAAGCTGGGTGAGCGGGCCGGCGAGGAGCTCTACCACGAGGCGGGCATGGTCTGGTTCGCCCGCACGCCGGACGGCTTGGAGCAGGCCAGCGCCCGGGTGCTGAAGGATCTCGGCATCGCCTGCCAGGTGCTCGACCCGGCCGACGGAGACAGGTTCTTTCCCGACTTCCGCGGCGACGGCCTCAGCTTCCTGCTCTGGGAGCCGCACGCCGGGGTGATCAGGGCCAGGCGGGCGACCCAGGTGACGGCCGCCCTGGCGGCGGCGGCCGGGGTCCGGCTGGTCAGAGGGCGGGCGACGCCGGTCGCCGGCGACGCGGCGCCCTATCTGAGCGCGGTCGAGGTCGACGGCGAGGTGCGGCGGGCCGACCGGGTGGTGTGGGCGTGCGGGGCGTGGCTGCCCGAGTTGTTCGGCGAGGTGCCGGTGACCGTGACGAAGCAGGACACGGTGCACTTCGCGGTGCCGCCCGCGTGGTCGATCCCCGAGACGCCCGCCTGGGTCGACTACGGGGCCTCCGTCTACGGGCACGGCGACGTGGACGGCACGGGGATGAAGGCGACCTCCGACGTGGAAGGGCCGCCGTACGAGCCGGAGCACGGCACGCGGGTGGTCGACCCGATCAGCGTCGAGCGGGCCCGCGGCTACCTGGGGCGCAGGTTCCCCTCGCTGGCGCAGGCGCCGGTGCTGTTCAGCCAGGTGTGCCAGTACACGCTCACGCCCGACGCCGAGTGGGTGATCGCCGAGGTGTCGCCGGGGGTGTGGCTGATGGGCGGGGAGTCCGGGCACGGGTTCAAGCACGCGCCCGCGCTGGCCCGCTACGTGGCCGGCGCCCTCGACGGAGCCCACGAGCCGGAGCCGCGCTTCGGGCTGCACGAGCGCGCCTCCGCACGCGGGCTGCGCACGAGCGGGCAGACCGGATAGCCCCAAGGGGCCGACGCCTACTGCAGGTCGGTGTGAGAGACCCGCTCGGAGCGCAGATTGCGCACCCCGGGGGAGAGCAGCGCGGCCAGCGTCGACACCACGACCAGGACGGCGCAGCCGAGCAGCGCCTCCTCCGTGCCGAACACGTCCGCCGCCCGCCCGGCCAGCAGCAGCCCGATCGGGCCGAACATCAGCGAGCCGAGCACGTCGTACGAGCTGACCCGGGACAGCGCCTCGGCCGGGATCTCGCGCTGCATCGTGGTCTGCCACAACACCCCGAACACGTCGAAGCAGACACCGAGCACGAACGCCCCCGCCACGATGGCCCACAAGGGCGCGTCGAGCCCGAGCAGCACGTACGGCAGCGCGGCCGGCAGGCAGAGCAGCACGCCCACCAGGATCGGCCGCCGGGGCCGCAACCGCAGGGCGAGGAGCACCCCCACGATCGTCCCGATGGCCTCGCCGGCCAGGAACGCCGACCAGGCCGCCGGACCGCCCAGGCGCTCCTGGGCCATCAGCGGGCCGAGCACCCCGTGCCCGGCCTGGATGGCCATGACCAGCACCGAGAACTGCGCGACCACCACCCAGATCCACTGCCGCGACCTGAACTCGTGCCAGCCGTCACGCAGGTCGGCGAAGACCGACTGCTTCACGCGCTCCTGCGCCGCGCCGGGCGCCCCGCGCAACATCGCGATGAGCACGGCGGCCACGACGAACATCGCGGCGCTCACCGCCAGCGCCCAGCCCCCGCCGAACAGCACCACCGTGCCGCCGCCGAGCACCGCCCCGGCCACCCGCGAGGCGTTCGCGCCCAGGCCGAGCAGGGCGTTGCCGGTCTGCAGCCGCTCCACCGGCACGACCTCGGGGATGATGCCGGTCAGCGCGGGGAACGTGACGGCCGTGGCCACCCCGGTCAGCGCCGCCGCCGCGCACATCGCGGGCAGCGGCGTCCAGCCGGTGAGCATCATCAGCGCCAGCCCGAGGAAGCCCGCCGCCATCAGCAGCTCGCCGGCCGTCATCACCCGCTGCCGGGGCAGCCGGTCCGCGATGACGCCGCCGATCAGCATGAACACGATCATGGGCACCGATTCGGCGGCGAGCACGATCGACAGCGTGGTGGCGTTCGCGCCCGGCAGGCCCAGCACGCCGAACGCCAGCGCCACGGGGGCGAACGAACTGCCCAGCATCGACAACGTCCGCGCCGAGAACAACAAGGCGAAACGGCGGTCTCGCAGCAGGCCGAGATCGCTGAGATAGTTGTGCACCGGACTTTGACCCCCTGAAAACGACAAACCCCGCTATTCTGCCGGTCTTCTTTGTCCGTGTCGCCCCATATTCTTGTCACTCCGGGACAAGTCCGAACGCGGAATGTGCAGGCGTTTGGCAAGAATCCGGTTCCCCCGCTCCCGTAATTTGCTAGGTCCCTGCTGTCGGCGAGGGGACCAGGCATGCTGATCGCTCAGGTGGCCCGGTGGGCGCGGGAAACACCGGACGCGCCCGCGTACACGTTCGTCGACCATCTCGGGGGCGGCTCACGGCGCACGCTCACCTGGCGGCAAACCGACCTCAAGGCCCGGGCCCTGGCCGTACGGCTGCGCGAACTCGCCGGGCCCGGCGACCGGGCGGCGGTGCTGGCGCCCCAAGGGCTGGACTACGTGGTGGCGATGCTCGGCACGATGTACGCCGGGCTCGTCGCGGTGCCGCTGTTCGCCCCCGGGCTGCCCGGGCACGCCGAACGGCTGGCCGGGGCCTACGCCGACGCCGACCCCGCCCTCGTGCTGACCACCACGGCCGCGCTGCCCGGTGTCGCGGGGTTCCTGGACACGGCGCGGGCGCCCAGGCACGTCGTCACCGTGGACGGCGTGTCCGACCTGCTCGCCGACGAGTGGGAGCCCGCGCACCCCGCGCCGGACGACCTCGCCTACCTGCAGTACACCTCCGGCTCGACCCGCGCCCCCGCCGGCGTCGAGATCACCCACGGGAACCTCACCGCCAACGCCACCCAGCTCTGGGAGCTGTTCCAGGCCCGGCCCAGGACGTCGGTGGCGGCGTTGTGGTTGCCGCTCTTCCACGACATGGGGCTCGTCGCCACGGTCGCGATGCCGATCATGGGCGGGAACCGGGCGGTGTTCATGGATCCGGTGGCGTTCGTCATGAGCCCGGTGCGGTGGTTGCGGTTGTTGTCGGAGTTCGAGGACGTGTTCACCGGCGGGCCGAACTTCGCCTACGAATACACCGCCGCCCGCGTCAGCGCCGCCGACAAGGCCGGGCTCGACCTGTCCGGCGTGCGGGTCATGCTGAACGGCGCCGAGCCGGTCCGGCCGGCCGCCATCGCCGCCTTCGACACCGCCTTCACCGGGTGCGGGCTGCGGCCGGAGGCGCACACGCCCGCCTACGGGCTGGCGGAGGCGACGGTGTTCGTGTCCGCGATGGGGCCGGGCGAGGTGCCTGTGGTGACGGACTTCTCCAGGGACGCCCTGCGTGCGGGGCGGGCGGAGCCGTACGTGGCGGGGGCGTGCAGCACGCTCGTCTCCTGCGGGCGGCCGCACGGGCAGGAGGTGCGGATCGTCGGCGGGTCCGGCGAGCTCCCCGACGGCCGGGTCGGCGAGATCTGGGTGCGCGGACCGAACGTGGCCCGCGCCTACTGGCGGGACCGGGGGCGCGGCGCGGAGGTGTTCGGCGCGGTGCTCGACGGGACCGACGGGACGTGGTTGCGGACCGGCGATCTCGGCGTGCGGCACGACGGCCACCTGTACGTCACCGGGCGGATCAAGGACCTGGTCATCGTGGACGGGCGCAACCACTATCCGCAGGACATCGAGGTCACCGTGCAGGAGGCCCATCCCGCGGTCCGCCGGAACCGGGTGGCCGCGTTCGCGGTGCCGGGGGAGGAGACCGAGCGCCTGGTGGTGGTGGCCGAGCGGTCGCGGCAGGGCGCGGACGCCGACCCGGCGGAGGTGATCGGGGCGGTGCGGGCCGCCGTCCGGAGACATCACGACTTATCCGTGTACGACCTCGTGCTGTCCGCGGCCGGGACCGTGCCCAGGACGTCGAGCGGGAAGATCGCACGGCGGGCGTGCCTGCGGGCCTACCTGGCGGGCGCCCTTGTTTGAGCGGGCCGGGCGGCTGGTCTATCGCGGCAGGTGGACGCTGCTGGTGCTGAGCCTGGCGGCGGCCGTCCTCGTCGCGCCGCTCGGGCTGCAGCTCTTCGGGCGGATGGCGGACGGCGGCTTCGACGACCCGCGCGCCGACTCCACGACCGCCGCCCGCTGGGCCGGCGACTGGTACGCCGCCGACGCCCCCGACGTGGTCGTCCTCTACCGGCACCCCACGGTCAAGGTGCGTGACCCCCGGTACAAGAAGGTGGTGCACGACTCGCTGCGCGGGCTGCCGGGGGCGTACGTGCGCAAGTCCGTCACGTACTGGACGACCGGGTCGAAGCGGATGGTGTCGAAGGACGGGCATGCGACGTACGCGGTGGTCACGCTCAAAGGCGATGAGCAGCGCGCGTACGCGGCGATCGCCGACCGGCTGCGGAGCGTGCGGAACCTGGAGGTGCGGGTCGGCGGCCCCGTGCCGCTGCTGGCGGAGCTGAACGACCAGACCGCCGCCGACCTGGCCAGGGCCGAGGCCATCTCCCTGCCGGTGTTGCTGGTGCTGCTCGTCGTGGTCTTCGGCAGTCTGGTGGCGGCGATGTTGCCGCTGGTCGTGGGGCTGGCCGCGGTGCTCGGCGCGCTGGTGCTGCTGCGGCTGCTCACCGAGGTCACCGACGTCTCCGTCTTCTCCCTGAACGTCGTCACCATGCTCGGCCTGGGCCTGGCCATCGACTACTCGCTCTTCGTGCTCAAGGCGTTCAGGGAGGAGATCGGGGCCGGCGCGTCGAACGAGCAGGCCGTCGTGCGGACCATGGCCACGGCCGGCCGCACCGTGGCCTTCTCCGGGCTGACCGTGGCCACGGCGCTGCTGGGGTTGTTGTTGTTCCCGCAGATGTTCCTGCGCTCGATCGGGCTCGGCGCGGCGGCCGTGGTGGTGGTCGCGATGGGCGCGGCGCTGATCGTGCTGCCCGCCGCGCTCGGCATCCTCGGGCCGCGCGTGAACGCGCTGCGCCTCACCCCCGACTTCGGCGGCGCGCGGCGCGACGGCGGGTTCTGGCACGCCGTCGCGTCCAGCGTGATGCGCCGGCCCCTGCTGTACCTGGTCGCGGTGACCGCCGTGCTGGCGTCCCTGGCGGTGCCGTTCCTGCACGTGTCCTTCGGGAACGTGGACCACCGGGTCCTGCCCGCCGCCTCCGAGAGCCGCCGGGTCGCCGAGACCGTCGACCGCGACTTCGCCCGGAACTCCATGGCGCCGATCGACGTCCACGTCCTCGTCGAGCGCTCCTTCACCGAGGAGCCGGCCGCCCGCGGGCCGCTCGGGCAGGGTCACACGCCGATCAGCGCCGTCACGCCCGTGACGCCGTCCGACGTCGAGCCGCTGAGGGACCGGCTGCGGAGGTTGCCGAACGTCACGGGCGTCGACGTGGCCGGGCTCGCGCGGGACGCCGGCGCGGTGCGGCTCTCCGTCCGCTACGCCGGCGACCCCATGGCGGCCGAGGCCAGGCGCCTGGTCACGACGATCAGGTCCATGGCCCTCGAACCGAACACGCGGCGGGTCGTGGTCGGCGGCTCGACGGCCGCGCAGATGGACCTGATGGACAGCCTCGCCGCCACCCTGCCGTGGATGGCGCTGGTGGTCTGCTCGGTCACGGGGGCGCTGCTGTTCGCCGCCTTCGGGTCGCTGGTGCTGCCGATCAAGGCGCTGCTGATGAACGTCCTGTCGATCGGCGCCTCCTTCGGGGTGATCGTGTGGGCCTTCCAGGACGGCCATCTGGCCTCCGTCCTGAGCTTCACCTCCACGGGCTCCGTCGAGGCCACCGTGACGGTGCTGATCCTGGCCGTGGTGTTCGGGTTGTCCATGGACTACGAGGTGTTCCTGTTGTCGCGGGTGCGGGCGGAGTGGTTGCGCACCGGGGACAACACGGCGGCCGTGGCGGCCGGGCTGCAGCGGACGGGCGGGGTCATCACCAGCGCGGCGTTGTTGCTGCTGGTGGTCATCGGGGCCTTCTCCACGGCCGGGATCACCATCGTGAAGCTGCTCGGCGTAGGGATGTTCGTGGCGATCCTGGTGGACGTCACGCTCGTGCGGGCGCTGCTGGTGCCGGCCACCATGCGGCTCATGGGCGGCGCCAACTGGTGGCTGCCGCCGGTGTTGCGGCGCTTCCACCGGCGCGTCGAGCTGCGCGAACAGCCGGTGGAGGTCCTTCCTGCGGCGATCGAGCCCTACCGGCCGGTGACCCGGGGCGGGCGGCCGGCCGTCTTCGGGGCGGACACCGATCCCGTGCCGCTCACGGCCCCGGAGCCGGGCCGGCCGGGATGGGTGCGCGTGACCGAGGGGCGTACCCGGGTGGTGCGGGCCGGCCCCGGCGGCGGCTGGACCTGGGCGGAGGTGGACGAGTGAGCCGCACCGTCACGCGCGTGCGGGGGCCCGGGCTGCTGTTCCTGGTCGTGGGTCTGGCCGGGTTCGTGACCACGCTGGACAACACGGTCGTCACGGTCGCGCTGCCGAGCATCCAGCGGGACCTCGGCGCGAGCCTGGCCGCGCTGGAGTGGGTGGCCATCGGCTACATCCTCACCTTCGCCGGTCTCATGCCGGCCGGTGGACGGCTGGCCGACGTGTTCGGGCACCGGCGGCCGCTGCTGGCCGGGCTCGGCGTGTTCACCGCGGCCTCGCTCGGCGCGGGCCTGGCCGGCTCGCTGCCGCTCCTGGTCGCGGCGCGGCTGGCGCAGGGCGTCGGGGCGGCGATGATCCTGCCCGCGACGCTGGCCGTGCTCGCCGGGCGGGAGGAGCGGCAGCGGTCCATGGGGGTGGCCGTGTGGATGGCGTCCGGGGCGGGCGCGCTGGCGCTCGGGCCGGTGGTGGGCGGCTATCTCAGCCAGCACGCGCACTGGAGCTGGGTGTTCCTGATCAACGTGCCGATGGGCGTGGTCGCGGCGTGGCTGGCGCTGGTGGCCGTGCCCGGCGCCCGGCGGCTGCCGCGGAGCCTGGACGTGCCCGGCGTGGTGGCGTCCGTGGTGTTCCTGGCGGCCGGGACGTTCGCGCTCATCCACGGTGGCGAGCACGGGTGGGGGCGTCCGGTCGTGGCTGCGCTGGTGGGGTGCGCGGTGGCCGGGGCGGCGTTCGCGGTGGTCGAGCGGCGGGCGGCGGATCCCATGGTGGAGCTGCGGTTGTTCTCGGTCAGGAGCTTCACGGGCGGGGTGGTGGCCCAGGTGCTCTGGGGGCTGGGCGTCAACGGGGTGTTCTTCTACACGGCGTTGTTCCTGCAAGGGGTGCTCGCGTTCACGCCGACGGAGTCCGGGCTGGCGTTCGTGCCGCTGGCGTTGCTGGTGGTGCTGGTCACGCCGCTGGCGCCGGTGGTGGAGCGGCGGCTGGGGGCCGGGCGCACGGTGGCGGCGGGGCTCGTGCTCGTGGCGGGCGGCATGGCGGTCGCGGCGACGCTGGGGCCGGGGGACGGGTGGGGGCGGTTGTTGCCCGCGGTGTGCGCCATCGGGGTGGGGTCCGCGCTGACGATGCCGTTGGGGTCGGCGGTGCTGGGGGCGGTGCCGGCCGAGCGGGCCGGGGTGGCCGGCGGCATCTTCTCAGTGAGCCGCGAAATTTCAGGACTTTTTGGGATTGGGGTGATTGGGGGGATCGTGCACGGCGCTGGGGGTTTTTCGACGGGGTACGCGACCGGGCTGCTGGTGGCGGCGGGGCTGGTCCTCGTCGGAGCCCTGGTCAGCCTGGTGACGCTGCCGTGAAGGTGGCGGTGCTGGGGTTCGGGTCGCGGGGGGACACGCAGCCGTGCGCGGCGCTCGCGCTGGAGCTGGCCCGGCGCGGGCACGACGTCACGCTGGTCGCGGCCGGGCGTTACGCCTGGCTGGCGGGGCCAGGGGTGCGGGCCGCGCCGCTGAGCGTGGATCCGGTGGCGATCGTGGCGAGCGAGGAGGGGCAGGCTTGGCTGGGCAGCGGGCCTGCGGGGTTCGTCCGGGGGTTCAGGACCGTGGTCGAGCCGCTGGCCGCCAAGCTGGTCGCCGAGGTGGACACCGCCTGCGCCGGCGCGGACCTGGTCCTCGCTCCCGCGCTGGGCTCGTTCGGCCGGCATCTCCACGACCGGTACGGCATCCCGTACCGGATCCTGCACTTCCAGCCCAGCGAGCCGACGCGCGAGTTCCCCAACCCGCTCGTGCCGTTGCGGACGCTGGGCCCGCTCGCGAACCGGGCCAGTTACGCCCTGGTGGAGCGGCTCGGCTGGCTGGTGCTCGGGCGGATGGTGAACCGGTTGCGGTCGAGCGTGCTGGGGCTGGGGCCGGTGCGCGGCAGCCCGTTCGCGGCCGATCGGCGGGCGCGGGTGCCGGTGTTGTGCGGTGTCAGCCCGCTGGTGGTGCCCAGGCCGCGGGACTGGCCGGAGCACGTGCGGCTCACCGGCTTCTGGCACCTGGCGGGAGCCGCTCAGGCGGACGACGGGCTCGGCGGGTTCGGCGCGAACAGCGGGCTGCGGGATTTTCTGGCGGCCGGGACGGCGCCCGTGTTCGTCGGGTTCGGGAGCATGGTGCCCGGCGCGCCTGAGCGGGTCGCCGAGGAGGTGGTCGCCGGGCTGCGGCTGGCCCGGCTGCGGGGCGTGGTGCAGGGCCTGCCCGTGGCGGCGGCCGACGACCTGTGGCCGGTGGGGGAGGTGGCGCACGATCTGCTGTTCCCGCGCATGGCGGCGGTCGTCCACCATGGCGGCGCTGGGACCACCGGGACCGGGCTCGCGGCGGGGGTGCCCAACGTGGTGTGCCCGTTCTTCTCGGATCAGCCGTTCTGGGGCCGCCGGGTGGCCGCGCTCGGTGCGGGGCCCGCGCCGCTGCCGATCGGCAGGCTCACCAGGGACGAGCTGGCCGCGCGACTGCTCGCTGTACCGGAATATCGGGCAAAAGCGGCGCAACTGGGGGCGCTACTTCGCGTTGAGGATGGCGTGAAGAGAGCGGTGGATGTCATTGAACGTTGTTGATCGTCCGGATATGGTCTGATATGCCAGCGATCACCCCTTGGGAAGTTCAGGTGCCATGCGACTGCGGCTGCGGCGGCTCTTCGTCATCGGACTAGCGCTCTCCGTTCTGGGCATCGGGCTTCCGGCCTGGTCGGAGGACGACCCCAGAAGCTGCAACGACCTCATGGCCGGCGACACCCCGGCGTACGTGGTCTGCCGCTGGATGGCCACCCCCGAGGAGGCCGCGGAGATCGCGAAGTTCTGGCTCGACAACGACGGCGAGCACATGATCGAGGCCGGCCCGCTGGACCCGATCACCATCGACTGCTCGGAAGCGGGCGCGCAGTGCCCGACCGACTCCGACTCCGAGGGCGACGGTGAGCTGCACGAGATCGGCGACCCGGACGTCGAGGGCGCCGAGGACGGCGGCACGCCTGAATGCCAGAGCGGTCAGGAGTGCTACACCGATCCCAACGGGATCAGCGCCGCCGAGAAGGCCTCCGCCAGCGAGACGCCCGCCGGGCAGGCCGCCAAGACCGTCGCCGAGTCGCCGGCGAAGATGCGGATCTGGATCGAGACGGAGCTGGCCGACGACTACAAGGCGGGCAAGCTCGCCGAGGCCGCCAAGAAGGTCGCCGCGCTGGCCGCCGCGCAGCCCGGTGTCGTGGGGATCAGGTTCACCTCGCAGCTCGGCTTCACCCGGACGTTCGCCACGGCGGACGAGATCGACGCCTTCGTGACCGAGGCCACGGCCGCGCTGCGCGCCCTGGTGCCGGGCAAGAAGCTGGCCGCGCACACGGTGGTGCCGCTGCTCGGCTGCGGCGCGAACGACGCCTGCAAGGCCGAGATGACGAAGAAGTACCCGCTGCTCGACCCCGAGCGCGTCGGCGCCTGGCTGGCCAAGGGCCAGATCGACCAGCTCTCCCTCGACAGCGGCCGCCTGGCCACCGAGTACGCCACCTGGAAGATCGACGCCGCCGAGGCCCAGCGCAACCAGTGGATCCAGGTCCGCGCCCGCGCCTGGGACGCCTACGGCCAGATCGCCGCCGAGGACGCCTCCTTCGCCGCCACCGGAACCGCCCGGCTCACCGAGGAGCAGGCCGTCAAGGCCATCACCGAGCGCGTCGCGGCTCCGCTCCAGGACGACGCCGCCGAGACGGTCACCCTGTGGAGCCGCTGGAAGAACGACCAGGGCCAGGTCAGCCGGGTGTACGGCGAGAAGTGGGCCGCCAACGTCACCTGGGACCAGCTCAAGAAGCTCAGCACCGTCCGCGCCCGCCTGGCCACCATCTACGACCCGTCCGACCCCGAGGTCGACGTCGCCACGGACCTGAAGAACCTGTCGGAGGTCTTCGGCCAGGTGTACCTGCACGCCGCCTGACGCGGAGCGATCGGCGCGCCCTGTCGCGGCGCGCCGATGGTGATCGGTCTGCCCTGGTCACCTCGCCGATAGGGTCCTGTCCCCCTGCTGGGCCGCCCGTTGCCCCGCCGCAGTCGGACATGAGAGCTTTTTTTGGCACCGGGGAGGTGCCACGGCAATCCTCTTGCATTGTCGTGACGGGTGAGGGGTTCATCCATTTCACGAAGGGGGATCCACCATGGCGGAAGACTTCACCAAGCTGCCACCGCCGCAGTCCGTCCGTCTCATCGACTTCGAGGACGTGACGATCCGGCCGGGCATCGTGCCCAAGACGTTCATCCTGGTCGTGAGCGGCACCAAGCCCTACCTCAACATGTCGGTCTCGCTGTCGCCGCTGGTCTACATCAAGCAGCCCGAATACTGGGGCATCGAAGTCATCGGCTCGCTGCCCGGCATCGGGCTGCCGGCCACGGCGCCCTACACCGTGTCGATACCGCTCGACGGCATTCTCGGCACCAAGGGGATCGAGGTCATCGGGGCGACGAACCGCAAGACGTTCGACGTTCCGTAACGCATGACGCCGGCCAGGGCGTGCTCGCCGGCCCCCGCCGTACGGCGCGCGCCCTGGCCGGCTATGTTCCGGCGCTCACCAGTTGTAGCTGACCCCGGGAAGAGTCACGCCATGCCTGGGTGCGGCGGAGTAGTCGGCCAAGAGCCGCGCCCGCCCGGTGGTGACGTCGACCGCGTAGAAGTGGTTGCCTTCCTTGCCACCGACGACGACCGTGACCTCGGAGGTTGCACTCCTGCCTCTGTCACCCCAGAGCTTTCTGGATCATGGGGTAGGAGCTCTTGAACTCGCGGATCCAGTACGGCCAGGTGTGCGTGCCGTTCCCGTACAGGTGCAGTGTGTGCCGGATGCCGAGCTGCCTGAGCCGCTTGCTCAGGGCCTTGGCGGTGTAGGCGGACAGCGGCTCGCCCAGGTGGGCCGGATGCCAGGGGGAGCCGGGCGGGTCCAGCGGGCCGTTGAAGCTGCTGGTGCCGCTGGAGATGTAGAGGCTGACGCCCTTGAGGTTCGGGGCCAGGACCAGGGGGTCGTTGGCGGCCCACACCCGCTTGTTCCGCTTCGGATGGCCCCACAGGGCCAGGGGGTCCTGCTTCTCGCTGGACTGGGCCTCCATGATGATCCCCGGGATGCCGGGCAGCTCGGTGGCCAGGATGCCGCTGTACGCGCCGGCGAAGCGGAACATCCCCGGGTAGCGGGCGGCGTACTTCATCGCGCCGTACGCGCCCATCGACAGGCCCGCGATGGCCCGGCGGGTGCCGGCACGGTAGCCGAGCTCCAGCAGGCGGCGCACCTCGTCGGTGTGGAATGTGGCCCACGCCGGTGGGCCGCCCCGGCCGGCGTTGTACCAGTCCGAGTAGTTGCCCGCGCGGCCCGCCTCCGGCATGACGACGATGGCGTCCAGATCTTGGGTGAAGTCCGCGATGTCGGTCATCCGGGTCCACGAGGTGTAGTCGTCGGCGCCACCGTGCAGCAGGTAGAGCACCGGCCACGTCCGCTTCGCGCCTTTCGACCAGCCCTGGGGGAGGAGCAGGCGGACGGGCGTCATCTTGCCGATGGACGGTGAGGAGATGAGGATGTCCAGCATGCGCGGGCTCAGGCGGCGCTCGCGCACGACGCGGGCGGTGCCGGGCAGCGCCCGCTGTCCCGGGGCGTAGCCGGTGTCCCGCGCGGGCGGCTGCGTGGACGACTGCGTGGACGACTGCGCGGACGACTGCGCGGACGACTGGGCGGGTGGCCGCGTCGGCGCGTCGTCGGGAAGGAACGACCAGTCGGGATCGGCGGCGCGGGCCGGAGCGGCGTTCGCGCCGAGGAGGAGCAGCGTGCTCGCCAGTGCCAGCAGGCGTCGCATGAGAGGGCCCTTCGCCGGTGGGTGCAGGCGAGGGTAGGCGGTACGGCGGCGGTCCGGCTATGACCGCAGGCAACGAAAGCGCGCGGTTCCTTGCGCGCGGCCGGATAAATCACGGTGGTTGTCACTCCCGTGACAATTCGCACTCGAAGAATGTTCCGTCCGGGCCTGCAACGCCTCCTTCGCCGGTGGGTATGTTGGCCGATCACCCCGGCAGCATGGGAGTGTTCCATGGACGTACCCGGCGAAAGCGAGCTCCGCGGCTTCCTCCTCGCCCGGATCGGCGAGCAGGCCGATCCGGATCGGCCGCTGGAGGAGCACGGCCTCTCGTCGCGCGAGGCGGCGGCGCTGGCGGGCGAGCTGGCCGAGCTGCTGGGCCGGGACGTGAGCCCGACGATCGTCTGGGAACACCCGACGATCAACCGCCTGGCCCGCGCGCTGACGACGCCCGACTCGCCGGAACGTCCGGCACGCACGCTGCCCGGTGCCGATTCGCCGGATCGTCCGGTCCGCGCGTTCACGGCGTCCGATCGTCCGGCACGGACGCTGCCCGCCCCCGGCGAGCCGGTGGCCGTGGTCGGGATCGGCTGCCGGTTTCCCGGCGCGCACGGGGCGTCGGCGTACTGGAAGATGCTGATCGACGGCGTGGACGCGGTCGGCGAGGTGCCCGCCGGGCGGTGGGAGGCCTTCTACGGCGACACGGTGCCGGCCGGCACGACCCGGCACGGGGGATTCCTGGACGACGTGGCCGGGTTCGACGCGGAGTTCTTCGGCATCGCGCCCGGCGAGGCGGCGGCCATGGACCCGCAACACCGGCTGCTCCTGGAGACCGCCTGGGAGGCGCTCGAACACGGCGGCATCGCGCCGCGCTCGCTGGCCGGCACCCGCACCGGAGTGTTCGCCGGCGTCTCCGGCACCGAGTACGCCCACCTGACCGGCCGGAACCTGGCCACCGTCGACGCCTGGACGGCCACGGGCGCCGCACCCAGCATCGCCGCGAACCGCCTGTCCTACCTCCTCGACCTGCGCGGCCCCTCCATGGCCGTGGACACCGCCTGCTCCTCCTCGCTGGTCGCCACCCACCTCGCCGTCTCCAGCCTGCGCACGGGCGAGTGCGACCTGGCGCTGGCCGCCGGCGTGAACCTCCTGCTCTCCCCCCTCGTCACCGTGGCCTTCGACCGTGGCGGCGGAACGGCGGCCGACGGACGGTGCAAGGCGTTCGACGCCTCGGCCGACGGGATGGTGCGGGCCGAGGGTTGCGGCGTGGTGGTCCTCAAGCGGCTGCCCGACGCGCTGCGGGACGGGGACCGGGTGCTGGCGGTGATCAGCGCCACCGCCGTGAACCAGGACGGCCGCTCCAACGGCCTGGTCGCGCCCAATCCGGAGGCGCAGGAGTCGTTGCTGCGGCAGGTGTACGACGGGCTGGGGCGCGGCCCGGACTACATCGAGGCCCACGGCACCGGCACGTACCTCGGCGATCCGATCGAGGCCCGCGCGATCGCCGCCGCGGTGCCGACGCCGGTGTTGCTGGGCTCGGCCAAGACGAACCTGGGGCACCTGGAGGCCGCCGCCGGGGTGGCCGGCCTCATCAAGACGGTCCTCGCGCTGCACCACGGCGTGATCCCGCCGAGCCTGCACTTCCGCCGGCCCAACCCGCACATCCCGTGGGACACCCTCCAGGTGGTCACCGCGCCCACCCCGTGGCCCAGGGGGGCGGCGCGGCGGGCGGGGGTGTCGGCGTTCGGCTTCGGCGGCACGAACGCCCACGTCGCCCTGGACGCACCCCCAGCCCCGGACCTCCGCCCAGCGTCGGACGTGCGCTCGATCCTGGGGAGCCGCCCCGGTCTGGTTTCGGTTTCCGGTGGCGGCCGGGCCAAGCAGGTGATCGTGCTCACCGACATCACGCCGGAGCGGGTCAGGCGGTACGCGCGGTCGCTGACCGGCCTGGCTCCCTCCGCCGATCTGGCCCACACCCTGGCCAGGCGGGCGCCGCGCGGCCGGGTGGCCGCCGCGGTGGTCGCCGGAGACATCGCGGAGCTGGCGGAGCGGTTGCGAACCATCGAACCCGTCCCGGTGACAGCGGCGGACGGCCCCGTCTGGGTCTTCGGCGGTTACCGCCCGCAGCCGCCCTCCCTGGCCCTCTACGACACCGAACCCGCCTTCAAACAGGCGATCGACGCCCTGGCCCCGCTGCTGAAAGCCGAAGCGGGCATCGACGTGCACGATCCGGCGCCCACGGGGGTCGCCACGATTCAGCCGATCATCTTCGCCGTCCAGTACGCGCTGGCCGCGTCGTGGCGGGCCTACGGGTTCGAGCCGGCTGCCGTGATCGGCCACTCCATGGGGGAGGTCGCCGCCGCCGTGGTGGCGGGCGGGATCTCGCTGCCGGACGCGGTCAAGGTCATCTGCGTGCGGGCGCGCCTTCTGGGCGGCTTGTGCGGTGGCGGGGCGATGGCGGTGGTGGCGGCCGGGGCCGAGGAGGTGCCGGACGATCTGCACGTCGCCGTCTACACCGCGCCGGGGCAGACCGTGGTCACGGGGCCGCCCGAGCGGGTGGCGGCGTTCGCGGCCGAGCTGGCGGGCAAGGGGGTGTTCGCGAGGACGCTGACGGCTGAGGGGGCGGGGCATTCGCCGCAGGTCAGGCCGTTGTTGCCGGTGATCAGGGAGGAGCTGGCGGGGATCGTCGCCGGTAAGCCTGCCATTCCGTACTATTCACCGGTTTTCGATGATCCTCGGGAGACGCCGACGTTCGAGGCCGCGTACTGGGCCGCCGGGGTGCGCCGTCCCGTACGGTTCATGCAGGCCGTGCAGGCGGCGGTCGAGGACGGCCGCACCCTCTTCACGGAGCTGAGCCCGCGCGCGCTGCTGGCCGGCGCGCTGCCGGGCCCGGTCGTCGAGGGCGACTTCCACACCCAGGTGGCGACCGTCGCCACCGCCGTCGTGCCCCGGACCACTGGCCGCGTCGTGGACGTCCCGCACTCACCCTGGCAGCACGTACGGCACTGGGCCGCCTCCCACGGCCTGCCCCCGGTATCGCTTTCGGCCGCCCTGGACGACAGACTGGTCGTACGAACGTGGACTCCCGCCCCACCACGGGAGGCGGGCCCGCGCCGCGCATGGCTCATCCTGGCCGATGAGGGGGATGCGCGAGCGGCCCGCCTCCTTTCCCTCCTCCCCGGCAGCTCCCTCGCGTCGGCCGCCGCACTCCTCCCGGAAAGGTCGCTCGTGTCGGGTGGCGCGCGGCCGGGGGCCACCGTGGTCCTTCTTCCGCCGCGCCGCCTCGACCCCGCCGGGGCCCGGCAGGTCCTGCTTCGGGTGGCGGACCTGGTTCGGCAGGGGTGCCGGGTCACGATCGCGACCGAGAGGGCGCAGGCCGTACGCGAAGGAGAGGCGCCGGATCCGGGGCCGGCCGCGCTGCGGGGCCTGGTACGGGTCCTCGCGCTGGAGCACCCCGAGGCCCACGCCACGCTCGTGGACGTCGACGACCTGCGGGACCTGGCCGCCGAGCTGTCCGGCGACCAGCCGGACGACGAGGTCGCCTGGCGAGGCGGATCCCGATACGCGGCCCGCCTGCGCCGCACGACCCTCCCGCAGGCGGCTCCGGCCTCGGCCGGCGGGCCTGGCGCGTACATCGTCACCGGCGGCTACGGCCGGCTCGGCCGGATCGTCACCCGCTGGCTGGCCGGCCACGACGCCACCCGCGTCATTCTCAACGGCCGCTCGCCCCGCCCCGCCGACGGGGTCGCGCAGGTGGTCGCGGGTGACCTGGCGGCGCCCGGCACGGCCGAGCGCCTGGTGGCGGCGGCGACCGCAGGAGGGGTACGGCTGCGCGGCGTGATCCACGCGGCCGGCGTCCTGGACGACCGCCTGATCGCCGGCCTTGACGCGGAGAGTCTCGAACGCGTCTGGGCCGCCAAGGTCACCGGGGGCCTGCGCCTCCACGAGGCCACCAAGGAGGTCGACCTGGACTGGTGGGTGGCGTTCTCGTCGGCCGCCGGGCTGCTCGGCTCCCCTGGCCAGGCCGCCTACGCCGCCGCCAACGCCTGGTTGGACGCGCTGTGCGAGCAGCGCAGGGCCGAAGGACTGCCGGGAGTCAGCATCGGGTGGGGGCCATGGGACGGGGCCGCGACCCTGCCCGCCGTGGAGCCGCTGACCGAGGCGGAGGGCGTCGAGGCCCTGGAGGCGCTGATCCGGCGGAACCTGTCGGCCGGCGTGATCAAGCTGGACCCGGCACAAGCCGTCACGATATATCCGGCCATAGCTCGCATCCCGTATTTCTCGGAAATCGCAGGCCCAGCGGGCGCGGCCGACTTGGCAGGCACGGCACGCAATGTCGAGGCCGCCCCGGGGACCGTCCGTGACCTAGGCGACCTGACGCCGGCCGCCGTCAACCGGAAGATCAGGGAACGAGCCGCCGCCGTGCTCGGCATCGAGCCGGATCGGCTGGACGACGGCAGCGTGCTGACCGACCTCGGGCTGGACTCCCTGGCGGCGACCCGGCTCCGGGGAACGATCGAGCATGACTTCGGCATCATGGTCCCCACCGCGCCACTCCTCAGAGGCGGCACGCTGGGCGCGCTGACCCACACGGTGGCCGGCTCCTTGGGCCTGTCCGACCTCCAGCCGATCGAGCCGAGGGACGCGGCGGAGCGGCAGGTGGTGCGGGTGCTGGGCGGGCTGCTCGGCCGTGCGCCGTCCGTCGCCGAGCCCATCGCCCCCGGCGTGCTCGCCACGGCCTTCGGCCTGCTCGCGCACGAGGTCGGCGGCCCGCTCCCGGCCCCCGGGCCCGTGGTGACCGTGGCCGATCTGGCCGACGCCATCAGGCGGGTGGACGAGGCGGAGGCCCAGCACGGGATCGTCCGCCCCCTGAACGCCGGCCGCACCGGCCCGCCCCTCTTCCTGGCCCACCCGGCCGGCGGCACCACAGGCGTCTACGCCCTGCTGGCGGCCCGCCTCCCCGTGCCCGTCCTGGGTCTGGAACGCCTGGACGACGCCCCGGGCATCCCCGAACGCGCCGCCCGCTACGCCCAGGCGATCAGGGAAACCGGCGCGGGGCCGTACCGGCTGGGCGGGTGGTCGTTCGGCGGGATCCTGGCGTTCGAGATCGCGCGCCGGCTGGGCGGCGACGTCGAGCTGGTGGCGATGATCGACTCGGGCCTGCCCGAGGAGGTGGACGAGGCGGAGAGACGCGAAATCCATGCCCGGAGATATGTCGATTTTTCGCGATACGTGGGCGAGACCTACGGCACGGACCTCCACCTCGGCCTGGCCGAGTTGCTGGCACTCGGCGAGCAGGACCAGCTTGACCTCACCAAGGCCAGGATGGCCGAATCAGGCGTCCTGACCAGGTTGAGCCCCGCCGTGCTCCGCCACCAGATCACCTCCCACGAGGACACCATGGCCATCGAGGGCTACCGCCCCGGCACCCCGTACCAGGGCAGGGTCGTCCTCTACCGCTCCACCGCCCCGGCCCCCTGGGCCGTCGAGGATCCCCGCTACGCCCACGACGACGACCCGGCCAGGGGCTTCGGGCCGTACGCCGAGCACCTGGAGATCGTCGAGATCCCCGGATCGCACCACCTCAACCTGCTCGACCCCCCGCACGTCGAGGTCATCGCCGAGCACCTAGAGGGACTGCTATGACATTGGCACAGGCCGTGGTGGCCGGCGCGGAGCCCGCCGAGCTGGAGCGCCTGGAGGTGCCCTCGGCCTACCGGGCCGCGCACCTGCGCAAGGAGGAGGTCGGGACGTTCGCCCAGAACGACCCCGACAAGGACGTGCGCAGGACGCTGCACGTCGGCGAGGTGCCGATGCCGGAGCTGGCCCAGGACGAGGTTCTCATCGCGGTGATGGCCAGCGCGATCAACTTCAACACGGTGTGGTCGGCGATGTTCGAGCCGATCCCGACGTTCGCGTTCCTGGAGCGGTTCGGGCGCAGCGACCGCAGGCAGGACCTGCCGACCCACGTGCTCGGCTCCGACGCCGCCGGCGTGATCGTCAGGACCGGCCGGGCGGTGCGCCGCTGGCGGGTCGGCGACCGGGTGGTCACCAGCCCCGCCTACGTCGACGGCGAGGATCCGGTGATCCAGCACGACGGCATGCTGGCCGCCGACCTGCGCGCCTGGGGCTTCGAGACGAACTTCGGCGGGCTCGCCGACTTCGCCGTGGTCAAGGCCACCCAGTTGCTCGCCAAACCCCGGCATCTGAGCTGGGAGGAGGCGGCGTGCAACATGTTGTGCGCGTCGACGGCGTACCGGATGCTGGTCGGCGAGCGCGGCGCGCGCATGAAGCAGGGCGACGTGGTGTTGTTGTGGGGCGCGACGGGCGGCCTCGGCGGGTACGGCGTGCAGCTCGTCAAGAACGGCGGCGGCATCCCCGTCGGCGTCGTCAGCTCGCCGGAGAAGGCCGAGTTGTTACGCCGGATGGGCTGCGCGCACGTCGTGAACCGGTCGCAGTTCGACGACCTGGCCGACGA
Source organism: Nonomuraea sp. NPDC002799 (assembly GCF_053592075.1). NCBI lineage: Bacteria > Bacillati > Actinomycetota > Actinomycetes > Streptosporangiales > Streptosporangiaceae > Nonomuraea > Nonomuraea sp. NPDC002799. The sequence continues at coordinate 72,402 of NZ_JBSFVA010000015.1, forward strand.
GAAGGCGTGGCGGCGGCTCGGCGCCGAGGTCAGACGGCAGGTGGGGGAGGACCCGGCCATCGTGTTCGAGCACACGGGCAGGGAGACGTTCGGCGCCTCGGTGTACGTCGCCAGGCGCGGCGGCTCGGTGGTGACGTGCGGATCCTCCAGCGGGTACGACCACGCCTACGACAACCGGCACCTGTGGATGAAGCTCAAGCGCATCATCGGCTCCCACGGCGCGAACTACCAGGAATGCCACGAGGTCAACCGGCTCATCTCGCTCGGCATGGTCCACCCCACACTCTCGGCCGTGTACCCGCTGACCGAGGTGGCCGAGGCGGCGCGGGGCGTCCAGCTCAACCAGCACGTGGGCAAGGTCGGCGTGCTCGCCCTCGCGCCCGCCGAGGACCTGGGCGTCGAGGACCCCGAGCTGCGCGAACGCATCGGCGAGGACCGCCTGCGACTGTTCCGCGCGGGGTGAGGTCAGCGGGGTGAGGGCGCGGGGTGAGGGAAGCGGTCAGCGGTCGGTGAGTGCTGCCTGACGGGCGCGGAGCGCGATCTCCAGCTCGAACCGGATGTCCGGATCGGCGAGCTGGTCGCCGTACAGCTCCTCCAGCTGCCGCAGCCGGTAACGCACGGTCTGCGGATGCACGTGCAGCCGGGCGGCCACCTCGCCCGCGCCCCGCCCATGCCGCAACCACGCCAGCAGCGTCTCCGCCAGCCGGTCCTGCTGCGTCGGCCGCAGATGGGAGAGCGGCGCCAGGCGCGCCTCCGCCAGCGTGCTGACCAGCTCCTCGTCCTTGAACACCACCAGCGTCGCCATGTGCTCCTCGCACCGCAGCAGCCCGCGCGGCAACACACCGCGCCGCGACAACTCCAGCGCCTCGCTCGCCCAGCGCAGGGACGCCGCGGCGGCGGACAGCGGCACGGCGGGCCCGATGGCGGCCCGGTGGCCGCGCAGCGCGTGGTCCAGCATCTGGGCCTGGCCGGGCCCGCGCGGATCGGGCACCAGCAGGCACGGCGCGGGCCGTTCCAGCCCCATGAGCACGTCGGGGGGCAGCGCGGGGGTGCTGGGGCGGTCGTCGAGCGCCACGCAGGCGACGTTCCTGGGCAACCGCCAGCCGGCCGCCTTGGCCAGGTCGGCGATGGCCTCCGCGCCGGCGGGCGGGCGGCTGAGGAGGAGGTCGAGGAGGCGGCCGCGACGGCGTTCGATCTCTCCGGCGGCGTGCGCCCTGGCCTCCTCGAAGCCCTCGGCCGCCGCGTCGGCGAGCTGGTCGAGGTAGACGAAGATGGTCTCGCCCAGGTCGTACAGGGACTGTGGGGACAGGCCGAGCGGGTCGGCGATCTCCGTCAGGCGCCGCCAGCCGACCCGGGCGCCGAGCCGCATCGCCGTCTGGAGGGGCTCCAGGTTGCGGCCCTCGGCCGCCTCCCCCTTGCCGATCATGCGGAACGGCTCGGGGTCCCAGGTGGCGGCCGGGTTCTCGACGCGGTCGAGGAAGCCCTCGATCGCCTGCTCGACCGCCATCCTGACGACCTTGATGTACAACTCGTCCGACGGGCGGGCGTACTCGGGGATCCTGGCCTGGATCTCCTCGATCACCTCTTCCGAGACTCGGCCGATGCCCGCCCTGAGCGTTTTCACGATGTCCGCGGGTGTTCGGCTTTCGCTGCTGTCACTCTTGATGGCCATCGTCCCTCCTGCCGCCATTGTGAACCAGGCGACAGAAGTTGTGTAGCAAATGCTTGTTTCATGTCAAATCCGGATGAACAAATCTGTCCGGCGGAACGCTCACTTCCCCACGAAGGCGGCGAACTCGTCGATGTCGATCAGACCGTCGCCGTCCTTGTCGAGCTTCTGCACACCTGCCTGCGCGGCCTCCAGGGTCACGGGCTGGCCGAGCACCTCCATCAGCCGTACGAGCTCCACGGCCGAGATCCGGCCGTCCTTGTCGGCGTCGATCAGGTTGAAGGTGATCGCGTGGTCGCTCATGTGTCGCCCTTCTGCGAGATCTGATATCGCGTCAGACCTTAGTAGTGACTTGTCGTAGTGCGTCGATGAATGCCGTGACTTGTGGACTTTCACCCCCTTCCCGCCAAGCGATCGCCAACTCCCCCGGAGGCAATCCGATTACCGGCCGGTAGGTCAGGCCCGGCCGGTTGTACAGCGCGGCGTTCCCCTCGGCGACGAGCACCACACCGAGTCCGCTGGTCACGGCCTCGAACACCTCCTCCGGCGTGTTCGCGGTGACCCCGACGACGGGCTCGTCGTCGCGCGCGTCGAGCGCGAGCCAGAAGTCCCGCAGCGGGCCCGCCGCCGCGGGCAGCGCGATGAACGGCTCGTCGCGCAGCGCCGCGAACGGGACCTGCGACAGCGCGGCCAGCGGATGCCCCGACGGCATGGCCACACCCCTGCTCTCGGTGGCCAGCACGTAGGTCCGCAACCCCGGCGGCACCGGCAACCAGATGAACGCCACGTCGGAGGACCCGTCGGCCAGTCCGCCGCTGGGATCGTCCCAGCCGACCAGCCGCAGCGACACCTCCCACCCCGGCATCGCCGTACGGAAGCGGCGCAACGCCTCCTGCTGCAACCCCCTGCCCACGGCCGTCTGCATCCCGATCACCAGCGTCCCGGCCGGCGCCGCCGCCCGCACGCTCCGCAGTCCGGCGTTCCACCGTTCGAGCAGGTCACGGGCGATCGGCAGCAACGCCTCGCCCTGCCGGGTGAGCACCACCCCGCTGTGCACCCGCTCGAACAACCGGAACCCGAGCTGCCGCTCCAGCACCCTGAGCTGCTTGGACAGAGCCGGCTGCGAGACGAACAGCCGCTCGGCGGCCCGCGTCACGTTCAGCTCCTCGGCCACCGCCAGGAAATACCGCAACTCCCGCAGATGCACATCCATAACCACTGGTTATCACAACAGGTCTTGGACGCCGCCCCCGCCCGCGCAGCAGGATCGAGGGCATGAAGACACGCTCACTGGGAAACCTGCAGGTCCCCGCCATCGGGTTCGGCGCGATGGTGTTGTCGCCGGGCGTCTACGGGGACATCGACGACACCCGGGCCGAGGCGGCGCTCAAGACGGCGCTGGACTCGGGCGCGGCCCATGTGGACACGAGCGACGCCTACGGGGTGGACGGCCACAACGAACGCCTGGTGGGCCGCGCGATCAAGGGCCGGCGGGACGAGGTGGTGGTGGCGACCAAGTTCGGCCTGGCGATCCCGCAGGGTGAGCCGAGCAGGCCGCATCCGGTCGGCTACGCGTTCGGCGAGCTCCGCGTGAACGCCGACCCCGCCCTCGTGCGCCGCTACGCCGAACGCAGCCTGCGCAACCTGGACACCGACGTGATCGACCTGTACTACGCCCACTACCCGGACCCGGGCGTGCCGATCGAGGACACGGTCGGCGCGATGGCCGGTCTGGTGCGCGACGGCCTGATCAGGCACGTCGGCCTGTCCAACGTGACGGCCGCCCAGCTACGCGCCGCGCACGCCGTCCACCCGGTGACGGCCGTGCAGAACGAGTGGTCGATGTGGCGGCCGGTGGACGCCGACCTGCTGGCGACGGCACGGGAGCTCGGCGTCGGCATCGTCGCCTGGAGCCCGCTGGGCACGGGCTTCCTCACCGGCACGGTGCAGTCGCTCGGGGCGGGCGACTTCCGCCACAACGCCCCTCGCTTCTCGGCCGGCAACCTGGCCGCCAACAACGACCGGTACGCCCCGATCAGAGCGCTCGCCACCCACCTGTCCATCTCCCCGGCCCAGCTCGCCCTGTCCTGGCTGCTGCACCAGGACGAGCACGTGGTGACGATCCCGGGCAGCCGCACCCCGGCGCACATCGAGGAGAACCTCCTGGCCGCCGGCCTCACCCTGCACCCGGACACCCTGGCGAGGATCGACGCCGCCCTCACCACGTTCGAGGTCACCGGCGGCACCCTGCTCTAACGGCTGCCCAGGTAGAGCTCGGTGAGCCGGGCGGTCGCCGTCTCCAGCTCGGCGACCGACACCCACTCGTCGACGGTGTGCGCGCGGCGCAGGTCTCCCGGGCCCCACACGATGGTCGGCGTCCCGGCGGCCCGCAGGAAGCGCGCGTCGGTGGTGGCGCCGAACTGCCTGGGCCCGTCGCCGTCAGGGTCGAGTGCCGCGATGGCCGCGGTGACCCGGGGCTCGGCGGGGTCGGAGGCCGAGGCCAGGCAGAGATCCTCCAGCGCGACCTCGATGGCGACGTCACGGGCGAGGGAGACGGCGTCGGCGTGACCGTACGCCCACTCCAGCACGTCGTCGCGGGACTCTCCCACGCGCAGCCGGCGATCGACGCGCAGCCGGCAGGACTCGGCGATGATGTTGGGCTCGGTGCCGCCCTCGATGCGCCCGACGTTCGCCGCCCGCGCCGTGTCCAGCCGGGTCACCAGCTCGGCGGCGGCCGAGATCGCGGAGCGTCCTGACTCGGGCTGGCTCGCGTGGGCGCTGACGCCGCGGACGTCGAAGCGCAACCACGCGGCGCCGCGCTCGGAGGTCGTCGCGCGCAGCGCCGTGGGCTCGGTCACGATGCCGAGGTCGGCGGTGAGGACGTCGGCGGGCAGCAGCGCGGCGCCGACGCCGGAGCCGTCCTCCTCGTCGGCCAGCAGCAGGAAACGCAGCAGCCAGGCCGGGCGGGTGCCGCGTGACCGTACCGCCGCGAGGGCCTCCACCAGGGCCGCGATGCCGCCCTTCATGTCGGTCGAGCCGCGCCCGTACAGCCGGTCGCCGGTGATCACGCCCCCGAGCGGGTCCTGCCGCCAGTCGTCGTGATCGAAGCCGACGGTGTCCAGATGGCCGCAGAGCGCGAGAACCGGCGCGCCCGGATCGCCGACCTCGGCGATCAGCGAGCTGCGCCCCGGGTGCGGCTCGAAGGTGCGGCAGGTGGCGCCGAGCTCGGTGAGACGCCGCTGCAACAGCGGTACGGCGCGGTGCTCCTCGCCGGGCGGGTTGCGGGTGTCGATCCTGATCAGCGCCTGGGTCAGCCCGACCGGGTCGGGACCGAAGGCCGCCGCGCTCACAACATCCTCGACAGGAACGCGCGGGTACGCTCGTGGCTCGGGGCGCCCAGGACGGCCTCCGGCGGTCCGGCCTCCAGCACCCGCCCGCCGTCGAGGAAGAGCACCTCGTCGGCGACTTCGCGGGCGAAGCCCATCTCGTGGGTGACGACGATCATCGTCATGCCGTCGGCCGCCAGCGTACGCATGACCTCCAGCACCTCGCCGACCAGCTCGGGATCCAGCGCCGAGGTCGGCTCGTCGAAGAGCATCAGCTTGGGCCGCAGCGCCAGCGCGCGGGCGATCGCGACCCGCTGCTGCTGGCCGCCGGAGAGCTGGGCGGGATAGGACGACATCTTGTCGGCCAGCCCCACGCGGCCGAGCAACTCGGCGGCGCGCTCGCGCGCCTGATCGCGTGGTTGCCGCTGGACGAGGACCGGGGCGGTCATGACGTTCTCCAGTGCGGTCATGTGCGGGAACAGGTTGAAACGCTGGAACACCATGCCGACCTTGCGGCGCTGCCGGGCGACCTCGCGCTCGCGCATGGCGTGCAACCGGTCGCCGACCTGCCGGTAGCCGACCAGCTCGCCGTCCACCTCCAGGCGGCCCGCGTCGATGGCCTCCAGCCGGTTGACGCAGCGCAGCAGCGTGGACTTGCCCGAGCCGCTCGGACCGAGCAGGCAGGTGACCTGGCCAGGGGCGACCTCCGGATCGACGCCGCAGAGCACCTGGGTGTGCCCGAAGCTCTTGTGCACGCCCTGCGCGCGCACGAGGGGCGTGCTCATCGGACCGCCACCCCCCGGCCGAAGCGGCGTTCGAGCAGCGTCTGCCCGAGGCTGAGCACCGTGGTCAGCGCCAGGTACCAGATGCTCGCGACGATCAGCAGCGGGATGACCTTGAAGTTCTGGGCGTAGACGTTCTGCAGGTTGGTCAGCAGGTCCTGGCCGGCGATGACCGAGACCAGGGCCGTGGTCTTGAGCATGGTGATCACCTCGTTGCCCATCGGCGGGATGATGACGCGCATGGCCTGGGGCAGGATGATCACACGCATGGTCTGGATGGAGCCCAGCCCGAGCGACTGAGCGGCCTCGCGCTGGCCGTGGTCCACGGAGACGATGCCGCCCCGGACGATCTCGGCGGCGTAGGCGGCCTCGTTGAGCGAGAGGCCGAGCAGCGCGGCGGTGAACGCGCCGACGACGCTGCTCGTCTCCGCCGACCAGAAGACCACGTCCGTGAACGGGATGCCGAGGGAGAGCCGCGGGTACAGCGCGCCGAGGAAGCCCCAGAAGATGATCTGCACGAGCTGCGGGGTGCCACGGAAGAACCACACGTACACCCAGGAGACCGCCTTCAGCACCGGGTTGCCCGACAACCGCATCACCGCGAGCAGCACGCCGCCGACGATCCCGACGACCATCGCGAGCGCGGTCAGCTCCAGCGTCACCAGCACGCCGCGCAGCGTCAGCCCGCGGAACAGGTAGTCGCCCACCGTTCCCCACTCCACGCGCGGGTTGCCGGCCAGCGAGGCGAGCATGGCCGCCAGCAGCACGAGCAGCACGGCGGCCGCGGTCCACCGGCCCGGATGGCGCACCGGGACCGCCCGGATCGGAACCGCGCCGTCGAGTGCGCCGTCGAGTGGGCCGTCGAGGGGGCCGTCGCTCATGCCGCGGCTCCCGCGTTCACGGTCGCGCTTTTGACGCCGTAGTCCGCCAGGCCGTACTTGTCCATGATGCGGCGGTATGTGCCATCGGTGATCAGCGCCTGGAGCGCCTCCTTGACGGCGTCGCGCAGCTCGGGCTTGGTCTTCGTCATGGCGATGCCGATCGGGACCGGATGGTAGCCGGTCGGCGCGGCCGGGTCCAGGACGACGGCGAACGCGTTGCCGCCGTCGACCGTACGCGCGATGTAGGCGGCGCTCGGGCCGTCGGTGAGCGTCGCCTCGGCCTTGCCGCTCTTGACCGCGAGCTGGGTGGCGGCGTCGTTGGGGAAGACGAGCGGGGTCGCCTCCGGCTGTCCCGCCGCCGTGCAGCGGGCCTTGACCTCTGTTCTGACGAACTTCTCGTACGTGGAGCCGGCGGTCAGCGCGACCTTCTTGCCGCACACGTCGGTCAGCCCCTTGATGGTGCCGGCGGCTGCCTTGGGGACCATCAGCGACGCTCCGTCGGAGGCGTAGTCGACGAAGTCGACGACGGCCTGGCGCTCGGCGGTGTCGGCCATGTTCGAGATCGCCACGTCGAGCTTGCCGGCCTGCATGGCCGGGATGAGGCCGTCGAACTGCTGCGCGGTGAAGACGAAGTCGACGCCGAGCTTGGCGCCGATCGCCTGACCGAGGTCGACGTCCATGCCGATGATCGTCGTGGCGTCCTCGTCGCGCATCTCCCACGGCGGGATCGTCGGGTCGGTGCCGGCCCGCACCTTGCCGGACGAACGTACGGACTCGGGCAGCTTGGCGTGCAGCGCCGGATCGGCGGCGATCTGGAGGCCGGCGACCGTCCTGCCGGCGGCGGGCTTGTTCGCGGTGGCCGGCGCCGGGTCGGCGGAGCCGCCGCAGGCGGCGCTGAGAGCCAGCAGCGCGACGGTGGTGAGTCCCGTCAGAGCAGGCCGGAGGCGGGGGAAGTCGGACACGAGAGCTCCTCGGGTGGTGCCGTGCTGCGGGCTCGGTTGAAACAGCGTCGCCAGAATGGCAAACTTTCCGACAATCCGTCAATCGGCAAATCCGCTGATCGGACAATCCAAGACCTGAAGGAAGTCCTTGTGACGCTCCCCGACGCTGCTCCCTTCTCAGCGGTCGCGCCCCTCGGCGTCCCGCCCCTCATCAACGCCTGCGGCATCTACACCGACCTCGGCGGCTCCGTCCTGTCGCCCACCGTGTGGGCCGCGGCGACGGCGGCCAACGCCGCGTTCGCGTCGCTGCCCGACCTGCTCGACCGGTCGGGCGAGCTGATCGCCGAGCTGGTCGACGCGCCGGCGGCACGGGTGGTCCCAGGAGCCTCGGCGGCCATCGCGCTCTCCGTCGCGGCCTGCATCGCCCGGATGGACGGCAAGCGGATGGAGACGCTCCCGCACACCGACGACGCCCCCGATGAGGTGCTCCTGCAGCACGGGCATCGCTACAAGTACGCCCGGTGCGCGACGCTGGCGGGCGCGCGTCTGGTCGAGGTGGGCGGTCCGGACGGCACCACGGCTGACGAGCTGGCGGCGGCGATCGGGCCGCGCACCGCGGCGATCCTGCTGCCGGTCCACCTGGACGCCGCGAACGGGACGCTGCCGCTCGACGAGGTCGTGCGGATCGCCCACGACCGGAGCGTGCCGGTGATCGTCGACGCGGCCTACATGAGCTACCCCGTCGATCTGCTCAAGCAGTACACTGCCGTCGGCGCCGACCTCACCTGCTTCAGCGCCAAGTACTTCTGGGGTCCGAACGCCGGTGGCTTCGTGTGCGGTGACGCCGACCTGATGGCCGCGGTGCGCGCGATCGACTTCACCGGTTACGAGTCCGGGCGCTGGCTCACGTTCGGCCGGGTCTTCAAGCTCGACCGGGCGACCGTCGTCGCGACGACCGTCGCGCTCCAGGAGTGGGTGGCCATGGACCACGACGCCCGCTGGGAGGGCTACCGCACGCGGGCCGAGCACCTGGCGGAGCGGGTGAGCGGTGCCGCGACCGACGTCGCGCGCGTCGCGCCGGCCTGCTTCACCCTCGACGAACGGATCGTGGACTCTCCCGTGAACTCCCTGGTGCTCACCCTGATCGATCCCGCCGGCGACGCCGGCGCGCTCGCCGGCCACCTCGCCGCCGGCACGCCCAGCATCCGCGCCGTCCCGGAGGGGCGTCAGCTCGTGTTGTGCCTGGAGACCGTCGACCCGGCGGACGACGAACTGCTCGCCGTACGCGTGGCCGAGGCGCTGGGAGCCGTGGCATGAGCGAGGGCACGCAGCGCAGGCTGGGTGTCGAGCGCAGGACGACGGCCGAGCGGGTCGCCGCCGCGCTGCGCGAGGAACTCCTGGCGGGAGCCTTCACGCCGGGCCAGTCCCTGCGCGACAACGAGCTCGCCGAGCGCGCCGGCGTCGCCCGTACGACGGTCCGCGAGGCACTGACCATGCTCGTCCGCGAAGGTCTGCTGACCCACCACGTCAACCGCGGGATCGAGGTGCGCAGGCTCACGGCCGCGGACCTCGACGACATCTACTCCGCCCGTGAGGTGATCGAGAGCGCCGGTCTCGCCCGCCTGCTCGACGGCGGCGCCGAGGCGCTGGAGCCGCTGGAGGAGGCGTTCGAGCGCATGGCGAGCGCGGCCGAGCGCGGCTCGGCCGCCGCGGTGGCCGACGCCGACATAGCTCTCCACCTGGCGCTCTCGGCGGGGACCGAGAGCCAGCGGCTGATCGAGACGCAACGCCGCGCGCTGAGCGAGCTGCGCATGCTCTTCGCCGTCACTGATCGTGCCTACGACGCGGTGGAGAAACAGGTCGTCCAGCATCGCGAGCTGCTCGACGTCTTCAGGACCGGCGGAGCGCCTGCCGCACAGGCCGCCCTGCGGGCACACCTGCGCGGCGCCGCAGAGCTGATCGGCAGCGTCATCGGCAGGGAGGCCCAGTGAACGGCGGCCTAGTGAACGACGACACGGTGAGCGGTAACGCGGCGGATGGTGGCACGGAGGGCGGTGGCACGGTGAGTGGTGGCACGGTGAGTGGTGGCACGGTGAGTGGTGACACGGTGAGTGGTGACACGACAGGCGTTGGCGCGGTGAGCGGTGGCAAGCCGGGCACGATTCGCGTGTTGCGGGAGAACGACGTACGCGCGCTGCTGGACGCCGACGGCGCGCGGGAGGCGGTGCGCGGCGCGTTCCTCGCCCTGGCCGAGGAACGTGCGGTGCTGCCCGACGTCATGCACTTCGACTTCCTCGACACGCGCGGTGAGGTGCACGTCAAGGGCGCCTGGCTCGGGCCGGGACACGACTTGTGGACGGTGAAGGCGGCGACCGGGTTCGCCGACAACCCGAAGCTCGGCCTGCCCGTGGTCGGCGGTCTGTCCCTGGTGCTCAGCGCACGGACCGGCCTGCCGGACACCCTGATCCTCGACAACGGATGGCTGACCGAACTGCGCACGGGCGCCGCGGGCGGGCTCGCGGCGGAGCTCCTCGCCCGGCCCGGCCCTGCCCGGGTCGCGATCCTCGGCACCGGCCAGCAGACACAGTTCCAGCTTGAGGCGGTCCTGCGCGTACGGCCGGTCGAACACGTCGTGTTGTGGGGCCGGGACAGCGGCCGGGCGGCCGAGCGCGCGGCCTCCCTGAGCGCGGAGTGCGGCGTCACCGTCGACGTCGCCGACTCGGCCGAGTCCGCGGTCCGCGACGCGACACTGGTGATCACCGCCACGGCGGCGCGCGAGCCGGTGCTCCAGGCCGCCTGGATCGCGCCGGGCACCCACATCACGGCGATGGGCTCCGACCTGCCGGCCAAACAGGAGCTGGCCGCCGGCCTGCTGGCCCGCGCGGACGTGCTGGTGGCCGACGACATCGCGCAGGCCGCCACCCAGGGCGAGCTGCACCATGCGCTGGAGGCCGGCGTGGTCCGGCGTGACTCGGTGATCTCACTCGGCGCGCTGGTGGCGGGCACCCACCCGGGCCGCACCGACGACGACCAGATCACCATCGCCGACCTCACCGGAGTGGGCGTACAGGACGCTGCGGTGGCGAGCGCGGTCGTGCGACGTGCGGCCGAGCGTGGCTGGGGAACCCTACTGGAGCCGTGACACTCGGCGGAGCTTGTGAGGATCCGTGAGTTCTTCAGCGTCGGGCTCGGGTCCCGATCTCCGGCCATGTCGAGGTCCGCCAGACCGTGTACTTGAGAGTGTGAACACTACGGCCCGGGCGGCAGACTGCTTCGAACAGCCTGCCGCACCGGCCGCCGCGACCTGCACCCTGCTGACATCGGCGGGGTATGGCGATCAGGACCAGCGTGACCTGGACCTGGACCTGGACTGGACCTGGACCTGGATCAGTCGGCCATGGGCATGTGGTGGTGACCGTTGTGATCGTGGTGGCTGTTGTGGCCGTGGTGGCCGTGGTGGCCGTGGTGGCCGTCGTGGTGGTGTCGTACGACGACGGTTACGGGGGCTGAGGTGGACGGCTCGCAGAAGGCGCTTCCCCGGTAGCGGGCGCTGAAGGTGTGCCGGCCGACGGTGTTCACACGGACGGTGAGTTTGGCGCGGCCGTCCTCAAGGGTGGCGGTGCCGATCCTGCGGGTGCGGGTGAAGAAGGCGACGGTGCCGGTTGCGGTGCCTTCCGTACATTTCACGTCCGCTGCCAGCTTGATCCAGCCGCCTTTGACCTGCTTAGCCGGTATGGCCTTGAGCTTGGTCTTGGTCTCGCCGATCGCGGGCGCCGACGTTATGGTCACCGTTACCGGCTGCGAGGCGGACGGGGGGCATGCGTCGTCGCCTTCGTAGTCGGCGGTGATGGAGTGCTGGCCGACGGCGAGAAAGGTGACGACGAGCGTGGCGCGGCCGTCCTCAAGGGTGGCGGTGCCCAGTTCGGTGCCGTTCGTGCTGAAGACAACGGTGCCGGTTGCGGTTTCGGCCGGACATAGCACCTCTGCTGTCAGTGTCACCGGCTCGCCGTAAACCTGTTCTTCCGGTGCGGCCGACAGCGTGGTGGTGGTCTCCTCGAGTGCCAAGGGCACGACGGCCATGCCGTGGTACGAACCGGAGCCGATGACCTGGACCGTGACGTCGGCAGGCAGGTCCACCTCGACGGGCAGGCTGCTGTTGATGACGGTCCCGTCGCCGAGCTGGCCGTAGCGGTTGTATCCCCAGGTCAGTACGCGTCCTGCGGACGTCAGCGCCACAACGTGGTCATCACCGGCCGCGATCGCCGTGATGGCGGTGCCGGCAGGCAGCTCGGCCTGGATCGGAACGGTGCTCCGGGTGGTGGTGCCGTTGCCCAGTTGACCGTAGGAGTTGTCTCCCCAGGCGAGCAGTCGCCCGCTGGACTCCACTGCCAGGCTGAACCAGCCGTGGCCTCCCGAGATGGCGGCGACGGTCGTCCCATCCGGCAACTGCACCCGTACCGGAACGTTGCTCTGAGCGGTGCTGTTGTTACCCAACTGGCCATAGTTGTTCCAGCCCCATGACCACATCTGACCGGTTGAGGTGAGCGCCAGGCTGTGGGCCGAGCCACCGTCCACCGCGGTCACCGTGACATCGTCGGGAAGGGGCACCTCCACGGGCACCGCGCTGTCGTCATTGTTGCCGATCCCCAGCTGGCCGGTGTTGTTGTATCCCCAGCTCAGCACCCGCCCGTCCGAGGTCACCGCCAGGCTGTGGCCGGCGCCGGCGCCGATCGCCTCAATCGTGGTGCCGTTCGGGAGGTCCACCTCGACCGGAGCGTCCCTGTCGGTGGTGGTTCCGTCGCCGACCTGACCGAAGTCGTTGTACCCCCAGGCCAGCAGCTCTCCTGTGGAGGTCAGGGCCAGGGTGTGGTCGTCACCGACGGCGATGGCGGTGACGGTGCTGCCCGCGGGCAAAGCCACCTGCACCGGTACGGGGCTGCTGTTCGTGGTGCCGTCCCCGAGTTGACCGTTGGGATTCTCGCCCCAGGCCCACACTTGCCCGCCCGAGGTCAGTGCCATGCTGAACCCATAGCCTCCGCTGACCTGCGTGATCGCGGTTCCTGCGGGAAGCAACGCCGTCACCGGCACGCTGCTGTGCTCCGTAGAGTCATTTCCCAGTTGGCCGAACTGGTTGCGCCCCCAGGTCAACACCTCGGACCCGGGAGCGCGGGCCCCCCGCACGGCGGCGGCGCTCACCGTGCCTACGCCCGCTCCCACAAGCCCGATCACGAGCGCGATCATCAGGCACAACGCGGTGCCCGACCGCCGGCCGGCCCGCGCCGCGGACCCTGCCCCCCACCGAATACCCACCCTCACCACGACCCTTCAGCCGCCGAATCGCCATTGGATAAGCCAGAAGAAGCGGAAGGTGCCGCCGAACAATGATCTCCTGGCGCGACGGGGAGCGTAACAGAATGTTTTCCATTTGATTCGGATCGCTGTTTCTGCAATGTGGATGAGCCCGTGAAAAGATATTTTTGACGGCCTAGAGTTTCACTGAGCTGAGGAGTGGAGCCGGCGCGGTCAAGCTCCTACGAAGCCACGGGCCTTCTGGTCCACGTAGTCACAGGACCTTTCTAGAAAGCCGTCATACAACACCGTAAAAGCGGCGAACTCGGGCGAAAGCCCAGCGCAGCATCGAGGATTGGGACATCGTCAGGAGCGATCACCTCTACGCTCTGTGGACGCAGCCACCTGCGCAGGTGGCTCGCTCCGACTGCTCCTGGTCATGGCTGCTCGGTGCGACGAATCGCACCTTGGCCGATGCGCTGAACACCATCGACACCGGCACCGCCGGTTACCTCGCCGAACAAACGGAAATAGGCCTCGGGGACACTGAAGCCCGGCAGATATGGAGATGGCTGATCCTCATGCAGAACTACCGGTACAAGTCGGAATTCGCGCAGATGCTCCGGACCGAAGGCGAAGCGATCGGTGAGGCGAGGGGTGAAGCGATCGGTGAGGCTAATGCCGTTCTGCAAGTTCTGCAGGAGCGCGGCATCGTCATCTCTGAGCCGGTTCGTGAGCGTGTCATGTCCTGCGTGGACATCCCGCTGCTTCGGAGCTGGCTCACCAAGTCGCTGCATGTGACCAGTGCGGAGCAGCTTTTCGACTGACTCGGCTCGCACGTGCTGAGATGCTCCCGGGTCGAAGGGCTGTCCAGCTAGATCCGCTGCCCAGTCAGACCGTTGGCGGGAAATGGCCTCAGTGGCAGCGACTCGCCGGGATCACGTCGCAAGTCGTTTCTGGACGGAGGCCGCCGTCGGGGGAGGTGTTCCGAGCTCTTCGACGGGTACGTCGATGGCCGGCTGGGCAGTGAGACGCGCGCGTTCGATGCGATCGAGGCGGAACCACCGGATGGCCTCGCGCCGGTGGCAGCGCGCCACGAGGAACCAGTGCCCCGCCGTGAACGCGAGCAGCTGGGGGTCAACCCGGCGCGTTGTCGGCGCACCGTGACGATCGCGATAGTGCAGCGAGAGGACCCTGCGCTCCTGAAGGGCAAGTTCGATCGCGTTGCGTCGGCGCGGGTCAGCTGCGTCGGCGGTGCTGTGGTCGATCCAGATCCGCTCGGTCAAGGCGTCCGCGTGCTGCCGCGCCTGCGGGTCCATCACCGCCAGCACCTTCGCCAGGGCAGCTCGGGCCTGCCTGTCGAATGGTTGTCCACGGTGTGCCACGATCGCCGCAGCGAGCGCGGAGGCTTCGGCGGCGGTGAAGTTCACCGGTGGCAGGGTGGCGGCGCGATCGACGACGTATCCGCCGATCCGGCCCGTACGCGCCCAGACCGGGAACCCGCCCTGTTGCAGGGCGGAGATGTCGCGTTTGACGGTGCGGACGCTGATCTCGAATGTGGTGGCGAGCTGTTCGGCAGTACGGCCTCGGGGACCGGCACGGCGGAGCTCTTCGCGGATCGCGTAGAGCCGGTCGGTGCGGTTCATGCGTGAATGGTGCCATAACGGTGACATGCAGAGCGTCCAGAGTGGCAGCATGACACAGTTGAAAGAACCGATCCTGTTGTTGAGCGGTGCCGGTCTTCCCGTCTGGATCTGGGACCAGGTGCGCGCCGAACTGGCCGCATCGCACGAGACGGTGGTCGCCGAGCGACCGCGTCATGATCGCGCTTCGCTCGCGGAGTACGCCGCCGCGGCACTGAAGTCGGCACCGTGGGAGCGGTTCGCGGTCGTCGCGCACTCCAGTGGCGGGACCGTCGCAGCGGAAGTAGTCACCCTCGCACCTGACCGGGTGAGCGCGTTCCTGGCGGTCACGGCAGTCGTGCCGAAGCCGGGTCGCAGCTTTGTCGCGTCGATGCCGTTGCCGAACCGGCTCGTGCTGAGCCTGGCGATGCGACTGGCCGGCACCCGGCCCCCGGATGGCGCCATCCGGCGAGGCGTGGCCGGCCGGGTCGATACGGAGACGGCCGACCGCATCGTGGCGGAGTTCAACCCCGAGTCTTTGCGTCTCTACCTGGACACGCCGCAGGGCGGCGGTTTTCCCGAACGTCGAGGCTACCTCTCCACCAGCCAAGACGCTGAGCTCCCCATCGGACTGCAACAACGATTCGCGCGCAACCTCGACACGAGCTGGCATGAATCCCTCGACAGCGGACACCTGCCCATGCTCGAAGCGCCCGCCGCTCTCGCCCGGCGCATCGAGAACTTCCTCGCCGGCAGACCCAGCTGACCGAGAGTCCGGGCGACGCCGGCCGATCACGACACCCGGACCCATCTGTTGCGCGGAAAGGCTCACCTCACACTTGCTGAGACGCTCCCGGTCGTAGGGCTGTCCAGCCAGATGTGCCGGCCGTCGGGGGTGACGGTCATGCCGAAACGATCGCGGCCGGGCTCGCCCCAGGACACCCAGCGGAAGTAGGCGTCGGTGACCTCGTCCCACAGCGGCCGGTCGCCCACCTGGTACACCTCGTACTCCTGCTCGCCCGGCCGCCAATCCACCACGGCCCACGAGTAGGAATCGGCCGGGTCGGACAGCCACAACCGGTACAGCTCGCCGTCCTCGTCGGGCTCGGCGCTGCCGTGGGCGGCCAGGCCGGTCAGGGCGGCGATGGCGAGGTCCGCGCCGGCGGGGGCGTAGGCGATGGTGCGCGGGTCGACGCTCGTGGTCAGGTGGTGTTTGTCCTCGGGGGTGCGCGCGGGTTGGCCGGGGGCTCTGCGCTGGGAGCGCATCATCATGTAGTCGGCGTAGCCGGGGAAGCGGCCGTGCGCCCTGCCGTCCGGCGCGACGATGAGCCGCAGCGCGTGGCCGGTGCCGAACCCCGGCCGGTACGGCAGCACGATCACGGCACCGGGCCTGCACTGCTCGATCCACGCGTACGGCACGGCCTGGATACCGCAGGTGACGTGCACCCGATCGAACGGAGCTCGCGACGGGCACCCGTCCGCGCCGTCGCCCACGATGAGGTGGGGGTGGACGCCGTCGGCGGCGAGGTTTCCGGCGGCCTGGTCCGCGACGGTCTTGTCCACCTCGATCGAGGTCACGTTGGCCGCGCCGACCAGGTGGGAGAGCAGCGCCGCCGTCCAGCCGGTGCCGGTGCCGATCTCGAGCACGCGGTGACCGGGCTCGGGGTCGAGGAGCTTGAGGAGGTGGACGACCGTGCTGGGCGCCGAGGCCGAGGACGTGCAGTCACCGGCGCCCGTGGCGAGGTCGGTGGCGCCGTCGTCGAGCTGGGTGACGATGCTGGTGTCGGAGTAGACGGCGGTCCACCAGTCGCCGGGATCGCGGCCGCGGTCGATGACCCGGATGCCGCCGAGAGGACCCCATGCCTGGCCCACGCGGGGGATGTAGGGGTGGCGTGGCACGGCCCGGATGGTGTCCCAGACCCGGGCCGCGTCCGGCACGAGGGCGCTGACCTCGCTGATCAGCGCCTCCGTCCGCCCGGCGACATCGGTCACTTCTTGCCTTTGCCGTCGCTGTTCCTGTCGCCGCTGCTGTGCCGGCCGTTCCCGCCTTGGGCCTTGTCCGGGCCCTGCTCTTCGGGCTTGAAGGGCTTGTCGCTCTGCTTTTCACCCTCGTGTTTGCCCACGTGGCCTCCTGCCCGCTCACCGATTCGCCGTAACCGTACGACTACTCAGCGGAATGGGCAAGGGAGTTTCCGTAAGCCGCATGACCACCCCGGTGGCCGGGGTCTGAGAGGGCCGGATAGGGGTAGCGGGGGCGTATGCGACTGACGTACACCTCCGACGTCTGGTACAAGAATGCGGTCGTCTACTGCCTCGACGTGGAAACCTTCAAAGATGGCAACGGCGACGGCGTGGGCGACTTCCGCGGGCTGACGCAGCAGATCGACTATCTCGCCGGGCTCGGCGTGACCTGTCTGTGGCTGATGCCGTTCTTCCCCACGCCGAACCGGGACGACGGATACGACATAACCGACTTCTACAGCATTGATCCTCGACTGGGCACGCTGGGCGACTTCGTGGAGTTCATGCGCACGGCGCATGACCGGGGCCTGCGCGTGATCGCCGATCTGGTCGTCAACCACACCTCTGACCAGCACCCCTGGTTCAAGGAATCGCGGTCGAGCAAGGATTCGCCGCTGCGCGACTGGTACGTCTGGTCCGACACCCCCGAACCGGACGACCCCTCGCAGGTCGTCTTCCCCGACAAGGAGGACAGCGTCTGGGAGCTGGACAAGAAGACGAAGCAGTACTACCTGCACAGCTTCTACCGGCACCAGCCGGATCTGAACGTCGGCAACCCCCAGGTCAGGGATGAGATCGCGCGCATCCTGGGCTTCTGGATGGAGCTCGGGCTGTCGGGGTTCCGGGTGGACGCGGTGCCGTTCCTCATCGAGAACATCGACCCGCCGCTCGCGGACCCACACGAGTTCCTGGCGGACCTGCGCGCCTTCATGACGCGGCGCATGGGCGGATCGATCCTGCTGGGCGAGGTCAACGTCCCCTATCCCGACCTGGTCAAGTATTTCGGTGAAGGTCTCGGTGACCAGGTCACCATGTGCTTCGACTTCATCGGGATGCAGCGCACCTGGTTGTCGCTGGCCCGCAACGACGCCACCCCGCTCAACGAGGCCCTCCGCGAGCGCCCCAAGCCGCCGAAGGACTGCCAGTGGGCCGTGTTCCTGCGCAACCATGACGAGCTCACCCTCGACAAGCTCACCGATGAGGAGCGCGAGGAGGTCTTCCAGGCGTTCGGGCCGAGCAAGGACATGCAGATCTTCGGCCGGGGGCTGCGCCGGCGCCTGCCCACGATGCTCGGCGGCGATCTGCGGCGGATCAAGATGGCGTACAGCCTGATGTTCTCGCTGCCGGGCACGCCGGTGATCTTCTACGGTGAGGAGATCGGCATGGGGGAGAACCTCGAAGAGGAAGGCCGGATGGCCGTCCGCGTGCCGATGCAGTGGTCGGCGGACGGCGGGTTCAGCCAGGCCGAGCCGGTACGCGAGATCCCCGAGGGCGCCTTCGCCCCTGACCGGGTCAACGTGGCCGACCAGAAGCGGGACACGAACTCGTTGTTGCGCTGGTTCCAGCTGCTGATCGAGCGCTACCGGGAGTGTCCTGAGCTGGCATGGGGGGACTGCACGATCCTGGACACCGGGCACGGCGCGATCTTCGCCCATCGGTGCGACGCCGACGGCGCCACCGTCGTGGTCGCGCACAACCTGAGCGACCAGGCTGTGGACGTCGAGCTGACGCTGGAGGGCCTGGAGCACTATTCCCTGACGGACCTGCTGGTGGACGGCACACTGGAGGTGTCGGACAAGGGCGTGGCGAAGCTGCCGATGGATCCGCACGGGTGCCGCTGGCTGCGCGCGGCGCCGCCGCAGGTGCTCCCGGAGGACGCCTCGGTCAAGGCCCTGTAAGCGCCCCGGACGAGGGCGGCGCCTCGGTCAAGGCCCTGTAAGCGCCCCGGACGAGGGTGACGGCCCGGTCAAGGGCCAGGCGGACATGGCGAGGTCGGCCACGCTGAGCAGGTCGGCTTCGCTGGTCCCGTCGCGCGACTGCGTCGACATGCCCTGGATCACCGACGCGTAGAACGCGGCCAGACCACCCGTGTCCGTGCCGGCCGGCAGCAGTCCGGCCGCCAGATCGCCGTCGATGCGCCTTTTGAGCGCCGCCTTGGCCTCCTCCCTGAAGCTCCGCAACAACGCCTCCACCTCGGCCGACTCGGGCCCGCAGTTCACCGCCGCCGAAATGATCAGGCAGCCCGCCGGATGCTCCGGGTCGGCGTAGACGGCAGCCGCCTCGCGCAGCACCCGCCCGATGGCCTGCCGCCCGGTCGGCTCCTCGGCGAGCGCGCGGGTGGTGAAGGCACCGTACGTCTCCTGGTATCGCCGCACCGCCTCCTCGAACAGCCGCCGCTTGTCGCCGAAGGCCGCGTACAGGCTGGGCGGCCGGATGCCCATGGCGGCGGTGAGCTCGGCGATCGAGGTCGCCTCGTAGCCGTGCCGCCAGAACGCCCGCATGGCGCTCTCCAGCGCCGCCTCCCTGTCGAATGCCCGTTGTCTGGCCATGCGTCCATTCTATAGCGATCGCTATGCTACGGTTTCTGTATCGATCGCTAAAGAATGGATGGCGCAGATGAGGACAGCCTTGGTGACGGGCGCGAGCAGGGGGATCGGCCGGGCCGTCGCGCTCCGGCTGGCCGGCGACGGCTTCCGCGTGGTGGTCAACTACGCCAGGGAGGAGGGCGCGGCCAAGGAGGTCGTGCGGCTCATCGAGGAGGGTGGCGGCAGCGCGTTCGCCGTCCAGGCCGACCTGGGCGCGCAGGAGGACGTGCACCGGCTCGCCGACCGGCTCAGGAGCGAGACGGACGTGCTCGACGTGCTGGTGAACAACGCGGGCATCGGCATGTCGAAGCCCATCGGGCAGGCGACGCAGGAGGAGTTCGACCGTCTGTTCGCGGTGAACGTGCGCGGCCTGTTCTTCCTCACCCAGCAGGTGCTGCCGCTGATCCCGGACGGCGGCCGGATCGTGAACATCACCTCGGGCGTGGCCCGCATCGCCTTCCCCGAGGGCATCACGTACGCGATGACCAAGGGCGCGGTGCAGGTGTTCACCCTGGCGCTGGCCAAGGAGCTGGGGCCCCGGGGCATCACGGTCAACAACGTCGCGCCGGGCATCATCGACACCGACGTCAACGCCTCCTGGTTGCGCGACCCCGGCGCGGCGGCGTACGCGGCCGGCCGGCACGCGCTCAACCGCATCGGCCACGTGGACGAGATCGCCGCCGCGGTCGCGTTCGCCGCCTCGCCCGACGCGAGTTTCATCACCGGCACCACCATCGACGCCACCGGCGGCGGAAACCTCTAGGAGCACCTCATGCCCACGGTCACCCACAACTCAGGCGTCGTTCACTATCACCGGGCGGGCAGCGGCCCCGGCCTGGTCATGGTGCACGGCAGCGGCGGCGACGCCGTCAGCAACTACGCCCATCTCGTGCCGGGCCTGAGCGACATCCGGACCGTCATCACCCCGGACTACGCGGGCAGCGGCCAGACCGCCGACCCCGGCGGCGATCTCTCGCTCGATCTGCTCGCGGGCCAGGTCGCGGCCACCTTCGAGGAACGCTCCGACCTCGTCGGCTTCTCGCTGGGCGCGGTCGTGGCCGCCAAGGTCGCGGCCGAGCGGCCCGAGCTGGTCAGGAGCCTCGTGCTGATCGCCGGCTGGACGCACCTCGCCGACAGCCGCCTGGAGCTCGGCCTGCGGACCTGGGCCAGGCTGGCCGCCACCGACCCGGAGAGCTTCGCCGCGTACGGGCCGCTGGTGGGCTTCAGCCCGGGATTCGTCAGCAGGGCCGGCGCCGAGGCCCTGATGGCGGGGGAGGCGCCGCACGGGACGGTGCGCCAGATCGAGCTGGACCTGCGGGTCGACATCAGGGACCTGCTGCCCAGGATCACCGTGCCGACGCTGGTCGTCGGCAACACCCAGGACCACCTGATCCCGGTCGAGCACGCCCGTGCCCTGCACGCCGCGCTGCCCGGCAGCGAGTACGCCGAGCTCGACAGCGGCCACGTCGTCGTGCACGAGCGTCCCGCCGAAGTCACCACCCTGATCAGGGATTTCATCATGAAAGTAACCAATGAGTGATTTATCCTGATTACTCTCCAGCCCATGCAGACCAAGAAGCTCGCCCTCATCGGAGCCGCCGCCTCCTGCGCGCTGGCTCTGGTGGCGCTCCCCGCCCAAGCCGGCGCCAAGTCGGTGACCGTCACGGTCATGGGCACCTCCGACCTCCACAGCAACGCCGTCAACTGGGACTACTTCAAGGACACCGCCTACGCCGACAGCGCCGGCAACAGTGTCGGCCTGGCGAAGGTGTCCTCGCTGGTCAAGCAGATCAGGGCGGAGCGCGGAGCGGATCACACGCTGCTGTTCGACTCGGGTGACACCATCCAGGGCACGCCGCTGGCGTACTACTACGCCAAGGTCGAGCCGATCACCCGGACCGGGCAGGTCCACCCGATGGCCAAGGCCATGAACGCCATCGGGTACGACGCCGTGACGCTGGGCAACCACGAGTTCAACTACGGTCTGCCGCTGCTGGCCACCTGGATCAAGCAGATGAAGGCCCCGGTGCTCGGTGCGAACGCGGTCTACGACAAGACCGGGCTGCCCGCGTACCGGCCGTTCGTGATCAAGAGCATGAAGGTCAAGGGCGACAAGCCGATCAAGGTCGGCGTGCTCGGCCTGACCAACCCGGGCGTGGCCATCTGGGACAAGGCGAACGTCGAAGGCCGGCTCCGCTTCACCGACCTGGTCGCGTCGGCGAAGAAGTGGGTGCCGGTGATCCGCGGGCTCGGCGCGGACGTGGTCGTGGTGACGGCGCACGCGGGCGACAACGGCATGTCGTCCTACGGCGGCGACCTGCCGATCGAGAACGCCTCCGCGATGGTGGCCGAGCAGGTGCCGGGCATCGACGCGGTGCTCTTCGGGCACGCGCACAACGAGGTGGCGCAGAAGTTCGTGACGAACAAGGTCACGGGGCAGCAGGTGCTGCTGACCGAGCCGGGCAAGTGGGGCCAGCGCCTGTCGCGGCTGGACTTCCAGCTCGCCAAGGAGCGCGGCCGGTGGGTGGTCACGGGCAAGTCCTCGACCACCGTCAACACGAACACGGTCGCGGAGGACCCGAAGATCGTCGCGCTGCTCAAGCCGCAGCACGACACGACGGTCGGCTACGTGAACAAGGTCGTGGCCAAGTCGGCGCAGGAGTTGTCGGCGGCGGAGTCGCCGTACAAGGACACGCCGATCCTGGACTACATCCAGCAGGTGCAGGTGGAGACGGTCAAGCAGGCGCTGCCGGACAACACGCTGCCGGTGTTGTCGATCGCGGCGCCGTTCAGCCGCACCGCCGTCTTCCCGGCCGGCGACGTGCGCGTGCGTGACGTGGCGGGCCTCTACGTGTTCGACAACACGCTGCTGGCCGTGAAGCTGACCGGCGCGCAGATCAAGGACTACCTGGAGTACTCGGCGAAGTACTTCAACCAGCTCGGCCCCGCGGACCCGGTCGACGTCGCCAAGCTGACGAACGCCGCCGGCACCCCCGACTACAACTACGACCAGCTCTCCGGGGTGGCGTACGACATCGACATCGCCAAGCCGGTCGGGCAGCGTATCGCCAACCTGACCTACGACGGCGCGGCGGTGCCCGCCGACAAGGAGTTCGTGGTCGCGATCAACAACTACCGCCAGTCGGGCGGCGGCGGGTTCCCGCACGTCACGGGGGCCGAGGTGCTCTACAACGCGCAGGTGGAGATCCGCCAGGCGCTGATCGAGTACGCGACGGCCAAGGGCACCATCGACCCGTCTGACTTCTCCGCCCCGAACTGGAAGCTGACCAGGGACGGGGTTCCCGTCTTCTAGTCTTTACGGCTGCGCACGGGAGGGCCCACCCGCCGACCATGGCCGGGCTCCCTCCAGGGCAACGCTCACCGTGCGCACGTGGCGGGCCGCCGCGACGTGCGCACGGGCACACGGTGGGTAGAGCTGTTGGATGAGTACTAAGGAAGAGTTGCGCCAGGTCGAAGAGGACCTGGCCCGGTTGCGAGCCCAAAGCCAGGACATCCGGAACCAGATCCCCGAGATCGGCGCGACCGACCAGATCGAGATCTCGGCCATGATCACCCAGGCGGATGAGCTGGACGGGCTGATCGCCGAGTTCGAGCGCCGCAGGGATACCTTGAGTGAGCGGCTGGAGAACAAGAAGGGCAGGTGAGAGGCCCGGATCAGCGCAGCGGGGCGCCGACCTCGTGCAGGTGCCGCAGAGCCTGCCCGTATGACTCGAAGAGACCTGTCTCCAGATAGCTGACGTCGATCTCCCGGCAGTATTCCTCGACGATCGGCTGGGCGCGGCGCAGGTTGGGGGCCGGCATGTTGGGGAACAGGTGGTGCTCGATCTGGTAGTTGAGCTGGCCGAGTGCCACGTCCGTGAACCAGCCGCCCCTGACGTTGCGCGCGGTCAGCACCTGCTTGCGCAGGTAGTCGAGCTTGTCCTCCTTGGTCAGCACGGGCATGCCCTTGTGGTTGGGCGCGAACGTGCTGCCGAGGTAGAGCCCGAACAGGCCCTGGTGCACGATGATGAAGAGCAGCGCCTTGCCGACGGGCAGCAGGGTGAAGATCGCGCCGAAGTAGAGGACGAAGTGCGTGGCGAGGAGCGTCAGCTCCACCCAGGGCCGCTTGGCCGTCGGCTCGAACATCGCCTTGAAGCTGGCGATGTGCAGGTGCCAGGCCTCCAGGGTGAGCAGCGGAAAGAACCAGAAAGCCTGATGTCTGGCGAGGAATCGCGGTAGGCCCTGGCTGCGGGTGGCCTGCTCGGTGGACCAGACGAGGACGGCGGGGGAGACGTCAGGGTCGTGGTCCTCGTGGTTGGGATTGGCGTGGTGGCGGTTGTGCTTGGTGTTCCACCAGCCCCAGCCGAGCCCGACGCACAGGTTGCCGATGATCAGCCCGGCGATGTCGCCCGGTCGCCGCGTCCTGAACACCTGCCGGTGCCCGAGGTCGTGGGCGACGAACCCGATCTGCGTGAAGACCAGGGCCATCACGACCGCGACGCCAAGCTGCCACCAGGAATCGCCCACCCAGGCGAACAGTGCCCAGCACCCGACGAAGGCGACGGCGATCAAGCTGAGTCTCACTGCGTAATAAAAGGGACGCCGGTCCAGGAGGCCGGCGTCTGAGATCCTTCGGGCTAGTCGGGCGAAATCACTGCCCCGAACTTCGGTGCTGCCAGGACTGGCCACAGGTCTCCTTACCTCGCGGTGCAAGTTGCCCTAACCCTGGCGTATCTCCGGTGAAACCGGAAGTCCGCCTTGTCCCGGTAGAGCCCGTGACAGAGATCTGGCAGCGTGTCCAGGCATCGTTGCTGATGTGACACACACTCTCATCGTAGGTGCCGGATCGACCGGACTGACGCGTGCCGCCGAACTCGCCCGCCGTATTCTGCGGAGGCCGCCGCAGCGCGCGGCCACTTTCGGACCTCCAGCCGCGGCGCGTGGTAAAGATCGCGGCTACTTCCGGACCTCCAGCCGCAGCGCGCGGTAAAGATCGCGGCCACTTCCGGGCCTCCAGCCGCGGCGCGCGGTAAAGATCGCGGCCACTTCCGGGCCTCCATCGGCTGTCAGAGGGCCGCGAGCGGGCCCAGCGCGTACCTCTCCGGGTTCGGCAGCGCCGCACCCCTGTCCGACGCCGCGCGATAGCCGTCGGCGCCCAGCGCGGCCAGGCAGCGCCGTTCCAGCTCGTTGACGTAGGGATCGGCGGACCCGGTGATCCCGCGCAGCGCCCGCGCGGCGCCGAGCAACTCGGCCGCCCGCACCGGATCGAGGTGCCCTGCCACGCCTTCGAGCACGGTCGCCCGCGCGGTCCGGTCGGAGCAGCCGTCCATCAGCTCCAGGGCCGTGCGCAGCGGCTTGCCCGGCTCGGTGCTCACCCGGGCCAGCTCGACGTTCATGAACGCCCTGAACTGGAGGCTCGTGTCGACGTCCATGGCCAGGGCGGCTTCGAGCAGCCGCGCGGCCGCCTCCGGGTCGCCGGCCCGCCTGGCCAGCTCCGCCTTGGCGTGCATGACCCGGGCGGCCAGCTCCTGGTCCTGCGTCCGCGCCGCGGCCTCCCCGGCCTGCCGCAGCGTGGCGGCGGCCCCTTCGAGGTCGCCGGCCCGGCCCTTGAGCTGCCCGGCCCGCAGCAGGAACGTCATCGGCCCGAGAGAGGCGTCGAGCCCCGACAGCTCGGCCGCGAGGCGCTCCGGCGCTTCGGCCAGGGCGACGGCGGCGGCGAAGTCGCCACGGTTCTCGGCGACCAGCGAGAGCCAGTAGAGGGACGCCCACCGCCCCCACCGGTCGCCGGTCTCGTGGAACCCGGCCAGCGCCGGCTCCAGCAGCTCCTCGGCCCCGGCCACGGTGCCGTACTCGAACCGGACGATGCCCGCGACCAGCAGCGCCGCCGATCTGGTCCAGAGGTCGGGATGTGCGCGCAGCCGTTCGGCGGCCCGCTCGGTGAGGCTCACGACGTCGGCGGGCGGGCCGGCCACGCTGCCCAGCGCCCAGGAGTTCAGTGCGGCCGGATGGTCGGACCCGAGGACCACCTCGGCCACCGTGCCCACGGACAGCACCTGGCAGAGCCCGTGCGCCAGCTCCCGGCCCGGCGGAGGCACGTCGCCGACCCGGCGCAGCACCGACGCGGCCTGCTCGCTCAGCTCACGCCGCCGGCCCCGCATGATCCACGGCCAGAACCGCGGCAGGACGCACCGCAGCGGATCGTCGGAGTGCCGCAGCGCCGCGTCCAGGTTGCCCTGCTCGGCGTCCAGCATCGCCAGCCACGTGAGCTGCGCGCCGGTCCGCAGGTACGGCTCCGCCGCCTCGGCCAGCTCGGTGTAGTAGCGGGCGTGGGCCTGGCGCAGCTCCGGGAGGTCGGCGGCGGCGTACTGCCTGATGGTCTCCAGCATCGTGTAGCGGTCGCCGGAGACCGCGATGAGCGACTTGTCCACCAGCGAGGAGAGCAGGCCGGGGTCGCCGCCGCAGATGCGGGAGATCGCGTCGTACGTGGCGCCGCCGGAGAAGACCGTCAGGCCGCGCAGCAGGTCGCGCTCGCGTTCGGACAGCAGGTTCCAGCTCCAGTCGATGACGGCGCGCAGGGTGCGGTGGCGCGGCTCGGAGGTGCGCCCGCCGCGGAAGGCGAGGCGGTCGCCGAGCTGCTCGACGAGCACGGACACCGGCATCGTCCGCAGGCGCGCGGCGGCCAGCTCGATGGCCAGCGGGATGCCGTCCAGCTCCTGGCAGATGCGCGCCGCGTCGGCCCGGCTGACGTCGAGGTCGGGCCTGGCGGCCGTGGCCCGGTCCCTGAACAGCTCGGCCGCCGGGCCGACCGGCAGCGGGAGCACGGGGTGCAGGCTCTCACCGGGGATGTCGAGCGGCTCCCTGCTGGTCGCGAGGATCCGCAGGCCCGCCACCTCCGACAGGAGCCACTGGGCCACCCTGGCGGCCTCCTCGACCACGTGCTCGCAGTTGTCCAGCACGATCAGCGGGGCGGTGCCCCGGAGCGCGGCGACCAGGTCGGTGGCCTTGAGCACGGCCTCCACCGCCGCCCGGACCTCCGTGGCGGCGGCCAGCTCGACCAGCCAGACGCCGTCCGGCACGTCGAGACCCGCGGCCACCTCGATGGCCAGCCGCGTCTTCCCCGCGCCGCCGGGACCGACGAGCGTGACCAGCCTGGCTCCTGAGGTGCTTGGCCTGGCTCCTGAGGTGCCCGGCCTGGCTCCCGAGGTGTCCAGCAGGCCGCTCAGCCTGGCGACGTCCTCCGACCGGCCCACGAACGTCGTGAGCCTGGCGGGCAGGTTGCTCTTCGGGGCGGGCTCCGCGTCCCGGAGCGCCGCCAGGTGGGCATCCCGCAACTCGGGGCCCGGGTCTACGCCCAGCTCCGTCTCCAGGGCCGCCCTGATCCGCTCGAAGACGGTCAGCGCCTCCGCGCGCCGCCCGCTCGCGACCAGCGCGCGCATGAGCAGGGCGTGGAACGGCTCCCGCAACGGATGCGCGGCGACCAGGCCCTCCAGCTCGGCCACGACGCCGGTGGTCAGATGGCCGCCGGCGATGGTCAGGTCGGCGGCGATCCTGGTGGCGAGCACGGTCAGCCGCAGCTCCTCCAGCCGGGCGGCGGGAGCGGTGGCGAAGGGCAGCTCGGCCGCGTCCGCCAGGGCCGCGCCGCGCCACAACTCCAGCGCCCTGCGGGTCTCACCCGTCCGGGCCAGCCGCTCGAACGCCCACGCGTCCACCTCGCCGGGCGGCACGTCCAGCAGGTAGCCGGCGGGATGGGAGGAAATCACTCCTGGAGCCTCCCGGCGGGCCCGGGAGACCAGCGACTGCAACGCCGCCGCCGGATGGGCGGGCGTCTCGTCCGGCCACAGGTCGTCGATCAGCCGGTCGGCGGTGACCACGCGGCCCGGGTCGAGCGCCAGCCGGATGAGCAGGGCCCGTACCCGGGCACCGCCGACATCGCTCCCCGCCACCTGTAGCGGCCCCAAGATCCCGACCCGCATCCACCCTCCAGCGCCGGGTCCACAGTACGCGTCCCGGCCCGCCCCCGTGCCAGCCCGACCCCGCCCCGGCCTGACCCCGCCCTCGTGCCCGGCCCGCCCCCGTCGTGTCAGCCGTCGAGGCGCCGGCGCAGCACATCGATCGGCAGGTGCGGCACCGTCGCTTCGCCGAACTCCGGCAGCCCCACGACCGGCCCGCTCTCCGCCAGCCGCAGCCCCGCCGCCGCGCAATAGCCGCGGAGATGCCGTGGCTCCATGTTGTAGAAGCTCCCCGTGCCGTAGTCGATCCGCACCTCGGTCACCGCCGGCCGGGCGCTGGCCAGGCACGCGCCCATCGGCAGCCCCAGATCGCTGGGCGAGGTGGGCGTGTGGGCGTTGCCGGCCACGACCAGCGCGGGCTCGGCGCGCGCCGCCAGCACCCGCTCCGCCATCAAGGCGTCGCGCTGCGACCAGTCGCCGGTGAACATCCCCCCGTCGAACAACGTGACCGTCAGCTCCTCGAACGCCCCGAGCACCGCCAGGTGCCCCGCCGTGACGCGCCCGTCGCCCAGCCACCACAGCGGGTGGTCGAGCGCGGCCCCGTCGGACAGGTACGCGTCGAGTTGCGGTTTCAGGTCCTCCGGCCATTCCAGGGCCAGGCAGGTCAGCCCGAGCAGCCGCATGAGAGCCCCGATGACCAGCGGGTTCTCCCTGACGCCGTGCATCTCGCCGAGGAGCACCAGCCCCGACTCCTCGACCGAGCGCCTGGCCCGGTCGAGCGCCTCCGGCTCGAAGGGCAGCTCGTAGTCGTCCGTACCGAACTCGGCGACGGCCCGCATGAGGCCGTCCAGCGTGTCGACGGCTGGCATGCCTCCAGCCTCTTCGCCTCCGTCCCCCCGCGCAACGCCTCCC
Source organism: Nonomuraea sp. NPDC002799 (assembly GCF_053592075.1). Classification (NCBI taxonomy): domain Bacteria; kingdom Bacillati; phylum Actinomycetota; class Actinomycetes; order Streptosporangiales; family Streptosporangiaceae; genus Nonomuraea; species Nonomuraea sp. NPDC002799. The sequence continues at coordinate 100,380 of NZ_JBSFVA010000015.1, forward strand.
GCGCAACGCCTCCCGCGCAACGCCTCCCGCGCCACGCCTCCCGCGCGACGTCCCTCGGCAGGACGGCCCGGTGCGCGACCTCCGCGTGCGCATGACGAAGGCCGGCTTGGCGGGATGCCTTGCCGGTCGAGGAGAACGAGCTGGGAGCGCCGGTCGATGCCGTGGCCGTGCCGCGCCGGCCAGGGCTCTGTGCCGGCGGCCGGTCAGCCGGTGGACAACCGGTCGAACAGCGCGAGCGCCGCCTGGCGTACCTCCTCGGGAGAGAGGCCGTCCAGCGTGTTCCTGGCATGGGTGATGTCGCGCGTCGTGGCCAGGGTGATGGCCACGGACGAGGCGGCGGCACGGTCGATCGATCCCGTCGGGGCGGCGTCGGCCAACTGCTGGGCGCTCGCGGCGAGGTCGAGGTTGTCTCTCAACGGATCTCCTCGGATGAAGACGGCTCGGCCCATTGCATCATTTGACGTCGTGTCTCATCCACCATTCGGTGAATTCCTGGCATCGCCCGTCGGGCTCAAAGCGGACCACCCAGAGGTTGCTGTACGTTTTGTCCGGATATGTAGTAACTCCTTGGATAACGCTCACGTCGTCCGTCACGCTCACCGGATGCCACTCGAACGTCGCCTCACCCGGTTTGTCCTGCCGGCCCAGCCACTGCGACACGATCTCGTCGCGTCCCTGCCACGGTGAGCTGTAGGGCTCGGTGTAGTAGACGGCGTTCTCGGTGAACAGGGCGGCGATGTCGTCGGGATCATTGGAGTTCCAGGCGCGTACGTATCCCTCGATCCAGGGCCGTGGCTCGACCATGAGCTCATCCTCTCAGCGGATCGTGTCCCACGGTCAGCAGGGCACGCCGCGAGTCGTCGTCCGTCCTGCTGTCGAGCGTCTCCACCAGCTCCACGACCTGCTGCATCACCTCGATGTCCGTCTTGGTGAGATCCGTCTTGCGCTTGTTCAGAACGTGCAGCACCGCCCGCCCCAGCTCGTCGATGCCCAGGTCGGGGTCGGGCGGGAAACCCTCCTCGTCGGAGGCCGCCGCGAGCAGGTACGCCCGGAGCTCCTCGGAGGTCATGTTGACGCCCCGGTGGAAGTCCTCCCACAACCTGCCGATGTCAACTTCCTCAGTCATAACCGGCCGCCTACCCGTGGGCTCCGACGTTACGCACCTGGCCCGCCAACCCCCGCCCCACCCGCTCATGCCGCGCTGCGGCGCCTTCGCGGCGCCCTCGTGGCGTTCTGAACCGCGCTCTGAACCGCGCTCTGAGCCAAGCCGAGCTGGGCCCTGAGCTGCGCGGAAGCCGCCGGGCTTCACCGTTCGCGGAAGATTTCGCTTTTGTTGATGTTCGGAGGTATTCAGGGGCCCCTGCTCTCACTCCGTCAGGGTGGAGTCGTCCCGGCGTGGGGACGCAGGGGCGGCTCTGAGCGGACGTGCCGCGAAGGAGGGGACGGCAGGTGCCGCGGGTCGGAACGGGCGGTCTGCCAGCCGCCCGCCCTCACCCGCTGCACCTGCCGGAAACGGCTACGAGTCGAGGTGGGATGGGCCGGTGCTGCCGCGCGGGGTGAGGACGGCGGCCCGGTCCTGGTAAGGGGGCACGCTCTCGCCGGCGATCAACGCCAGCAGCCGCTGCGCCGCGTGCGCCCCATAGGCCGGGATGTCCCGGGTCAGCGCGGTGAGCGGCGGCCGGACGACCTGCGCGAGCGGCGAGTCGTCCCACGCCACGATCGACAGGTCACGCGGCACGTCCACCCGCATCTCCTGGGCCACGGACAGCCCCGCCACGGCCATGATGTCGTTGTCATAGACGATCGCCGTGGGCCGGTCGGGCGAGCTGAGCAGCCGCCGGGTGGCCCGCGCGCCCTCTTCGCCGGTGTAGTCGGTGTGCACGATGACGTGCTCGGCGACACCCGCGCAGGCGGCGGCGAACGCCTGGTCGCGCACGGTCGTGTGGACCAGCTCGGGCAGCCCGGCCACCCGGGCGACGCGGCGATGGCCGAGGGCCACCAGGTAGCCGACGGTCTCGCGGACGGCCTCGCCGTCGTCGGACCAGATGGCCGACAACGAGCCGGCCTCGGAGGGGTGCCCGATGACGACGGCGGGCATGCCGAGCCGCTCCAGCTCGGCCACCCGGGCGTCGGAGTAGTGCAGGTCGACGAGGAACACGCCGTCGATGCGGCTCTCGCCCCACCAGTGCCGGTAGACCTCGCTCTCCTGCTGGTGGCTGGTGACGACCTGGAGGAGCAGCGCGTACGAGCGGTTCGCGAGCACGCCCTCGATGCCGCTGATCAGCTCCATGAAGAACGGCTCGACGCCCAGGATGCGCGCGGGCCGGCAGAGCGCGAGGCCGACGCAGTTGGCCCGGGCGCCGTTGAGCGCCCGCGCGGCGCTGTTGGGGCGCCAGCCGAGCTCGTCGGCGATGGCGACGATTTTGGCCCGCGTCGCCTCCGACACCCCGGGCTGCCCGTTGAGCGCGTAGGAGACCGCCACCTTGGACACTCCTGCCAGGCTGGCGATGTCGGCGATCGTCGGTCGCTTCACGAACTCCCTCTCTGAACCGGATAACCCTCCATACTGTAGGACACCGGTGCCGCGCGGCGGCGTCGCCGTGCGGTAAGAGCGTTAACCGTTTAAGTCGCGTGCCAGGGCCGCGCGTCCTGCGTCTCCTGGGATCCGGCGGCGACGCGCAGCGCGTACGTGGGCCGCTCCGCCCCAGCCACCGGCCCGAGGTAGGAGTGCCCGGTCAGGTGGCACCAGGCCGGCAGGTCAACGGGGGCGGCGGGATCGGCGGCGATCAGGTGGATCACCGCGCCGGGGCCGGCCGCGCGCACGTGGCGGCGCAGCTCGATGAGCAACTGGACGCACAACTTGTCGCCGCCGTCCACGACCAGATCAGGCATGCGTACAGACAATCATGACGCCCGGCGTCCCGAGACGCCGGGTGATCACGAGACGCCGGGCGGCGAGGTGGAGTCCTTGATCACGAGACGCCGGGCGGTGAGGTCGAGTCTCTGATCACGAGCTGGCACGGCATCTTGTGCACGCCGGGCGTGGCCTTGCCGTCGATGGCCGCGAACAGGTGCTGCGCCGCCGTCCGGCCGAGCAGCTCCAGGTTCATGTCCACGGTGGTCAGCGCCGGCCGGGTCTCGGTGGACAGCACCTCCCAGTTGTCGTAGCCGATCACCGCGATGTCGTCCGGCACCCGCCGCCCGCGTTCCCTGGCCGTCTCCACGAACCCGGCCGCTATCTGGTCGCTGCCGCAGAACACCGCGTCGATCTCCGGCTCCGACATCAGCAACATCTCCGCCGCGTGCCGTCCCCACCGCTGTGACCACGCGCCGGACAGCGTCTGGCCGGCCTGCGGCAGGCCCGCCTCGGCGAGCGCGGCCAGCAGGCCCTCCTCGCGGTCGCGGGCGGCCTTGTAGTGCATCGGCCCCGTGACGTGCGCGATCCGGCGGCGGCCCATGGCGAGCAGGTGGTTGACGGCCATGGCGGCCGCGCCGACGTCGTCGGGGACGAACGACACGTCCGAGGGGTCCTCGGAGGGGCCGTAGGCGTAGACGACGGGGACCTGCAGGTCGTCGCTCACCGACGGGCGCGGGTTCGTGCTCTCGCCCACCACGATGAGCCCGTCCACCCGGCGTGACAACAACGCCCGCAGGTGGTGCTGCTCCCTGATCGCGTCGCCGCGCGCGTCGCAGAGCAGCACGGCCATCTCGCCCGCGCCGAACGCGTCCTCCGCGCCGAGCAGCACCGGGATGCCGAACCGGCCGGCGCTGTCGGAGGTCAGCAGCCCGACCGTGCGGGTCTGCCCGGACAGCAGCCCCCTGGCCAGGGCGTTGGGCTGGAAGGAGAGCTCCGCCGCGGCGGCGAGCACGCGCTCGCGCGTCGTCGCCCGCACATCCTGGCGCCCGTTGATGGCCTTGGACGCCGTGGCGATCGAAACCCCCGCCAGCGAGGCCACATCGTTGATGGTCGCCCGCTTACTCGCCATACTTCGAAACCCTTTTCGGTCATCTGAGAACTGTCTAGCACCCTAGCACCCATTGACATGGGCTCATGTTTCTTCTACGTTTCCGAAAACCTTTAAGTCCAGGAGTAGACCATGAGACGAAGGCTGGCCGGGATCTCCCTCCTCGGTGTGTTAACGCTCACAGCGGCGGCCTGCGGCAGCAGCGGCGGCGGCGGCGGTGGTGGTGGGAGCACGCAGCCGGCGGACGGTCCCGTGACGATCACCATGTGGACCCGCGCGGCCACCCAGACGCAGAGCGAGCGGCTGGTCAAGGCCTACAACAGCAGTCACAAGAACCAGGTCAAGCTCACCGTCATTCCGACCGACAACTATCAGCCGCGCATCGCCGCCGCGGCCGGCGCCAAGCAGCTCCCCGACGTCTTCGCGGCCGACGTCATCTTCGTCCCGAACTACACCTCACAGGGCCTGTTCCTGGACGTGACCGACCGGATCGCGGCGCTGCCGTACAAGGACGGGCTCGCGCCGTCGCACATGAAGCTCGGCACGCTCGACGGCCGTCAGTACACGCTGCCGCACACCCTCGACCTGTCCGTCTGGTTCTGGAACAAGGACCTCTACACCAAGGCCGGCCTCGACCCCGAGAAGGGGCCGAAGACGCTGAAGGAGTTCGCCCAGCAGGCCACCACGATCCAGGAGAAGCTCGGCAAGGACGGCAAGGTCCACGGCACGTTCTTCGGCGGCAACTGCGGCGGTTGCTACGTCTTCACGTTCTGGCCGTCGGTCTGGGCCTCCGGGGGCCAGGTCATGAACGCCGAGGGCACCACCTCCCTCAACGACCAGCCGGCGATGAAGGACGTGTTCGCGATCTGGCACGACCTGTACGCCAAGAAGGCCACCGGCCCGACCGCCAAGGAGGAGCAGGGCCCGACCTGGACCGGCTTCTTCCCCAAGGGTGAGATCGGCGTCATGCCGATGCCCTCCACCACGCTCGGCACCATGCCCGCGGACATGAAGATCGGCGTCACCCCGATCGCCGGCCCCGACGGCGGCGAGTCGACGTTCGTCGGCGGCGACTCCATCGGCGTCTCCGCCACGACCAAGAACGCGGACGCGGCCTGGGAGTTCCTGTCCTGGACGGTCGGCGACGAGGCCCAGGTCGAGGTCATGGCCAAGAACAAGGACGTGCTCGCCCGCACCGACCTGGCCAGCAACAAGTACTCCGCCGAGGACCCGCGCGTAGTCATGATCAACTCGCTGGTGGCCAAGGGCCAGACGCCGTACGCGCTGCGCTTCGGCCAGACCTTCAACGACCCGCAGGGCCCGTGGTTGCGGCTGGCCCGCGAGGCCGTGTTCGGCGACGCCGCGAAGGTTCCCCAGCTCAACGCCGAGATCACGAAGTCGCTGCAACAATGACTTTGACGATCACCCGATCCGGGCGGCGGCCGGCGCACACCGCGCCGCCCGCCCGGTGGCGGAGCAGGAAGGTTCAGGGCTGGCTGTACGCGGCGCCGACGGCCGTCATCGTGGGCGTGTTGTTCCTGGCGCCCCTCGTGCTGGTCGTCTGGATGTCGCTCAACCGCTGGCCCCTGCTCGGCCCGGCCACCCTGAACGCCCCCGCCAACTACCTCAAGATCGCCGACAACCCGCTCTTCGTCGACGCGATCCTCTTCACGCTCAAGTACACGGCCATCACCACCGTGCTGCTGTCGGGCGTGGCACTCGGCCTGGCGCTGCTCGTCCAGGAGCGCAAGCCGGGCATCACCTTCTTCAGGACCGCGTTCTTCCTGCCGGGCGCGGTCGGGTTCGCCGCCGCCGGGCTGCTGTTCTACGGGATGCTGAACAACGACTTCGGCCCCATCGACCCCATGCTCCAGACGCTCGGCATCACGAGCGAGCCGGTCAAGTGGATCGGCACGCCGAACATGGCGCTGTTCTCCACGATCACGCTGGTGCTCTGGCGCTTCGCCGGGTTCAACATGCTCATCCTGCTGACCGGCCTGCAGGCGATCCCGACCGAGGTCTACGAGGCCGCCAGGACCGACGGCGCGAACCGCTGGCAGATCCTCACCCGGGTCACGCTGCCGCTGCTGCGCCCGACCCTGGCGCTCATGCTGATCCTCAGCGTCACCGGCTCGCTGCTGGCCTTCGACCAGTTCTTCGTCTTCACCAACGGCGGCCCGGACAACAGCACGGTCTCGATGGTCATGGTGGTCTACCGCGACGCGTTCTTCCGCTTCGACCTCGGCGGCGCGGCGGCGCTCTCGGTCGTCCTGCTCGTGGCCCTCGTCGGGCTCAACACGGTGATGATGCGGAGGTTGCGATGAGCCGGTATCTGACGCTCTCCGCGCTGGCGGTGCTCTTCCTGTTCCCGCTGGTCTGGAGCGGGTACGCCTCGCTGGAGGAGCCGGGCAACTACCTGGAGATGGCCGCCTTCGGCGAGGGGCTCGGCACGTACGCGACGAACAGCGTGCTGGTGTCGGGGATGACCGTGGCGGGCACACTGATCGTCTCGGCGCTCGGCGGCTACGGCTTCGCCCGCTTCGACTTCCCGGGCAAGAACCTGTTGTTCCTGGCCACGCTGGCGATCCTCATGGTGCCGTACGCGACGATCCTGATCCCGCTCTATGTCCTGCTCGGCTACATCGGCCTGCAGAACTCCCTGGTCGGGCTCTCGCTGGTGTTCGTGATGTTCCAGCTTCCCTTCGCGTTGTTCATGATGCGCAACGCGTTCGAGGCGGTGCCGCGCGAGCTGGAGGAGGCCGCGCTGGTGGACGGGTGCGGCACGTTCAAGGCCTTCTCCAGGATCCTGTTGCGGGCCGTGCGGCCGGCGCTGGTCACGGTGGGCCTGTTCGCGTTCCTCGCCTCGTGGAACGACTTCTTCGCGCCGCTCATCCTGCTCAACGACGGCGCGTCGTTCACCCTGCCGGTGGCCGTGGTCAGCATGACGTCGCGCACGATGGGCGCGGTCGACTACGGCATGCTCCAGGCGGGCGTCATGGTCATGGCCATCCCCTGCCTGATCCTGTTCATCGTGCTGCAGCGCCACTACGTGCGCGGATTCATGTCGGGAGCTCTGCGTGGCTAATCCTGTCCTGCCCTCATCGGGCGTCCTGTCCCCTCTCGGCCTCGACGCCGTACGGCTGTCACCCGGTTTCTGGGGCGACCGGGTCGCGCTGAACCGCGAGATCACGATCGCGCACTGCCGGGAATGGGAAGAACGCGAAGGCTGGATCGGCAACTTCAGGGGCGAGCGCCCGCGCCGGGGCCGGGAGTTCAGCGACTCGGAGATCTACAAGCTGCTGGAGGCCATGGCCTGGGCGGATCATCCCGGCCTGCCCGAGCTGGCCGGCATCGTGGCGCAGGCCCAGGAGGGCGACGGCTACCTCAACACCCGCTGGGCCGGCAGCCGCTACACCGACTTCGAGTGGGGTCACGAGCTCTACTGCTACGGCCACCTCATCCAGGCCGGGGTCGCCCGGCTGCGCATGCACGGCGCGGACGCGCTCACCGAGGTCGCGGTGCGGGCCGCCGACCACGTGTGCCGCCGGTTCATGGAAGGCACGCGGACGTGCGGGCACCCGGTGATCGAGACGGCCCTCGTCGAGCTCTACCGCGCCACCGGCACCGAGCGTTACCTGGAGATGGCCCGCCGCTTCGTCGACCGGCGCGGCCTGCCCGCGCTCGGCGAGATCCACTTCGGCCGCGGCTACTTCCAGGACGACGTGCCCGTACGGCAGGCGCAGGTGCTCCGCGGCCACGCCGTGCGCGCCCTCTACCTGGCCTGCGGCGTGGTGGACGTGGCCGTCGAGACCGGCGACCAGGAGCTGCTGAAGGCGGTCGAGTCGCAGTGGGAGCGGACGATCGCCCGGCGCACGCACCTGACCGGCGGCATGGGGTCGCGGCACGCCGACGAGTCGTACGGCGAGGACTACGAGCTGCCGCCGGACCGCGCCTACTCCGAGACGTGCGCGGGCATCGCCTCGATCATGCTGGCGCACCGGCTGCTGCTGGCCACCGGCGACGTGCGCTACGCCGACGTGGCCGAGCGCACGCTCTACAACGTGCTGGCCACGGCCACGGCGCTGGACGGGCGGTCGTTCTTCTATGCCAACCCGCTGCGCGTGCGGGTGCCCGCGGTGCCGCTCGACGGCGTGAACCACGCCGCCGAGGGCGGGCTGCGCTCGCCCTGGTTCGACGTGTCGTGCTGCCCCAACAACATCGCCAGGACGCTGGCCTCGCTGCCCGCCTACGTCGCGGCCGCCACCCCGGACGGGATCAGGATCCACCACTACACGCCGGGTGAGATCAGGCACGGCGGGCTGGCGGTGCGGGTGGAGACCGGTTATCCGTGGACGGGCTCGGTGAGCGTGCGGGTGCTGGCCGACGGGGAGGGACGGATCGGGCTGCGGGTGCCCGCCTGGGCCGCCGACGCGACGCTCGCGCACGTCCCGGCGTCCTCGCCGCAGACGCCGCTGCCCGACGGCCCGGTCATCCGGCCGGTCGGCCCCGGGTACGCCCACGTCGACGGGCCGTGGCGGGCCGGCGACGAGATCCGGCTGGAGTTGCCGATGGCGCCGCGGTGGACGTTCCCCGACCGGCGGATCGACGCGCTGCGGGGGAGCGCGGCGGTGGAGCGGGGGCCGCTGGTCTACTGCGCGGAGGCGGTGGCCGACGAGCCGGCGCTCGGCGATCTGACCGCGCGGGTCGAGCCGCCGGTGGAGCACGACGTGGACGGCGTGGTGGAGCTGGAGGTGGCGGCGTCGCTCGGCCCGGAGGAGGGGGGCGGCTGGCCGTACTCGTCCGGGGCGAACGGCCACGCGGCGGACACGGATCTGCGGTTGCGGCTCATTCCTTACCACCGGTGGGGCAACCGGGGTCCCGCCACCATGCGCGTCTGGCTACCGATCTAGGAGAGGCACGTGCGGAGATCGTTGGTGTATTTGGCGGTGTTAGCGCTCACAACGTCCTTGGCGGCCGCACCCTCGCACGCCGCGCAGGACGACCTCGGCCTGCCGGTGTTCACCGGCGCCGATCCCGTGCCCGCCGAGCCCGTGGGCTACCAGCCGCGCCGGATGATGGCGGAGATCTACAAGCGGGAGAAGGGCGGCGACTCGTACTGGATCGACCGCATGCTCGCCCGGCCGGGTGCCGACCCGGCGGGCACGTGGCTGATGTCGCGCGGGCGGGCGCTGTTCATGAAGGAGCACGATCCGTCGGTCATCGGGTTCGGCGGGTACGTGGCGTACTGGGAGAGTGTCGACAACCGGGACGCCTACGCGATCTCGCTCGGGACCGGCCTGACCGAGGACGTGCCGAAGCGGCTGCAGATGCCCAGCCACTGGACCGGCCAGTACGCCGGGGACGGGCTGGCGGTCGGGGTGAAGAAGTTCATCACCCACGAGAACGTGGCCGTGACGACGCTGGAGATCACCAACACGGGGGCGGCGGCGCGGTCGGTGCCCATCACGGTGACCTCGCCCTACGCCAGGACGGCCGCCGGCGACCGTGAGCTGACCGGGGTGATGGCGGCGAAGAACAAGCTGACCACGATCTTCCCGAGACTCAGCGGCGACGGGCTGAAGGCCGCGGACGGCGCGCTCAAAGGCTCGGTGACGGTCGAGCCGGGCAAGACCGTGCGGGCCAAGGTGCAGATGGGGTTCGTCACCGAGGAGCTGGCCGGATCGCGGGCGGAGTACGACGGCTACCAGGGGCGTTCGCCCGAGCAGGCGCTGCGGCGCCAGCTCCAGGACTACAACGCCTGGTGGGCGGAGAACCTGCCCTACATCGACGTGCCCGACGAGAACATCAAGAAGTTCGTGTACTACCGCTGGTGGCTCATGCGCTTCAACTTCCTCGACGCCGACATCCCGGGCAACGACTTCCAGTTCCCGACGTCGGTGGAGGGGGCGCTGGGCTACAACAACGCGATCGTGCTGACCGTGCCGATGTTCGTGCAGGACCTGAAGTATCTGCGCGACCCGATCTACTCGTACGGGCCGTGGGTGTCGGCGGGCGAGGTCTCGCGTAACTCGAAATATACGGATAACCCGGGCGACCCGGAGAACTGGTCGAACAGCTACACCCAGTACATCTCGGCCGCCGCCCTGGAGAGCTACCAGATCCACGGCGGGCAGCCGCAGATCCTGCGCAACCTCGCGCGCTACGCCGAGAAGGACGTCCACGGGCAACTCGACGCCTACGACTCCAACGACAACGGCGTCATCGAGTACGACTGGGAGGCGATGACCGGCAACGACGCCGACGCGGTGTCGTTCCACTACTACGACCGGGCCAACGAGCGGCTCGAAGGCGCCTACGTCTACGCCAACGCGATGGCGGCGGCGCAGGCGTACGAGTTGTCGGGCGACGCGGCCAAGGCCGCCGAGCTGCGCGGCGTGGCGGAGAAGGTGAAGAGCGGCATCCTGACCCTGCTCTGGGACGAGCAGGCCAAGCTGTTCAAGCACCGCGACCTGCAGACGGGCAACCTGATCCCGTGGAAGGAGTCGAACAACTACATCCCGTACGCGACGGGACTGGTGCCGACGGACGACCCGAAATATCGGGAGGCGCTCCGCTTGTGGGCCGACCCCGCTGAATATCCGATCTTCCCGGCCTATACCGCCAACCAGAAGGACAAGGCGGAGGCCGCGGCGGCCGGCCAGCCCGGCTCCAACAACTTCTCGCAGATCAACTCCACCCGGAACTTCGCGCTGTTCTCCAAGGCGCTGCGCGACTACGCCTCGCCGTACGTCACCGCCGCCCAGTACAAGCAGCTCCTGTACTGGAACGCCTGGTCGCAGTTCGTCGGCGGCGACACCCGCTACCCCGACGCCAACGAGTTCTGGGCCGACTGGAACCCGGCGACCAAGAGCATCGGCTACCGCTCCTGGATCCACCACACGATCCTGGGCAGCAGCAACTGGACGGTGATCGAGGACGCGATGGGCCTGCGCCCGCGCTCGGACGGCAAGGTCGAGCTCTGGCCGGTGGACATCGGCTGGGACCACTTCACCGTCAACGGCGTCGACTACCGGGGCGACGACCTCACCATCGTCTGGGACAAGCCGGGCGACGGGACCCGGCACTACGCCGGCGTGCCCGAGGGCTACTCGATCCTCGTCGACGGCAAGCGCAAGGTCACGCTGGCGGGGCTCGCGCACGCCGTCTGGGATCCCCGGACGGGCCGGGTCGAGGGCGGCACGGTGCTGCACGCCGAGAAGGCCGCGATGAAGGCGCCTGCCGAGGTCGAGCTGACCGGCGACCGGGTCGAGGATCTGTTCCAGAAGGCCGGCGTGGACCTGCGCTCATCCCGGCCCGACCTGGTCGAGTCCGTCACCGCCTCGCACGGCGACGCGGCGGGCGCGGCCGACGGGTTCACCATCAACGAGCCGTACTGGGGCAGCGCGGGCTCGGGCCAGGCTCAGGACTGGCTGGAGGTCGATCTCGGCGCGGCCCGCAAGGTGGACCGGCTCAAGCTGTACTTCGTCAACGACCGCAAGGCGGGCGGCTACAGCGAGCCGGCCTTCTACACGGTGCAGCGGCTCGACGGCGGCACCTGGAAGGACGTGCCGAAGCAGGCCAGGACGCCGGTCTACCCCCGGGCGAACCTCAACGAGGTCGCCTTCCCCGCCATCACGGCCGGCAAGCTGCGCGTGCTCGTCACCCACCGGCCAGGCCACGCGACGGGGCTGAAGGAGGTGCAGGCGTACGCGACCGGGGCGAAGCCGCCGCCGGTGGCCAACCGGGCGCCGTACGTGCTGGCCGTGCCCGACCCGGCGTTCGGCCGGCCCGGACAGGCCCGGGTGGAGGCCGTGGTCAAGGACGACGGGCTGCCGTCGGGGACGCTCACCACGCAGTGGTCCAAGGTGGACGGCCCCGGTGAGGCGTTCTTCACCGAGCCGGCCGGGACGACGACGGTGATCGCGTTCTCTGAGCCGGGCGCGTACACGCTGAAGCTGACCGCGGACGACGGGCAGAAGAGCACCGCCGCGACCGTGACCGTCACCGCCGCGGCCCAGGGCGAGCAGGCGAACGTGGCCCCCTACGCCACGCCCACCGCCTCCTACACCTCGCCGTGGGAGAAGGTGAGCGCGGTCAACGACGGCATCGACCCGCCGCGCTCCAACGACGGCGCCAACCCGCGCTGGGGCACCTGGCCGCAGCAGGGCACGCAGTGGGTCCAGCTCGACTGGCCGGCTCCCGTGCGGGTGAACAAGGCCGACGTGTACTTCTTCGACGACGGCGGCGGCGTGCGCGTCCCCGCCTCGTGGAAGATCCAGCAGTGGGACGGCGACTCGTTCGAGGACGTCACCGGTGCCGCCTCCTATCCGGCCGCGGCCGACGCCTACAACACCGTCTCCTTCGACACCGTCACGACCTCGAAGCTCCGGGTCCAGCTCGAATCCGGCGGGGCGTCGGTGGGGCTGCTGGAGTGGAAGGCGTACGCGGTGCCGCCGGACTCGGTGCGTCCCGTGCACGTCCCCACCCTGGCCGGCACGCTGCCCGCGCTGCCCGCCACCGTGGAGACCCGGTACGCCGACGGCGGGCGCGGCCGGGCCGCCGTCACCTGGCAGCAGGTGACGGCCGACCAGGTCAGGACCGGCGGCACCAGCTTCACCGTCGCCGGGCTCGCCGAGGGTGTGCGCGGGACCGTCCAGGCGAGCGTGTACGTCAGGACGACGTCGGCGGTGACCATCACCTCGATCGCCGGGGAGGCGGTCACCACCAGGGCCGGGGTGGCGCCCGTGTTGCCGGGGACCGTGGTGGCGACGTACAACGACGGGTCCAGGGACGGCTCGGTGGCCGTCACCTGGGAGGCGATCGGTCCTGACCGGTACGCCCAGCCGGGCACGTTCACGGTGCGCGGGCAGGTGCCGGGCACGACCGTCGCCGCCGAGGCCACGGTCACCGTCGAATAGCGCCCGTCCTGTCCTGGCCCGCACCCGGGTCAGGACAGGACTCGGCGGTAACGGCCTGGAAAAGCTGCCGGCATCCATCCCGACACATCCCGGTAAGGCGTCATAATCCTGTTCGACGGATGGCGTGCCGGAGATCGGGGGGCGCAGGGCACCATGGCTGGATTCGCCAAGCTCACCGGAGCAGTCGGAAAGGTGACGTTCGCGCGGATCTGCTCGGTCGTCCTGGCGGTGGCGTCGCCGGTCCTCGGCGTGGCCGCGTTGATCGTCTGGGCCGGGCTGCCCCCGGAGTGGACGCCGTCCAGGACGGTGACCCCGCAGTCGGCGGTCGCGCTGACCTTCCCCGCCGTCGGCGCCTTCCTGCTGTTCCACCGCCCGAGGCAGAACCTGGCCTGGCTGATGTGCGCGGGCGGCTTCGGCGCCGGGCTGAGCGACTTCGCGCACTCGCTGATGTTCCGCTTCGCCGCCGACGGCGACGTCGTCACCGCGAGCCTCATGCGGGTGCCGATCCAGCTCGGCTGGGTGGTCTGCGGCGTGGCGCTGACGATGGTGCTGCCGCTGTACTCCCCGGACGGCCGCCTGCCCTCCCGGCGCTGGCGGCTCGTCCTGGCGCTGGGCGTCGGCTCCCTCCTGCTCCAGTTCGTGCGCACGGTGACGCGGATGCCGCCGCCCGCCGCGGGCTACCCGTACCCGCGGATCATTCCCAACCCGCTGCAGATCCCGGCGCTGGAGCCGTACGCCGAGCTGATCGGGGTGGCGAGCTGGGTCGGCATCTACACCGCGATGGCGCTGGCGGCGCTCTCGCTGGCGCTGCGGCTGCGCCGCGCCGACCCGGTCGGCCGGCGGCAGATCGGCTGGCCGCTGTTCGCCTTCTCCGGCTACATCGTGTTCCTGGTCGCGACCGTGTTCGTGCCGGAGGCCCTGTGGCTGGCCGTCGCCTGGGCCGCGGCCATCCCGTTCGCGATCGCGTTCGCGGTGATGCGCTACCGGCTCTACGGGATCGACACGGTGATCAGCCGCGCCTTCGTGGCGGCCGGGCTGGTGGTCGTGGTCAGCGCCGTCTACTTCGGCGCGGGCACGCTGTCCAGCGTGCTGGTCGCCGGCTACGACGAGGTCGCCGGGATCGCCGCCGCGCTGTTCGCGGGCGTGTTCTTCCAGCCCCTGCGGCGGCTCCTGCAGCGGGCCGTGGACCGGCTCCTGTACGGCGCCGTCGGCGACCCCGGCGTGCTGGCCGAGCGCCTGACGCAGGCGGTCCGCCGCGGCGATCCGGCCAAGGCGCTGACCTCGGTGGTGAGCGTGCTGCGCGACGGGCTGGCGGTCGAGGGCGTGGCCGTCGAGGTGGCCGACGGCGAGCCCCGCTACGTCGAGAGCGGCCGGGTGGGCGACCATCCGCGCGAGGTGCCGCTGGTCTGGCACGGCGAACGCGTCGGCCGCCTGCTCGTCGGGCCGCCGGGGCCGCGCCGCTTCCCCGCCGCGCACAACGAGCGGGTGCTGGCCACGCTCACGCCGTACGCCGCCGACGTGGCGCACGCCGTACGGATGGCCGCGGACCTGCAGCGCTCGCGCGAGCGCATCCTGACCACCAGGGAGGAGGAGCGCCGCCGCCTGCGCCGCGACCTGCACGACGGGCTCGGCCAGACCCTGTCGGGGATGGCGATGACCATCAACATGGCCCGCCTCAGCCTGAAGAACTCCCCGGACGCGGCCGACGAGCTGCTGCGGGAGCTGCACGCCGGCATGAGCGCGGTCACCTCGGACATCCGCGAGCTCGTGTACGGCCTGCGCCCGCCCGCCCTCGACGACCTGGGCCTGGCCAAGGCCGTGCGCGACCTGGCCGGGCAGTCGTCGCCGGACACCCGGGTCGAGGTGGCGGTGGAGGGCGTCCTGGCCGACCTGCCGGCCGCCGTCGAGGTGGCGGTCTACCGGATCGTCCAGGAGGCGCTGACCAACGTCCGGCGGCACGCCCGCGCCTCCTCCGCCGGCATCGTCCTGCAGCGGGAGCACTCCGTGTTGCGCGTGCTGATCGCCGACGACGGTGTGGGCCTGCCCGAACGCCACCGCGCCGGCGTGGGCCTCGGCTCGATGCGCGAGCGGGCGGCGGAGCTGGGCGGCATCTGCGTGGTCAGCGGCGAGCCAGGAACGGGCACCAAGGTGGAGGTCATGCTGCCGCTCCCGGCCGCGCCCCGCCTGGACGCCCCGGAGGTCAGCCCGTCACCATCGGCCCGGTGACCCGGCATGAGCGTTCGCTCATGCCGGGCGCGTGGTCCGGCATTGGCGCGCAGGCCCGGGGCTGCGCATAGTGGGGGCCATGAGCCGAGCTTTGACGGTCGCTGTGATCGGTGACTACGACAAGACATTCGCCCCCCATGTGGCCACTGAGGACGCGCTCGGCCACGCCGCCGCGCACCTGGGCGTCGAGGTGCGGGTGCGCTGGCTGGCGACCGAGCCGCTCGTGTCCGACCTGTCCGGCGTGCGCGCGGCCGACGTGTTGTGGTGCGCGCCCGGGAGCCCGTACCGGAGCATGCGCGGCGCGCTCGCCGCGCTCCGGCACGGCCGCGAGCAGGGTGTCCCCACCCTGGGAACGTGCGGCGGCTGCCAGCACATGGTGATCGAGTACGCCCGCCACGCGCTCGGGTTCGAGGACGCGCAGCACGCCGAGTACGACCCCTACGCCTCGACCCTGTTCGTCTCCGAGCTGGCGTGCTCGCTCGCGGGCCAGACCATGCCCGTCACCTTCACCCCGGGCTCCAGGGTGGCGAGCCTGTACGGCGGCACGGAGGCGGAGGAGCGCTACTACTGCAACTTCGGCATCGATCCGGCCCACCAGCGCACCCTGCACGACGGCGGCCTGCTCGTGACGGGCGTCGACGGCGACGGCGCGGCCCGGGTGCTGGAGCTGCCCGCGCACCCGTTCTACCTGGCCACGCTCTTCGTGCCGCAGGTGCGGTCGCGGCCGGGCTCGCCGCACCCGCTCGTGACCGGTCTGCTGCGCGCGGCGCTTTGACGTTCACGCAGCTCAGGATCCTGCGGGCGGTGGCGCGCATGGGCAACATGACGCGCGCCGCGCAGGAGCTGAACACCACGCAGTCCGCCGTCAGCCACGCCCTGCGCAGCCTGGAGGGCGAGCTCGGCGTCACGCTGTTCGTCCGGGGCAACCACGGGGTGAGCCTGACCGCCGCGGGACGGGCCGTCTGCCACCGCGCGAACCTCATCCTCACCCAGCTCGAAGCCCTGGAGCAGGAGGCGGCCGCGGCGCGCGGGCAGGACGGCGGCAGCCTGCGCGTCGGCGTCATCCCCAGCGCCAACGCGCGGCTGCTGCCGGGGATCCTGCGGGCCTACGGTGCGGCGCATCCCCGCGTGCGGCTCACCGTGATCGAGGGCTCCGATCAGGAGGTCGTCGAATGGCTCCAGACCGGCGCCGCCGATGTCGGCACCGTGAGCTCCGCCGCGCCCGGTCTGGTGACGGCGCCGCTCGCCCGCGACCGCCTGCTGGCCGTGCTGCCCAGCGGCCACGATCTGAGCGTCGAGGCCGCGGTGCCGGTCACCGAGCTGGCCCGGCATCCGTTCATCATGTCCACGGGCGGCTGCGAGCCGTTGATCACGGCGCTCGCGGGGGCGGCCGGCGTGCGCCTTCGCTGCCATTACCGCGTCCGCGACACGGGCAGCATCCTGGCCATGGTGGCCGAAGGGCTCGGCGTGAGCATCATGCCCGAGTTGTCGCTGCCCGCGCACCTCGCGGGCGTCGCCGCGATCCCGCTTCGGCCTGCGGCGGAGCGCACCGTCCTGCTGGCCCTGCCCGCCGACCCGCTGCCCGCCGCCACCGCGTTCGCCGAGCTGGCGCTCCCCGGCGGCGCTCTCACTCGCGATCGGCCTGCCTGAGCGCCGGCAGGCCGATCGCGAGGGCCTGGAGCATGCGCGTCATCGTGGGCAGGAACTGCGGGCAGGAGGCGGCGAGGTCGGGGTCCTGGGCGTAGAGCTCGACGATCGTCGGCGGGGGGTTGGAGATGGGATAGAGGATGCCGGCGACGGTGACGGCGGCGGAGACCAGCTCCGCGCCCTCGCTCTCCGTCAGGCCGCACGCGGGGCCGACCGCCGCGCCCAGCTCGGCGACCACACTGTGCGCCGCCCGTTTGTACGCGCGGGCCGCCGGGACCGACACGTTGTGCTCAAGGCTGGTGGCGGAGTGGCTGATCAGGTCGCAGAGCAGCGGCCGGTCGGCGATGGTCTCCGTCAGCGCCGCCACCACCCCTCCGACGCGGCCCGCCGCCTCGGAGGGGTCGCCCTTCCGGGAGCTTTCGCGGGAGAGGTCACCCTTCCGGGCGACACCGTCCTGCTGGGCGGTGTCGTGGAGCCGGGTGACGACCGCCTCCGCCCAGCCCGCCCACTCCTCGCCGGCGAGCTCCAGGTAGATCTCCTCGCGGCTGCCGAAATAGCGCATGATGTTGGACTTGGCCAGCCCGACGGCCTCCGCGACCGCGCCCAGGCTGACGTTGCGCACGCCGGAGGAGAGGGCGAGCTCGCGCGCGGCGGTGAGGATCGCCTCGCGCCGCTGCTGCTTGTGCTCCGGCCGTCTGGCCCGGAGAAATGCGGACCTCGTCATGTCGGTGTCAGCATACGGTCAAGCTTAAAGAACACCGTTCTCTTGTTAAGAGTACACCGTTCTGTTAGCTTCACGGAGTGCATCGGGATCCGGCGGGTGAAAGGAAGCACGTGACAGAGATACGGATGCGGGTGAACGGCGCCGACGAGTCCCTCGACGTCGAGCCGTGGGTCAGCCTGCTCGACGCCCTGCGCGACCGTCTCGGCCTCACCGGCTCGAAGAAGGGCTGCGACCAGGGCGCCTGTGGCGCGTGCACGGTCCTCGCGGACGGCGTGCGGATCAACGCGTGCCTGGCCCTGGCCGTGCAGTACGCCGGCAAGGAGATCACCACGGTCGAGGGCATCGCCAAGGACGGCGGCACGCACCCCCTGCAGGAGGCGTTCGTCCGCCACGACGGCTTCCAGTGCGGCTACTGCACCTCGGGCCAGCTCTGCTCGGCGATCGCCATGCTGCGTGAGCACGCCGCGGGCATGCCCAGCGCCGTGACGAGCCCCGGCGCGGACACCGAACTGAGCGACGACGAGATCAGGGAGCGGATGAGCGGCAACCTGTGCCGCTGCGGCGCCTACAACGGCATCGTCGACGCGATCAAGGACGTGGCCGGGCAGGGGGCGTCATGAGGCCGTTCGCGTACGTGAAGCCCGCCGACGTCGCGGCGGCCGTCCAGGCGGTCGCCGAGCCCGGCGCGAAGTTCCTCGGCGGCGGCACCAACCTGGTCGACCTGATGCGTGAGGGCGTCGAGCGGCCGGACACCGTCATCGACGTCACCGGGCTGCCGCTCGACGAGGTCGACGAGCTGCCCGGCGGCGGGCTGCGCGTCGGCGCGCTGGTGCGCAACAGCGCCCTGGCCGCCGACCGGCGCGTCCGCGCCCGCTACCCGGTGTTGTCGCAGGCCGTCCTCGCCGGCGCCTCGGCCCAGCTCCGCAACATGGCGACGGTCGGCGGCAACCTGCTGCAGCGCACCCGCTGCCGCTACTTCTACGACCAGGCCGCGGCCTGCAACAAGCGCGAGCCCGGCGACGGTTGCGACGCGATCGACGGGTTCACCCGCTCGCACGCCGTCCTGGGCGTGAGCGCGAGCTGCATCGCCGCGAACCCCTCCGACATGTGCGTGGCGCTGGCCGCCCTGGACGCCGTCGTCGAGGCGCGGAGCGTGCGCGGGACGCGGCGGATCCCGCTGGCGGACTTCCACCTGCTGCCGGGCGACACGCCGCAGATCGAGACCGCGCTGGCCGCCGACGAGCTGATCACGGCGGTCGAGTTGCCGCCCGCGCCGGTCGCGGCCCACTCCCGCTACCGCAAGGTGCGCGACCGGGCCTCGTACGCGTTCGCCCTGGTCTCCGTGGCCGCGGCGCTGGAGGTGCGGGACGGGACGGTCGCGGAGGTGCGCCTGGCCCTGGGCGGCGTCGCGGCCAAGCCGTGGCGGGCGCGGGAGGCTGAGCGGATCCTGCTCGGGGGGCCGGCGACCGAGGAGGCGTTCGGCCGGGCCGCCGAGGCCGAGCTGGCGCCGGCCAGCGTACGGCCGGGCAACGCGTTCAAGATCGGACTGGCCCGCGCCACGATCGTGGCCACGCTGCGCGAGCTGAGCACGGGAGAGGACGCGTCATGAGCACCGACCACGCCGAAACGGCCACCACCACCGAGAGTGCCGTCGCGGCCAAGTACGTCGGCCGGCCCGTCGACCGGCTCGACGGGCGCGCCAAGACCACCGGAGAGGCGCGGTTCGCCGCCGAGCACCAGTACCCCGGCCTCGCCCACGCCGCGCTCGTGCACGCGCCGATCGCCCGTGGCCGCGTCACCGCCGCCGACACCGCGGCGGCCCGTGCCGTGCCCGGCGTCATCGAGGTGCTCACCCATGAGAACGCCCCGCCGATGAAGCCCGCACCCAGCAGGAGCCTGCTGGACCTCAGCTCCCTCGTCGTGGCCACGTCGGTGAACTACCTGGCCACCGACGAGGTGCACTGGAACGGCCAGCCGATGGCGGTCGTGGTCGCCGAGACGCCGGAGGCCGCGCGGTACGCGGCGTCCCTGGTGCGGCTCACGTACGAGGAGTTGCCCGCCGTGGTGGACTTCGCGGCCGAGGAGCCGAACGCCACCCCGCAGAAGGGCAACGCGCTGCAGCCGGGCGGCGGCGACAAGGGGGACGCGCGGGCCGCGCTGGCGGCCGCGCCGGTCTCGGTGGACCTGCGTTTCAGCACGCCGCCGCACCATCACAACGCGATCGAGCCGCACGCGACGACCGCCGTGTGGGACGGCGACCGGCTGACCGTGCACGAGGGCACGCAGTCCGTCACGTGGTTGCGCCGGCATCTCGCCAAGCGGTTCGGCGTGCCGGAGTCGTCGATCCGGGTGCTCGCCCCGTACGTGGGCGGCGCGTTCGGCGGCAAGATCATGGTCTGGGCGGGCACGTTGCTCGCCGTGCTGGCGGCGCGGGCGACCGGCCGGCCCGTACGCCTCGCGCTCACCAGGGAGGGCGTCTACCACACGGTCGGCGGCCGGACCGCGAGCACGCAGCGGGTCGCGCTGGGCGCGGAGACCGACGGCAGGCTGACCGCGCTCATCCACACCAGCGTGGCCAGGACGGGCCGGATCGGCGGCGCCCCCGAGCAGATCACCTCCGCCTCCGGGCACCTCTACGACGCCCAGAACATCCACCTGCGCCAGAACCTCGTCCAGCTCGACCTGCTCTCCAACACCTCCATGCGGGCCCCCGGCGAGTCCATCGGCACCTTCGCCCTGGAGTCGGCGGTCGACGAGCTGGCCTGGGAGCTGGGCATGGACCCGATCGAGCTGCGCATGCGCAACGAGCCGGAGCGCAACCCGCTGGACGGCAAACGGTTCGCGCACCGGCTGTTGCGCGAGGCGTACGCGGAGGGGGCCGAGCGGTTCGGCTGGCACGAGCGCGATCCGCGGCCCGGCTCCAT
The DNA here is from genome assembly GCF_053592075.1 of Nonomuraea sp. NPDC002799. Classification (NCBI taxonomy): domain Bacteria; kingdom Bacillati; phylum Actinomycetota; class Actinomycetes; order Streptosporangiales; family Streptosporangiaceae; genus Nonomuraea; species Nonomuraea sp. NPDC002799. Next base: position 120,784 of record NZ_JBSFVA010000015.1, read on the forward strand.
GCGGGACGGGCGCTGGCTGGTGGGGATGGGCGTGGCCGGCGCCTACCACCCGTCATTCGTGATGCCGGCCAGCGTCGCCGTGCGGTTGTCCGCCGACGGCGGGGTCGTGGTGCGCTGCGGGCTGCACGAGATGGGCATGGGCGCCGCGACCGCGCAGGCCCAGATCGCCGCCGACGAGCTGGGCGTGCCGCTTGCGGCGGTGCGCTTCGAGTACGGCGACTCCGATCTGCCGCCGGGGCCGATGGCGGGCGGGTCGGCGCAGACCGCGAGCGTGGCGGCGAGCCTCGTGGCCGCCTGCCGCAAGCTGAAGGGCTCCGTGCTCGCCCTGGCCCGGCGCGCGCCGGACTCGCCGCTGCGCGGGCGCAGGCCGGCGGACCTGGAGGCCCGTGACGGCGGGCTCTTCCACGGCCGGGCCGGCGAGACGTACGCGGCGATCCTGGCCAGGGCGGGCCGCGACCACGTGGAGGCCGTGGTCAAGGCGAACATGCTCGCGTTCATGGCCAAGACCCTCCGCGACCGCAGGCGCTGGGTGAAGGCGGCCAGTGGGGCGCAGTTCTGCGAGGTGCGGGTCGATCGGGACACCGGTGAGGTACGCGTGTCGCGCTGGGTGGGCGTGTTCGACGTGGGCCGGGTGATCAACGCGAAGACGGCCGCCGGGCAGCTCCGCGGCGGCATCGTGATGGGCATCGGCATGGCGCTGTCGGAGGAGACCCTGGTCGATCAGCGCACCGGGCGGATCGTGAACGCGAGCCTGGCCGACTATCACGTGCCGGTGCACGCCGACATTCCCCGCATCGACGTGCACTACCTGGACGAGCCGGACCCGACCATGCCGCTGGGGCTGATCGGGGTGGGGGAGGTTGGCATCACGGGGGTGGCCGCCGCGGTGGCGAACGCCGTACGGCATGCCACCGGCAGGCGCGTCCTCGACCTGCCCATCACCCTCGACAAGCTGCTCCCGCTCTGAGCGCTCGCTCATCGCCGCTCCGGGCGCCCGCTCACCGTCACGGTGAGCGGCGGCTCGCCTCCGTCAGCAGCGTGGCGGCCTGTTTGGCCGCCCGCGCCGGAGCCGTGCCCGGCGGGCTGACCATGGCGGTGACGGTGGCCCCGTCGATCAGCACGAGGAGCTGTTCGGCCAGCGACTCGGGGTCCGCCGCCTCCGCCGCGAGCTCCCGGAGGAAGTCGCGCAGCCGCCGCTTGTGCCGCCGCACCACCTCCCGCACGGCCTCCGACGTGGCGCCGAGCTCGCCGTAGGCGTTGACGAACCCGCAGCCGCGGAAGTCGTCCTCGCCGAACCACCGCTCCAGCCAGTCGAACACGGCCGGGATCTTGTCCTGCCGGGCGGCCACGTAGCCGGTGAGCGAGGACATCCACCGCTCGTCCCGCCGCTCCAGGTAGGCCACGACCAGCGCCTCCTTGGAGGGGAAACACTGGTAGAGCCGCTTGAGCGACACCCCGGACGCGGCCCGGACGTCGTCCATGCCCACGGCCCGCACACCCCGCCGGTAGAAGAGCTCTCCTGCGGCGGTCAGGAGCCGGTCCGCGTGTTCCATGGCACCTCGGCTTGCTGGGGAGAACGTACGTTCTCTAGGCTATCTGGAGAACGTACGTTCTCCGTCCGCCGAGGAGGCCCCATGACCCGCCCGCCCGTACCCCCGTTCACCGAAGAAAGCGCCCGCGTCAAGGTCCAGGCCGCCGAGGACGCCTGGAACTCGTGCGACCCCGATCGCGTCGCGCTCGCGTACACGGAGGACTCGGTCTGGCGCAACCGCGCCGAGTTCCTGACCGGCCGCGACGAGATCAGGGAGTTCCTGCGCCGCAAGTGGGCCCGGGAGCTGGACTACGCGCTGCGCAAGGACTTGTGGGCGGTCCTGGGCGACCGGATCGCGGTGCGTTTCCAGTACGAGTGCCGCGACCCCTCGGGGCAGTGGTGGCGCAGCTACGGCAACGAGCAGTGGGAGTTCGACGAGTCGGGACTGATGCGGCGCAGGGAGGCGAGCATCAACGACGTGCGCATCTCGGCGGACGAGCGCCGCATCTTCGGGCCGCGCGGCGACGGCGACGAGACGCTGCCGCTCAGGTGATCAGATAGCGCAGCCACAGGTACGGCGTCGACACCGCCACGGTCACCAGCGTGACGACCAGTCCGTACCTGGTGAACTGCCAGAAGCTGATGGGGGTGCCGTTGCGGGCGGCGATGCCGATGACGACGACGTTGGCCGCCGCCCCGACGGCCGTGGCGTTCCCGCCCAGGTCGGCGCCGAGGGCCAGCGCCCACCACAACACCTGGGCGGAGTCGTTGCCGCCGCCCGCCTGGACGAGGTCGGCGACGAGGGGGCTCATGGTGGCGACGTACGGGATGTTGTCCACGACGGCCGACAACCCGGCCGAGGCCCAGAGCAGCACCATCGTGGTCAGCGCCAGTTGCCCCTGGGTGGCCCGCGCCGCCGCCTCGGATAATTGCCGGATGACCCCGGTCTCCACCAGCGCCCCGACCATCACGAACAGCCCCGCGAAGAACACCAGCGTCGGCCACTCGACCTCGCGGATGGCCTCTTCGGTCGTCACCTTGGTGACCGCCACCAGCACCCCGGCACCGAGCAGCGCCACGACCGAGGGCTCGTAGCCCAGCACGGGATGCAGCACGAACGCCGCCATCACCACGGCCAGCACGAACAACGACTGCCGGAGCAGCCGGTGGTCGATGATCGCCGCACGCTCGTCCATCGCCATGACCTCGGCCGCCCGGCCGGGATCGTAGGTGAACGACTTCCTGAACAACCAGCGGCACAACCCGGCGAACACGGCCACTAGCACGACGATCAGCGGCGCCAGATGCACGAGGAAGTCGTTGAAGGTCAGCCCGCCACGGCTGGCGATGATGATGTTCGGGGGGTCGCCGATCAGGGTGGCCGTCCCGCCGATGTTGGACGCCATCGCCTCGGCGATCAGGAACGGCGCCACGGGCAGCGCCAGCCGCTCGCACACCAGGAACGTCACCGGCGCGATCAGCAACACCGTGGTCACGTTGTCCAGCAGCGCGGACACGCCCGCCGTGATCAGGATCAGCAGCACCATGAGCCGGTACGGCCGCCCCCTGGCCCGCTTGGCCGCCCAGATGGCCAGGAACTCGAAGAGCCCGGTCTGTTTCAGCACGCCGACGACGACCATCATGCCGAGCAGCAGGAAGATGACGTTCCAGTCGACGCCGGAGCCCGAGTCGAAGAAGGCCGCACCCGCGTCGGAGGCGTGGATCAGCAACATGATCCCGGCCCCGCCGAGCGCCGCCGCCACCCGGTGCACCTTCTCGGTGGCGATCAGCGTGTACGCGCCCAGGAACACGGCCACGGCCAGCCACGCAGTGACCGTCACGCCTTCAACGTATCAACCAGAGGCGATCCAGCCGCCCTGGCCGGGGACCCGGATCCAGCGCGGATCCCCGTAGCTCTGCTCCACGCCGTGGCCCGGCAGGTAGTCGGGGGGCGTGCACAGGACGATCTGCCCGCGTACCTCCAGGTAGCGGATCAGGCCCGCCGCCACCGGGAGCACGGCTTCGACGCGGCCCCGCAACCGCCCCTCGACCAGCGCCACGACCTCGGCCAGCCCGAACTCCTCCGGCAGCAGCGCGGCGGTCTCCCGCACGAATTCCTCGGTGACGTGCTCGGTCATGGTCGCCTCTCCACTGGCAGGTGGGCGGCCCGGCACCAAGATAACCCCATCGGCGCGCGGAAATCCGCAGATCAGCGCGGTGCGCCCGCAGTAACGTGCGACACCACCGGCCCGAAGAACACCCACGGCTGCGCGGTGGGTGAAATTCGATGGGAACTGTCGGTGCCCGGTGATAGAAAGCAGGTTCGAAGTTCTCTAGCCGCAGTCGGGGGCGGTCCCTGTGTCCACCAGCAGTTCGGAGTTCTCCGTCTCCGGCCGGCGTTACAACCGGCGTGGTCCGGTGCGCTGGCTCTGGTCCCATGTGCGCCGTCATCCGCTGCACCTGCTCGGCTTCCTCGGCGGGTCGCTGGTCATGGTGGTGCTCAACGCCATGGTCCCCCAGTTCACCGGTGACGCCTTCGACGCCGTGCTCGGCGTGCGGGGCGAGCCGCTGGACGCGGTCGGGTCGATCGCGCTGGCGCTGCTCGCGATCGTGACCGCGCGCGGCCTGTTCGACCTCGTCGCCCGGTTGTCGAGCGAGGTGCTGGCCAAGCGGCTGGAGCGCGACGCCCGGGACGAGCTCTACGTGAGCCTGCTGGGCAAGAGCCAGACGTTCCACAACCGGCAGCGGGTCGGCGACCTGATGGCGCGGGCCGCCAACGACATCCGGCAACTCTCCATCATGATCTCGCCCGGCACCGACCTGATCGTGGACTCCGGGCTCACCGGGTTGGTGCCGCTGTTCTTCATCGCGGCCATCGACCCGCGGCTGCTGCTGGTGCCCGGGGTGTTCGCGGTCGTCTTCGTGGCCGCGCTGTGGGGTTACATGCGGCAGCTCAACCCGGTGGCGACGCGGATGCGGGAGGAGTTCGGGGAGCTCAACGCCGGGCTCAACCAGGCCGTGCGCGGCATCGAAGTGATCAAGGTGACCGCGCAGGAGGCGCAGGAGCGGCGGCGCTTCCGGGCCGACGCGCGGCGCTATCGCGACTCGTTCGTGCGCAACGGCCTCGTCCAGGCCCGCTATCTGCCCACCCTGCTGTTCGCGTTCGCGATGGCGGGGGCGTTGTGGCATGGCCTCTACCTGCAGGGCGCCGGGGCGATCACCATCGGGGAGATGGTGGCGTTCATGGGGCTCATGGGCATGCTCGGGTTCCCGACGCAGATGTCGATCTTCACGTTCTCGCTGATCCAGATCGGGATCGTGTCCTCGCGCCGGATCCTGGAGATCATCACCTCCGAGAGCGAGATCGACCAGCCGGCCGACGGGCACAAGGCGCCGATCAGCGGGGAGATCGTCTTCGAGGACGTGACCTTCGGCTACCAGGCGGACGGCGATCCGGTGCTGCGCGGGGTGACCTTCACCGTGCGGCCCGGTGAGACGGTGGCGATCGTCGGGGAGACCGGGTCCGGCAAGAGCACCGTGACCAAGCTGGTGCCGCGCATCTACGACGTGACGTCCGGGCGGATCCTGGTCGACGGCGTGGACGTGCGCGAGTGGGACCTCGACTCGCTGCGGTCGCAGATCTCCACGATCGAGCAGGACATTGTGTTGTTCTCCCGCCCCGTGGCCGAGAACATCGCCTTCAGCCTGGGCCAGCGGGCCGACCGCGCGGCCGTCGAGCGGGCGGCGGCGGACGCTCAGGCCGCCGAGTTCATCGCCGAGCTCGAAGACGGCTACGACACCGTGATCGGCGAGCGCGGCGTCACGCTGTCCGGCGGGCAGCGGCAGCGCCTGGCCATCGCGCGGGCGCTGCTGACCGATCCGGCGATCCTCGTCCTCGACGACTCCACCAGCGCGATCGACTCCGCGACCGAGGACAAGATCCAGCAGGCGATCGGCCGCATCCTCGACGGGCGCACCACGTTGCTGATCACCCATCGGCTCTCCCAGATCCGCTGGGCGGACAAGGTGCTGCTGCTGCGGCGCGGCCAGGTCGTCGACTTCGGCACGCATGACGAGCTGATCGCGCGCAGCCGGCTCTACCGGCGGGTGTTCTCCCACTACGACGAGGTCGAGCTGGGCGACGAGGTGCGCGACGACGGGCCCGTTGAAGGGCCGGACGGGGTGCGCGACGACGGGCTCGGCGAGGGGTCCTCCGAGGGGGCGGACGAGGTGCGGGACGACGGGCCCGTTCTGGCGAGCGAGCAGGGAGGGGCGCGCTGATGGGCTTCATCATGGACGGCCTCGACGCCGAGGACTACGACCGCACCTACAACGACCGTGAGCTGCTGCGCCGGATCCTGTCCTACTTCCGGCCGAAGCTGGGCTCCATGGTCCTGGTCGCGACCATGATCGTGCTGCTGTCCGCCAGCCAGGCGGCCGTTCCGACGCTCGGCAGCCTGGCCGTCGACGCGATCGCGGACGGCACCATCGGCGACGTGGGCTGGCTGCTCGTGACCGCGATCCTGGTCACCGGCGTCTTCTCGTGGGTGTTCAACTACCTCCGGCAGAAATACAGCGCCCGGGTCACCGGCGACGTGGTGCTGCGCCTGCGCGAGGACGCCTTCGACGCCGTACTCGAACGGGACCTGTCCTTCTACGACGAGACGCCGTCCGGCAAGATCGTCAGCCGGGTCACGTCCGACACCGACGACTTCGCCACGGTCTCCACGCTGACGATGGACCTGATCAGCCAGGTGCTGATGGTCGGCTTCGTCACGGGCGTGCTGTTCCTGCGCAGCGTCGAGCTGACGCTGCTGACGCTGCTGGTGGTGCCGATCGTGGTCGGCCTGGCGCTGTTGTTCCGGCGGCTGGCCAGGGCCGGCACCCGCCGGGCGCAGCGCTCGCTGAGCCGGGTCAACGCCAACCTGCAGGAGACCATGGGCGGCATCGCCGTGGCCAAGAACTTCCGGCAGGAGCGGCAGGTCTACGAGGAGTTCCGGCCCATCAACCGGCAGAGCTACCAGGTGACGCTCCGGCAGGGCTTCGTCTTCTCCGGCATCTTCCCGGTGTTGTTCCTGGTGGCCGGGCTGGCCACGGTCGCGCTGGTGCAGGTCGGCGGCACGAGGGTGCTGGACGGCGGGATCTCCGCCGGCGACTGGTACCTGTTCCTGCAGGGCGTCTCGCTCTTCTGGTTCCCGCTGACCTCGATCGCCGCGTTCTGGTCGCAGTTCCAGCAGGGCCTGTCGGCCGCCGAGCGGGTCTTCGCGCTGATCGACGCCGAGCCGCGGGTGGTGCAGAGCGACGCGCAGCCGGTGGGCAGGCTGCGCGGGCGGATCGAATTCGACAAGGTCACGTTCGGGTACGATCCCGCGCACCCCGTGCTCCGCGACTTCGGCCTGGTCATCGAGGCCGGCGAGTCCGTGGCCCTCGTCGGCCACACCGGCGCGGGCAAGTCGACGCTCAGCAAGCTGATCACCCGCTTCTACGAGTTCCAGGAGGGGCGGCTGCTGATCGACGACCATGACGTCCGCACTTTGGAGCTGGGCGGCTACCGCCGTCAGATCGGCGCGGTGCCGCAGGCGCCGTTCCTGTTCAGCGGCACGGTCGCCGACAACATCCGCTATCCGCGACCGGACGCGAGCGACGAGGAAGTGCTCGCCGCGGCGGCGGCGGTCGGCGGTGGCGACTGGATCGAGGCGCTGCCGGGCGGGTTGCGCACGGATGTGGGCGAGCACGGGCGGGCCCTGTCCATGGGGCAGCGGCAGTTGGTCGCGCTGGCCCGGCTGCTCATCCAGGATCCGGCGATCGTGGTGCTCGACGAGGCCACGGCCAGTGTCGACCCGCTGACGGAGGCACAGATCCAGGAGGGGCTGGATCTGGTGCTGGCGGGGCGGACCTCGATCGTCATCGCGCACCGGTTGTCGACGATCGAGCATGTCGATCGCATCATCGTGCTGGATCACGGGCGGATCGTGGAGGAAGGAGATCACGCCACGTTGCTGGCTCGTGAGGGGCGCTACTGCGAGGTCTACAACACCTACTTCCGGCACCAGTCGCCCAACTACCGGGCGGGCTCGGGTTTCGTCGCGGTGAGCGCCGGCTGAGGGACGGGGCGCCGGTTGACGTTCGCGCGCGGGCCGGGCGGGTCGTCCCGCGCGCGAACGAGCTCCTCATGTGCGCGGGGCGGACGGCGTCCGGCCGCGCGTACGGGCTTCTCACGTGCGGGGTGGTGGTGCCCCGCACGGTGGGCGGATGGGTCAGCTCACGTTCGTCGAGTACGACGTGGTGTCGAGCCGGCCGGTGCCGATGAAGACCTCGGTGCCGGCCTGGACGCTGGTCAGATACTTCGAGTTGGCCAGCCAGCCCCGCGAGACCAGGTCGTTCAGGAAGTCCCGCAGGTTGAGATTCACGCTGCTCGTGTTGCCCGTCCGGACGAAGGAGTAGACCTCCCAGCCGATGTTCCCCCGGTAGAGGTCCCACGTCGTGCCGCCGATGGTGACCGTGGCCTGGCGGGTGCCCACGGGCCCGGCGCCGCCTGACCGGTAGGTCCAGATCATGACCTCGTCCGTCGGGTTGTTCTCCCAGGTGGGGTTGGCGATGGTGTGCAGCCACAGGTCGTAGGCGACGTTCATGGTGTTGGCGCCCTGGAGTGTGACGTTGTAGTTCCAGCTCGTGTTCACGTTCCGGTTGGCGGACACCTGGACGGGCAGCCCGGAGTTGGAGAGCTTCCAGCCCCAGTGCCAGCCGAGCACCGAGCTCGCGTACGACTTGACCTGGTTGCTCTGTCCTGACCAGTTCCAGCTTGTGCCCCAGGAGATGGTGTTGCCGCTGGTCGAGCCCGCCCAGATGCACTGCGAGCCGGTGCCGGAGCTCTCGCCCCACAGGTTGTTGTTGATCCAGTACTTGCCCATGGTGGCGGAGTCGTAGGCGTTGCAGAGCTGGCCGGGCGGCGGGGTGGTCGTGGGGGTCGGGCTGGGGGAGGGGCCGGGCGTGGTGCTGCCGGTGCAGGTCACGCCGTTCAGGGAGAAGGAGGTGGGGGCGGGGTTGGCGGAGTTGTTCCAGGTGGCGTTGAAGCCGAGGTCGGTGGTGGCGTTCGTGCCGAGTGAGGCGTTCCAGCCGGCGTCGGTCACGGTCACCGCGCTGCCGCTCTGCGTGAACGTGCCCCGCCAGCCGGAGGTGATCTGCTGCCCGGCCGCGAACGACCAGCGCAGGGTCCATCCGTTGATCGCATCGCCGAGGTTCTTGATGACGACGGTGCCGCTGAAGCCGCCCGCCCACTGGTTCGGGACGGTGTAGGTCACTTGGCAGCCGACGGCGGCCTGGGCGCTGGGCGTGGTGAGGATCGCGGCGGCCATGACGACGGCGGCGATGGCTGCCAAGGCCGTACGTGCTGTCCTGACGGGCGACATCGCGCAACACTCCTTAGGCGTGGCGGCACAGAGGCTCTCTATTGTTTGGCGTATAGCCAAACTAATGACAAGGGCCTGCCGGAAGGATGTGCCCGCCGATCGGGTGAAGGGCCAGCGTATGGCGACTGTCGTGGCTGGGCCGCCGGTGAAACTTTCAGCCCGTACGTACGGGAGCGCCTGCCACCGGATGCGGAGGGCGCGGGTACGGCGGGCGGATGCGGATGTTGGGGGCGGGGAGGCGTCGTCGACCGGAGAGTGCCGTTTACGACCCGGTGATGCTGATGCTGGTGAACCACTCGCCGGGGACCCGGACCAGCGCCGGTGACCGTGGCACGACGGCGAAGTAGAGCGCGATGCTCTTGTGCACGGCCTTGCGGGTGAAACGTTCGCCGTGGCTCAGCGCGGCGGTCGCGCGGGTGGTGAAGTTCAGCCGGATGTCGTTGCCGGAGCGGGCGAGCAAGGTCTGCTGCTCCCTGATCCCGTACCAGACGAGCGCTCCGCCCGCGGCGGTCCTGAGCGCGTAGATCTCCGGCGCCGCCTGCGTGCGGACGGTCATGGTCCAGGCGGGCCGCACCGTGTCGCGGTCGGCGCGCCGGCCGGCGGCGTTCGTCCTGGCTATGGCGCCGGAGTTGAAGATCTTCGCGGCGCGCCGGTCCGCTCCGAAGGTACTCTGCAGTCGCGCGTGCCCCTGGGCGATCTGCCGTGGGGAGGCGATGAGACCTTGGCGGTCGTCCGGCGCCACGGCGGTGGCCAGGCCGTTCTTGTCGCGGGCGATGGCAGGCGGCCGGGCCTTGGCCGAGTTGGCGGACATGGCGACCACCCGCCACCCGGCGGGCGTCTTCTTGAAGATCGCCTGGGTGTAGCCGGACCTGCCCTTGCGGGCGAACTCGGCCATGAACCACGGCGCCCCGGCGACCTTCCCCGGTATGGCGAACTTGGGCTTGACGACGGGCTTCTCGTAGGCGTCGAGGGGCTCGCCGAGCATCGTGATCACTTTGCTCTGCGCCGTGCTGATCTCCCCGGACAGCTCCGCTTCCGAGGCCGTCCAGTCCTTGCCACCCGCACGCTCGGCCGCCTTACCCGCCTTGTCCCACTCGGCCAGGATGTTCTTGGCCTCCGCCACCGACACGACGCCGCGCGTCGCGGACGGCGTCGCCGACACCTGGCGGCCGAACGAGGCCGGTGTCTGGGCGCCGGTGGAGCAGGCGGTGGCGGGCAGGGCGAGTGCGACGAGCACGAGGTATAAGGGGCGGACGGTCATGGCGGGTCTCCGGGAAGTCGATTGCCCGGGTGTACGCGGTCGCTCGCACCCCGGGTTCAGCCCCGGCCCGGAGCGATAACGAGCGGGTTGGTCCGACTGGGTTCAGCCGGGTCCGGAGTGATGACGAGGGGTTGGTTCGACCGGTTCAGCCGGCCTCGGAGCAATGACGACCGGGTTCAGCCAGGACTGGAGTGACGATGAGCGGGTTGGTCCTGGGTTCCGTGCCAGGACCGCCAGAGCGCGGCGTACGTCCCTCCGGCCGCCACCAGCTCCTCATGACCGCCGACCTCGGCCACCCGCCCGTCCGCCATGACGGCCACCCGGTCCGCGTCGCGAGCCGTCTGCAGCCGATGCGCGATGGCGATCACCGTCCGGCCTTCGAGCACGGCGGCCAGCGCCCGCTCCGTGTCGCGCGCGGTCCGCGGATCCAGCAGCGCCGTCGCCTCGTCCAGCACCAGGGTGTGCGGATCGGCCAGCACCACCCGGGCCAGGGCCAGGCGCTGGGCCTGCGCCCCATCGACCCGGTACGCCCCAGCGCCCCCCACCTCGGTGTCCAGCCCGTCCGGCAACTCGGCGGCCCACTCGCCGGCCCCGACGGCGGCGAGCGCGGCCAGCAGCTCGGCGTCCCCGGCCGACGGTGCCGCGATGAGCAGGTTGTCCCTGATCGTGCCGAGGAACACGTGCTGCTCCTGGCTGACGAGCACGATCCGCCGCTGCCGGTGCGCGAGGTCGGCGACCGGGACGCGGCCCACCGTCACCGACCCGGTACGCGGCCGATCGATCCCGGCCAGCAGCCGGCCCAGCGTCGTCTTCCCGGCCCCGGACGCCCCGACGATCGCCAGCCGCTCACCGGGCCGCACCACCAGGTCGACCCCGTGCAGCACGTCGTCCCCGCCGTCGTAGGCGTACCGCGCGTTCGTCACCTCGATGCGATCACCGTCCGGCACGGCATCGGCGGCCGGGGGAGCCGGCCGCACCGCCGCGAGCCCTTCGACGCGGGCGAACGACGCCCAACTGCTCTGCACCTGCTCGACCCGCTGCAGGAGCACGTCCAGCGGCTGGGAGAGCTGCCGCAGGTACAGCGCCGTGGTGATCACCGCGCCGAGGCTCATCATCCCGCGATCGTGCAGCACCCCGCCGATCAGCAGCACGCCGACCACGGGCACGACGTACGAGACGTCTATGGCGGGAAAGAGCACGGTCCGCAGGAACAGCGTCCGCAGCCGGGTACGCCGGGACGTCTCGACCGCCTCGTCGGCCGTCGTGATCCGCCGCTCCTGGAGCCCCAAAGCCTCGATCGTGCGGGCACCGGCCGCCGTGGCCGCGAGCTGCTCGGCGAGCGCGGAGTTGGCCGCCCCCTCGGCGAGGTAGGCGGGCAGCGCCCGCCGCAGATACCAGCGCACGGCGAACCAGATCCCGGCCAGCCCGGCCAGCCCGCACGCGCCGAGCAGCGGATCGAGCACGAACACCGCCACCAGGATGAACACCGCCTGCACCCCGGCGATCAGCATCTCGGGCCCGGCGTCGCGCAGGGTGGCGCCGACCGCCGCGACGTCCGCGGTGCCGCGCGCGGTCAGGTCGCCCGTGCCGGCCCGTTCGATCACCGAGGCGGGCACGCTCAGCGCCCGTTCGGCGAACTCCTCCCGCACGCGCGCCAGCGTCCGCTCCCCGAACCGGTGCCCCACCAGGCCGGCGAAGCGCGCGAGGAGGAGCTGGGCCAGCGCGCAGGCGAGGATGCCGAGCGCCAGCCGGTCCACGGCGCTCACCCCGCCGCCGCCCTTGACCTCGTCGATGATCTGCCCGAGCAGCCAGGGCCCGGCCAGCCCCGCGACGGCGGCCAGCGCGTTCAGCCCGATCATGGCGGCGAAGGCCCGGCCGTCGCGCCGGATCAGCCGCAGCGCGGCCCGCCGCACCTGAGCGCCCCCGGCAACGGGCAATGCGGGACGAACGGTCATGCGACGTGCCTCACCCAACGAACGGTCATGCGGCGTACCTCACCAAACGGACGGTCATGCGGCGCGCCTCACCAAACCGACGGTCATGCGGGGCGTCTCACAGGGCAGGGCGGTCATGCGGCGCGGGAGATCAGGCGGCGGTAGCCGGGCTGGCCGGCCAGGAGCTCGCGGTGGGTTCCGGTGGCCGCGACGGCGCCGTCGACCAGGTAGCAGACGGTGTCCGCCTGGTCCAGCACGAGCGGCGAGCTGCTGGTGACGACCGTGGTACGTCCGGCGCGCGCCGCCCGCAGCCGCCCGGCGATGGCCGCCTCGGTGTGCGCGTCCACCGCCGAGGTGGGTTCGACGGCCAGCAGCACTTCCGGATCGGCCAGCAGCGCCCGCGCCAGGCGGATCCGCTGCCGCTGGCCGCCCGACAGGTTGCGGCCCTGCGCGTCGATGGCCGAGTCGAGCCCGTCCGGCAGTCCGCGTACGATGTCGCGGGCCACGGCCGCGTCGAGCGCCCGCCCGATGGCCGCCCCGGAGGGGTCCCATCTGCCGGACAGCACCTCGCGCAACGTCCCGGCGAACAACTCCGCGTCGTTCTCCGCGACCAGGACCCGCTCCCGGACCCGTGTCAGGTCGATCTCGTCGAGGCGGATCCCGCCCCAGATGGCGGCGGACGCCGCGAACCGGCCGAGGCGCTCCACCACCGCGGCGGACTCCGCCGGACGGGCGCTGACCAGCACGGTCAGCCTGCCGGGCACGATCTCGACCCCGGACTCCGGATCACACAGCACGGCGGGCGCGGGCGGGGTCCGGGTGCCGCCGTCGGCCGTGGGCCGCAGGTTCAGGAAGCGGACGACCCGGCGGGCGGCCAGCCGGCCGCGGCTGAGGTCGTACCCGCCCTCGATGAGGGACGAGACGGGCACCACGAGCACGGCGGCGTAGCCGTAGACGGCCACCAGCTCGCCGGTCGTGATGTCCCCCTGCGCGGCCATCCGGGCCGCGAGCCAGGTCACGGCCCCGAGGAAGAGCGTGGGCAGGCCCACGCCGAGCGCCTGGATCCAGCTCGTCACCGCTCCGACCCGGTAGCCCTCCGCCTGTAACTCCTGGGAGCCGCGCCGGTAGCGCTCGGCGTACACCTCCTTGCCGCCGACGCCGTGCAGCACGCGCAGCCCGCCGGCGATGTCCCCGAAGCGGGCGGCGAGGGCGCCCTGCTGCGCGCGGTACGTCGTCTCCACCTTCCCCAGCCGCCCCAGCAGCGGCCCGACCGACGCCACCAGCAGCGGCACGCCGGCCAGCACCACCACGGCGAGCAGCGGGGAGACGGTCAGCAGCAGCCCGGCGACGACGACGTAGGCGAGCACGGCGCCGACGCCAGGACCGGTGACGGTCAGCGTCTGGGCGATGACGGCGACGTCCGTGAACCCGATGGTGACCACCTCGCCGGCCGTGACCTTGCGCGGCAGCTCCGCGCCCAGCCGGGTGGCGTGCGCGACCACGGCCCGCACGGAGCGGAAGGCGGCGTCCATGCGCACCTTGCTCATCGTGCGATGCCGCATGATGCCCAGCCACGCGTCCAGCACCCCGACGCCGAACAGCGCCGCCGCCCACCCGGCGAGCGCCGGCCAGTCACCGGGGACGAGCCCGTCGTCGATGGCCCGCGACAACACGTACGGCGGCAACGTCAGGCACACCATCCAGGCGCTGCCCAGCACCGCGCCCCCGGCGATCCGGCGCGCCTGGCTGCGTACCAGCCACCGCAGGTACGCCCCTCCGCCCCGCCAGTGCGGAGAAACAGACATGCCGGGCATTCTAGTAACAATGCGTCAAGGGTCCCCATCTGCACCAGGCTGAGCACCGGCGCCAGGGCTTGGCCTGGTGACCGTCGATGATCCTTGATGTACCGTCACGGTGGACGCGCGTGGCCCACCGGAGGAGCGGTAGATGGCCGACAAGCAGCGACTCGACCCCGCAGATCAGCTCAACAGACGGCACCTGGTCCGGGCGGTGATCGCCTCAGCCGTCGGCACCTCGATCGAGTGGTACGACTTCTTCCTCTACGGCTTCGCCGCCAGCACCATCTTCGCGAAGTTGTTCTTCCCCACGACTGATCCGACGACGGGCCTCCTGCTCGCCCTCGGCACCTACTTCGGCGGTTTCGCCGCCCGCCCCATCGGCGCGGCGATCTTCGGCCACTACGGCGACCGCATCGGCCGCAAGGCCACCCTCATCATCACCCTGCTGACCATGGGCGTCGCCACGGCGCTGGTCGGCGTGGTGCCCACGTACGCGGAGATCGGCATCTGGGGCGGCATCCTGCTGACCCTGCTGCGCCTGCTGCAGGGCATCAGCGTCGGCGGCGAATGGGGCGGCTCCGTGCTGCTCGCCACCGAATGGGGCAAGTCGCGCGGCGGCCGGCGCGGGTTCCTCGGGAGCTGGCCGCAGTTCGGCGTGCCGGTCGGGCTCGTGCTCGGCTACCTGGCGCTGCAGGTGTTCCAGCCGGTGGACCCCTACTGGGGCTGGCGGATCCCGTTCCTGCTCAGCATCGTGATGGCGGGGATCGGGTTGTGGATCAGGCTCGGCATCCTGGAGACCCCCGTCTTCACGAAGTTGTTGCGGGACAAGAAGGTCGAGCGCGTGCCCGTACGCGAGGTCATCGTCAGGAACTGGCGGGAGATCGTGCTCAGCGCGTTGTTGCGCACCGGGCAGCAGGCTCCGTTCTACATCTTCACCGTCTTCATCCTGACCTACGCCACCCGGACCCTCGGCTTCACCGCGTCCGACATCTACCCCTATGTCATCACGGCCGGCATCGTCTCCCTGTTCACCGTGCCGTTCTGGGGCTACATCTCCGACCTGGTGGGCCGAAGACGCCTGTACATCGCAGGCTCCGCGCTCATGGTCGTCTGGTCGTTCATCTACTGGCCGCTGCTCGACACCCGCGTCCCCGCGCTGGTGTTCCTGGCCATCGTGTTGTCCGCGCCCATCCACGACATCCAGTACGGCCCGCAGGCCACGTTCATCGCCGAGAGCTTCACCGGGCGGCTGCGCTACAGCGGCGCCTCGCTCGGCTACCAGCTCGCCTCGGTGACGGCGGGCGGGCCCGCGCCGCTGATCGCGGTCTGGTTGCTCGCCACCTACAACAGCTCGTTCGCCATCGCCGTCTACATGGCCGTCTGCGGCCTGATCAGCATCGCGGCCGCGATCGCACTGAAAGACCGCTCGCAACACGACTACGCCATCGAGTACGAGGAGCAGCAGATCGCCAAGTGACCCACCTCAGGCGCAAAACGACCCTATGAGCCGGCCACGTACTCTGATTTTCTGATAATCCGGTCATAGGAGGCACGCCGTATGGCGCCTGAGTTCAAAGCTCCCGGAACAGAGTTATTCGACCTCCCTCCGCTGTGGAGCGGCGCACCGGAGTGGCTGACCAAGCCGGTGATCCTCGCCGTCGCCGGCGCGCTCGTGGTGTGCGCCGTGGTGTGGCGCGCCTTCGCCCGGCCCAAGCTGGTGCCGCGCGGCCTGCAGAACGTCGTCGAGTACGCCTACGTCTTCGTCCGCGACCAGATCGCCAAGCCGTTCCTGGGCAAGGACGCCGACCGCTGGATGCCGCTGCTGTTCAGCCTGTTCGTCGTCATCCTGGCGTGGAACTTCATGGGGGTCATCCCCGTGCTGCAACTCCCCGTCACCGCGTACGTCGCGTTCCCGTGGGTGCTGGCGGCCGTGGTCTACGTGCTCAAGCTCTACCTGGGCTTCAAGCACCACGGCTTCGCCGGCTTCTTCCGCCGCACGTTGTTCCCGGCGGGGCTGCCCAGGGCCCTCGCCATCACGCTGTACGCCCCGCTCGAACTCGTCTACATCTTCGTCACCGCGCCCTTCACCCACGCGGTCCGGCTCTTCGCGAACATGTTCGCCGGCCACCTGCTCCTGGCCTTCTTCAGCGCCGTCGGCTACTGGTTCATGATCGCGCAGCCGACGGTGCCGGGGTTCGGCGTGGGGATCCTCGGGGTGGTCATGACGATCCTGATGACCGGGTTCGAGATCTTCATCCAGTTCCTGCAGGCGTACCTGTTCACCATGCTCGCCGCGATGTACATCGACCAGTCGCTGCGCCCCGGCCACTGACGTCGTACAGTCTCACGGCCTCACAGGACGAGCTGCTCCTGCCGGCGACTGCGCCACTCCACGAGAAGCACGGTCGCGTCGTCCTGGAGGCGGTCGCACTGGTGCTCCAGAATGGCCTGGACCAGCCGCCGCAACGTCTCGGGCGCCGTCAGGCCGTCGGACTCGCGTTTGATGATGAAGTTGACGAAGCGCTCCAACCCGAACATCTCCCCGTCCGGGCTCTGCGCCTCGATGATCCCGTCGGTGTAGAACAACACCCGGTCGCCCGGCTGCAACTGATAACGGAGCAGCCCGGTCAGCGGCTTGAGCCGGAAGCCCATCGGCGGGTCGGGCTCGCTGGCCAAGGTGGCCACGAGCCGTCCGTCACGCAGCACGAGCGGCGGATGATGCCCCCGGTTGACCCAGCTCAGCCAGCCGCTGCGCAGGTCCAGGTCGGCCAGGATGCCGGTGGCGAAGCGCCCGGTGAACTGCTCGGCGATGGCCGCGTCGATGGCCTCGCCCGTCGCGGGCAGGTCCGCCCCCTGGCGCCGGCTGTTGCGGCTGGCTCCCACGGCGACGGTGGCGGTCAGCCCGGCCGAGGTGTCGTGGCCCATGGCGTCGAAGATCGACACGTGCAGCGTGCCGCCGTCGACGGCGTAGTCGTAGGCGTCGCCGCCCACCTCGTACGCGGGCTCCAGGGCGGCGCTCACCACCACGTCGTCGTTGGCGAACGTGCCCGGCGGCAGCAGCGTTATCAGCACCTCGGCCGACAACGTCATGGGCCGGGTGCGGACCAGCCGCGCGTAGGAGTCGCTGTGCGGCCGCTTGCTGATCACGAGCACCGCGATCAGTGAGGCCAGCGCCTTGACCAGCTCGACGCTGTCCTCCTCGTCGGGCACGGTCACCCCCAGCACGCCGACCCGCTCGGTGCCGTCGAGCAGGACCACGTACAACCGCCGGGACTCGCCCTCGTCACCCTCCGACGACCGCCCCCGCACGATGTCCAGGGTGCGGAAGGCGCGTCCCGCGAGCGTCGTGTCGATCCGGAACTGCTCCAGCTCCTCCCCGGCGGAGCCCCACTGCCCCGGCAGCGGTATCAGCACCTGCTGCTGCACGTCGGTCACGTAGATCACAGTCTGCTCGAAGCCGGCGCGGGCCGCGTTCTCGGCGACCACTCTGGGCAGGTCGTCCATCGAGATCAGGTGGTTCGCGCGCAGCAGGCCACTGAGCATCTGCTCGCCCTTGGACAACATCGGCCGGCCTCTCCGTCGCGTGGGATCCTCTCTCGCCTGCCTCCTACCCATGTCGCACCACAACGTCGCGCTACAGACCACGCCGTACACATTTGCCCGGCGACCAGAGTCCCTGGTGCGCGGTTGCGTCGATCCGCGATCGGCCGAGACGCGCCCGCTCCCATCGGCCGCGCTCCGCCGGCACTCCCCGTCCCGGTCCCGTGGCCGCCGCACCGCCCATGCGCTGATCACTCGTGGTGGACGACCACGTCGTCGCCGCGCCCCGGATAGGCCATGATCAGCAGTCGCTGCCCCGCCTGCTTCTCGCCCTTCCACGGCAGCCAGGCGTGGTGCACCCGGACGCGATAGTGCCCCTTGCCACGGGAGGCGAGGTCCGGGAGCACGATGCCGGACAGATGCTCGGCGAAGACGACGCTGCCGTCCGTACTCTCGTAGCCGGCCTCGACGACACGCTGCCAGCCCTTGGTCTCCACCGGCGGGCGACGGTCGTAGGACTCGGTGGTGACACACGCTTGTAAGGCGCTGTTCAGCATGATCATGAGGTGACCGGGCGCCGAGACCACCAGGTCGTTGTCTCCCACCCGCTCCCACAGCTCGTCGTCAGGCCATTCCTCCCCGTAGGCCTCCAGGGGAATCTCCGGCCAGATGGGTCGCTTCTCCCTGATCGCTCGCACCGGCTTGATCAGAGGCCGGTGGCGGGGCGCCTTGTCGCATATGGCCTGCTCCTCCGCCTCCATAGCGAGTAACTCCCGCTCTTCCTCCTCGGCCGCCGCACTGAGGTAGGCGTCCACCTTGGGGCAGATGCCGACCAGGAGAGCGCCCTCCTCTCGCGGATCGATGCCGTGCCGCTCACGGAAGCCGGTGGCCTCCTGCGGGTCGTCGCGGGTGTAGACGTCGCAGAGCCGCCGTCCGTACGCCACCAGCCGCTGGTCGGGCATGTCCCGGATGGTCCACAGCCGGGTGCTGCGGCGCACCGTGCAGATGAACGTCTCCGCCCCGCTGCGCTCACCCCTCTCGCACTCGCTCGCTGTGGTGATCCGGCCCGGCGCATGATCGGACACCGGGAGCGCGAGCAGCGCCGCGACCGTGGCCGTGCTCGCCACCACCACCAGGTACGGCCTGCGCCGGACCGGCGGCCTGCCGGCGTACAGGAGGAACAGGAGCAGGGCGGACACCGAGAACGCGATGCTGTGCCACAACGGCGAGGTGCCGCGCGGCGAGTCGAGCATCCAATCCGGAAATATCCGCAAAGAGAAACCGGCGTCACCATAGTCGAGCGCCCGGCCCGAGCTCGCGGTCGTCGCGCTCACCACTCCCACCACGGCCGCGAGCAGCAGCGCCCAGATCGTCCTGAACACCAGCGCCCGCGTCCGCCGCATCACCGCGACCAGCACCAGCGCCGCACCCCCGCCGATCCCGACCAGAACGTCGAGCGGCAACCAGACCTGCATCAGGAACGATCCGTGCCAGAAGAACCAGGACGCGATCGCCCCACGCGGCCCCACCCACAGGAACACGCCGTTCGCGACGTTGACCACGACGGGCACCAGCGGCAGCACCACGGCCACGACCTGCAGAGCCCGCCACCGCATCGGCGGCCGTTCCTCAGGCGTGGCCGGACGGGGGACGGACGGCGGGTTCCCGACCTCGCGCGCGGACCGGCCGAGCCACACCAGCAGCAGTACGTCGGCGACCAGCCCGACGCTCGCGTACCAGAGGTAGGTGCCGGCGAAAGGCGGCAGTAGGGACGGCATCAGCAACGGCCGGGCGGCCACCAACCCGCCCGTCCACAACGTGGTCCGCCCCCACCGCCCGTCCCTGGCCTGCGCCACCAGGGTCAGCACCATCCAGACCAGCCACGGCAGGCTGCCCAGCCAGGGCCGCGACAACACCTCGGCCTCCATCCCGGCGAGGTGGAGCAGCAGCGCGGCGAGCACCCGTAAGGAGGAGTACAGCCCGGCCACCAGCGCCACCAGCCGCAACTTCCGCGAGCCCCCGCGCATCGTCCGGTAGAACAGCACCACGGCCGCGAGCTGGGCGATCTCCTCCGGGATGTCCGCCCACCAGAGGCGGTCGGCGAGCTCGGCCAGCAGCCAGACGTACAGCGCGATCCGCAGCAGCCGGCCGTCCCGGTCCGGCTTCCCGGCGGCCCGCCGCCCGGCCAGAATCTGCCACAGCGCCCAGACCTGCAGCAGTCCCATGGCGAGCAGCATCAGGAGCCAGTCCACATCAAAGCGGACCGGGCGGTCGCCGAGCACGCGATGCACGAGCAGCCTGAGGAGCCAGACGTCGCCGGTCACCACGGCGACGCCGCCGGAGACGACGAGCAGAGCCGCGAAGACGGCGACGACGATCGGACCGAGGGCATGGCGGAGCACTGGCGGTTCCTTGGGGGGTGCAGGAACAATGTGGGGGGCGCTGGAACAGAACGCCAACCCTAACGGGGCTGCCCGACAGAAATGCCGAAGCCCGTCACCGGCCACCATGGCGAAGGCACCTGGCCAGGGCGCCACGTACACATCCACACGGAGCGGGCTGTGAACGATGACGACATCTACACCGCCACGACGGCCGAACGACTCAGACTGGCCGACTTCCTGGACAAACTGGACGACGGCGACTGGACGAAGGCGTCCTTATGCCCCGGCTGGTCCGTACACGAGGTTCTCCAGCACCTGTCCGGCCCAGGCACCGCTCTCCTCACCCACCGCCTCCAACCCTGACCCATGCCTAAAAGATCGACGGCCAGAACTTCGGTGGCATAGCGACCTCTCGGGGGCTCTGCATGCAACACCCGTGGACGGAAGTGGTGAGAACCCGATGGAGCGGCTTCGGGACGTTCTCATCCAGCAGCAGCCTCACGCGGCTCCCTGGGGGGTTCATAGCTGTCGACGTAGTCGGCGAAGTCCATGGCGTCCAGCGCCGCGGAGGCCGTCACACTGGGAAAGTAGTCGGCGATCCGCTCGGCCGGGACCCCGTCGCGCAGCAGCGCCGCGACCTCGTCGTACGGCACTCTGGTGCCTTCGATCACCGGGATGCCACCTCTGACCGCCGGATCGACCGTGACATGCTCACGGGGCCGCAGGAGGTCGGGGATGATCGAGCCATCGGCCACCAGCCGATAGGCGGACAAGTGCTCGTGCTCCCGCAGATCGTCACGGAGCGTGTCCAGCGCTCGCCGGATCTTCTGCAGCGAGGCATCGTTGCGCAGCTTCACGCAGGCCCTGAGCGCGACAAGATCACGGAACGAGTACAGGATCGGACGGGTCCCGGAGACTTCCGGAACGAGCACAGCCCCACGACCCGCGCTGGCCTGACGCCAGTGCGCGAGCTGGCGAAGGGTGGCGCCCGACAACGCCGCCGCGAGCTTCGGACTGTAGGACATCGCCTCCCCCGCCTTCCGATCGTGGCACGGCCCTCGAAATCATCATCGCAAACTTCCCCACGATTCACATGGTGATACGTCCGCAAGGAGAAGTGACGCTCTCCCCATCTGCCGGAAATCCCGTTGAGAAGGGCGTGCGCGGCACGCTTTCATGAGCTCCATGAGAATCTTGGTGCGCCGTGCCGCTGCGTAAGCACCCGCGCCCCTCCAGCACCCGCGAGACCGGCGACCGCCTCAAGCTTCACCGCCACCACCTCCGCGCCGACGGCCGCGACTACCAGGTGATCACCCTCCGCCCCGGAACCCGCGCCAGATTCTCCACCAACCACTACCACGAGACCTGGCACATCCTCTCCGACCCGCACGGCGCCCTTCTGCTCAGCCGCCTGCTCTGGGGCCTGTCCTACCAACGCCAACCCGGCACCGTCGTCCTCATCGACCGGCGCTTCATCGACCCCAACCCCTTCGACGCCGAACCAGGTGACCCCATCGTCCTGGTCCCCGCCGACCTGACCCATCTACCGACCCGCACCGCCCGCCACCTCGCCCATCTGAGCGCCGTCCCCGGCCCGCCGTCCGGCACGGTCCGCTGGCATACCTGGGGCCTCGACCTGGCGCTCGACGAGTGGCGCACCCAACGGGACGACGGCACCTGGTGGCGGCCTGAGGTGGACCTCCGGCGTGCCGAGGTGGCTCAGCTCGGCGGGCTGCTCAGCTTGCAAGCCGCGCCGGCCCTGCTCCGCCGCTGGGCCGTCTCCGTGACGGTGATGGCGGACCATGTCTACGGAGGCATGTCGTACACCGCGCTCGACGGGTCGAAGTGGGGGTTGTGCCGGGCGGACGGCGAGGTGCAGACGTTCCTCGACTACCACCAGCGCGTGTCCGTCGCCAAGGTCTCCCGCAGCGAGGTGCTCACCGCCACGAACCCTGCTGCTGGTGAACCGGCAGAACTCTGGCCGCTGATCTGGAACCATAACGATGCCGTCAAAAGCCGCCGCCTTTAGAGGGCTCAGCCTTCGGCAGGTGGAGCTCGCGTCCGCAGAAATCCCAGCGGTGGCCGAATGTTGCGGAGAGTAGTCGGCGAGGGTACGTTTCCTAAGCCGCACAGCTACACCGACCTCCTTAACCCCCAGGGAGCGCGATGGACGGCCATGGCCCTCGGCAGAAGCCCTTCCCCATCGATGAGCTGGTGCGGGCCGTCCGGCTGGAGATCGCCGCCGAGCTCCGCGCCGACGGTGACGGCGAGAAGATCGCCTTGTCCGCTGGACGCCGCACCGGCGGCGCCGGCGAAATCCGCGAGTACCTGTTCTCGTGCAGATCATGGAAGAACGCGCTCTCCTCCGAGAAGCTCGTCATCCGGTTGTCCCGCTCGAAGGACCCTTGGGCGCGCGCCGAGGCGACACGAATGCCCGACGGCAAGGTCAAAGTCCGCACCACGGCTGACCTGGGGCATGATCCCGGCAATGCTCAGTTGCGCAAGGACGAGACAGTTGGGCTGGAATCCGTACTGGACCGGCTCGAAGGCGCGAACGGAAACGACAACAGCCCCGTCAACCTCACCACCGCAGGCTGGCTGCTGGGCCAGGGCAGACCGCGTATGTCCCACTACACCACCACAGACCACCTCATCAGCAACTACCGGGACCGGCGCCTGAACGCCAGACAGCGGCAGGCGATCGAACAAGCCCTCGGCAGCGACCTGACCTTCATCTGGGGCCCGCCAGGTACCGGCAAGACCGACGTGGTCGCCGCCATCGCGGAAGGCTGCTATCGGCAGAAGCTGCGGGTGCTGTTCCTCGCTCCCACCAAGGTCGCCGTGGACCAGGCGCTGGAACGCATCTGCGACCTTCTGTCCGGCGAGGAGACCTTCGGCGAAGGACTCGTCCAGCGAGCGGGCGAGATCGAGTTGCCCTCGCTGGCCGCCAAGTTCGGCGACCAGATCGATCCGGCGAAGATCGCCGAGCGGCTGTCGGCGACGGTGACCGTACAGATCGCCGCCGTCCGCGACCGTCTGGAAGCCGATCAGAAGATCCTCGCCGTACACGCTGAGGCCGAACGTGTCAGTGAAGAGCTGCGTATCGCGTCCGCCCAGCGCGACGACGCCGGCCGGCACATCGCGACCCTCCAGGGACAGTTCCAGGCACGCCGGGCGGCCACCGCCGAGATCGAGCAGCGGATCAGGGACATCGGCCCCCCTTCCGGCCTTTTCACGAAGAGGAAACAGGCCAAACTCGACGACCTGAGCCGCGCCCACTGGGACCACCGCAACGCCATGTCGGCACTCGACCATCAACTGAGCGACGCCCGTTCCGCCCACCAGCAGCACGCAGTCAGGACCGGCGAGCTGGAACGGGCATCCGCCGTCCTACGCGACCAAGTCCGCGCGATTCCGCCGCCCGGACCGGTCCGCAAGGCGGTCGAGCAGATGCGGCAGCAGCTCACCGCACTGGAGCAGAAGCTGCACAAACTCACTGAGGCGGTACGGAAGAGCTGCCGCGTCATGGGCACCACGGTCGCCAAAGCCGTGCACTCCCGCAAACTTCTCGACGAGACAGACGTCGTGATCATCGACGAGGCCGGCATGGTGAACCTGCCTGCGGCCTGGTGCGCCGCCGGCCTCGCGAGCCGGCGTCTGATCATCGCCGGCGACTTCCGCCAGCTCCCCGCCGTGACCCGCGGCTCCGGCGACCGGGAGGCCACATCCGAGGACAGGGACTACGCCAAACTCTGGATGGATCGCGACGCCTTCGCCACAGCGGGCCTGGTGGACGCGGCAGGCTCGGCCCGCCGCGACGACCCCCGGATGGTGTGCCTGGACACCCAGTACCGCATGCGTCCGGCCATCTGCGACGTCGTCAACGTCGTCGCCTACCCGGACGCCCCGCTCCGCGCCGGCCGCGACGACGTCAGCAGACTTCCGTCGTCACCGCTGCTCGACAGCCCGCTGATCCTCGTCGACACGACCTCGCGCCGACTCACGTACGGCACGCACACCGCCAACTCGGTTCATGAGGCGGTCATCCACGAGCTCATCCGCGGCCTGCAGTACGACGACGTTCTGC
Organism: Nonomuraea sp. NPDC002799; assembly: GCF_053592075.1. NCBI lineage: Bacteria > Bacillati > Actinomycetota > Actinomycetes > Streptosporangiales > Streptosporangiaceae > Nonomuraea > Nonomuraea sp. NPDC002799. The sequence goes on from NZ_JBSFVA010000015.1 coordinate 144,729, forward strand.
AGGCCCGTAAGTGGGCCGACCAGCAGCCGACCGATCGGATGGCCGTTATCGCCCCATACAAGGATCAGGTGAGAGCTCTTCGAGGCAGCCTCAACTACCGCTTCGGCCAGGAATACGAGGGCCTGGTCGACACCGTCCACCGTTTCCAGGGCAGCCAGCGCCCCCTCGTGGTGATCGACACGGTGGCTGGGGCCGGCGCCAAGCTCGGCTACTTCTACGAGCACACGGGCCTGGCCTCGCACACGTGCCGCCTGCTCAACGTCGCGCTCAGCCGGGCCCAGGACCATCTTGTCGTCGTCGCGGACACCCAGTTCCTGCGCACGAAGCTGAGCCCGGCCAGTGAGGCCGGCCGCATGCTTGACCACTTGGAACGTCATGCCCGCCCGCTGTCGGTCGACGACCTCGTGCCGTTCCGCACGGCAGGTGACCTGGCGGCCCTTCCTGACGACGAGCTCGCCCGCCCGGCCTTCTTTCCGGCGGACGAGGTGCCCAGAGCCGTCGCATGGGACATCGACCGGGCCCGCCGCACCATCGACGTCTTCTGCGCCTTCCTCGACCCGCGGCCCGTGAAGATATGGCTCGCCCGGCTCGCCCCGCGCATCCAGGCCGGGGTGGCGGTCACCGTCCATACCCGTGACCAGTCGGAAGACCCGCGCCGGCAGGGCCTCGTGCGAGATCTGGAGGCGGCCGGGTGCCGGGTGGCCGTCCGGGATCGTATGCACGAGAAGGTCCTCATCATCGACGAGAATGTGCTCTGGCACGGCTCGCTCAACCTCCTGGCCAACATCGGTCCCACTGACCTGATGATGCGGATCACGGACCCGACGGCCTGCCAGCGCGTACGCCATATCGTCGAGCGCGCCCGCATGGAGCGTCCAGCCCGGCCCTGGCGGCAGGGAGCGCCGGACGGTGCGGGAGTGGAGTCCGGCGGCGTGGTGGACGGTCGCCGCTACATCCGCGTCCACTACGACGACAGGGAGACCTTCAAGCAGGAGATGCGTGCCGCCGGGGTGAAGTACACCTGGGACAACGGCCGGAAGATGTGGCACATCGACGCCTCGGTCTCCCCAGATCTCATCCAGCGCTGGTTGTAACCGCCCCTGCTCAACTGGCCAGCTCATCCCCTTCGGCCACCAACGGCGCCCGCCGGGGGAGCAGTGTGAACCTGCCGGTCAGCCAGTCCGCCAGTCGCTCGCGCTCGACGAGGACCAGAGCCTGGCGCGCGTTCAACGCCTCCGTACGAGCCTGCCTGGTGAGCCGCCCCGACGTGACGAGCACCCCGGTATGCCCCGCGAAGGTGTTGGCCAGCGCCCCGAGAAAGTTGCGGACCTCCGGCGCGCCGACCGTCCTGCTGTATCGCTTGCACTGAATGGCGTACGGCGTCCCGCCGGGCGCCACAGCGGTGATGTCCACGCCCCCGTCCCCGCTGCGCCCCCGCTCCTTCACCCGCCGGAACCCTTCGACGATCATCCGCTCGGCGACCAGATGCTCGAACTGCGTCCCCGTCAGGACATCGACCTTCTCCAACTCCGCGTTGGCCGCGAGAAACTGCAGCCGCCGAGCCTGGATGAAGCGGTAGCGCAGCAGCAGCCCGCCCCCGAAGGCCGCCACCGCGAGGGAGGCGATGGCCATCGCCAGCCCAGGATGCTCCGAGACGAACTTGGCTGCGAACGCGATCGCGACCGCCACGCCCCCGACCCCCAGCACCCACAACTCCTCGTTACCGCTCGATTTCCGTCGTTTCCTACCGCCTCGCCCGGATCGCCGCGCCATCGATACCCCTCCCGAAGACCGGTGTTGATGGCGAGTATGAGCAGCGAGACCGACAGAATCCATCGCGTTCGGAGCCCGCGTCAGCCGGGAACGCGCACGTTCTGGATGAAGCGATCCCCGCCGGCCTGTGCGGCCGGCGAGAACACGACGAAGGACGCACGGTCGGCCGAGGTCAGTTCCTCCGCAACGTCTGGGACATCCACTTGCCCGGGTCGCGCGGATTCTCCGAGCGCACCACCAAGCTGTCGCCGTCCGCGCTGGGTGTGAAGGTGGCCGCGCCCCACTCGAACGCGCAGTTCTGGCCGTTGACGCCGTAGATCCAGCGGATCTCGCCCTCGTACGTCGGCGGCCGCCCGGACAGGTGCACCTCCGGGCCGCCCGCGGGATAGGTGCACCCGCTGTTGGGCTCCACCCAGTCGGACCCGTACCGGGTGCCCTCGTAGGAACCGCCGCCCAGGTCCCGGAGGTTCAGGTATCCACCCCAACTGCCGGACAGGTCGGGGGGCGGCTTCGGGGTGACGCGCAGTTGGGCCCTCGCGAAGCGGTCGTCGGCCCGGCCGGTGACGGTCAAGGTGTACAGGCCCGGGTCGGCGGGTGCGTTGCCGCGCAGCGTCACCTCGCCGCTTCCGCCGGCGGCGGCCGTGGCGACGGAGGTGTTCCCGAGCGTGAGCCGCACGGTCTCGTTCGCGTCGAATCCCGTCGCGACCACCTCGAACGCCGCCCCGACCTCCGCCGACGACGGCACCCGGGAGAGCCGGATCCGGGGGGCGGGGCGCTCCCGTACGGTGAGCGTGGCGCTGTCGCGCCGGCTGGGACTCTTCCCCTGGGCCGTGATCGTGTACGCACCGGCTGTGATGCCGGCGGGGACGGCATCGGCCAGCGTCGCGACGCCCTTGCCGTCGGCGGTCCGGACACCGAGATCGCCACCGCCGCCGCCCGCCCTGGCCCAGGAGAACGTGACCTGCTCGCCAGGCTCGAACCTCGTGGCGCGTGCGTCGACCGAACCACCGCTGGCGATGTCGTCGTCCGAGAGGGTCAGCCGGGGTATCCCGAGACGCGGTGCGACGGGGTCGCGGTCCTGATTCCGCGTAGTGCCCTGCCCCGGGTCATCGCGAACGGTGCCCTGCCCCGGGTCGTCGCGGGCGGTGCTCTGCCCCGGGCCGAGCGGGCTGCGGCGGACGGTGACAGGGGGCTGCGGCTGAGCCGCGATCGGGGTGAAGACCGTGGCCGGCGGTTCTGCGGTGCCGGGGTTGGCGACGCGGACGCCGATGATGGCGGTCGCCGTCACCACCACAGTGGTGGCGACCGCGAGCGCCGTGGTCTGCGCGCTGAAGACGGATCCGCCCTTGCCCAGGAACGCGATCGCGCCCGCGGTGCCGAACCCGCCGCCGCCGAGCCCCAGGAGCAAGCCGAGGGCGCGCTTACGCGCCTTCTCCTCATCCTCGAAGTAGGCCACGTCGTCGGCCGCCCCGGCGTTCGTCGCCGCTGTCAGGCCAAGGGCGAGGACCTGGCCCCAGGCGCCCCAGCGCAGGGAGCGGCCGAGCAGCGGCGCGGCAGCCCGGGCCAGGACCAGCGCGGGGCCGTGCGCCTCCTCATCCACCGCCGCTCGCAGCACGGTGACGACGACGGCGGCGCTCGCCGCCACCTCGGCGCGGGTGGCTGCGCGGACCCAGGCGGTGAGCCGGGTGGCGTAGCCGGCCGCGTCCTGCCTGCCGCGTGGGACAGACGTGCCATCCGCCAGGACGTGGCCGGGGCCGGTGGGTTCGGCGAGGCGCAGTCGTCGTAGCTCGGCGAGCGCGGCCTCCGCCTCGGCAGGGGAGGGGAGGGTGGCCAGCGCGGCGAGCACCGGCGCGGAGACCGGCACGCCGGGCAGCGCGGCCAGCGCGCGGGCCGCCGCGGACGAGTCGCCGTCCAGGGACGCGACCAGGGCGCGGGCGGCGGTGTCCGGGTCGGCCGCAACGGACAGTACGCCGGACGCGCGCATCAGGGCGGCCGCCTGGAGGAGCGTCCTCGGATGACCGTTCGCGGCCCGGCACAACTCCTGAACGGCGGCGGCCTCCTCCCTGGTCAGAGTGCCGGCCGGGTCCGAGTCGGTGCTGGCCACCTCGGCCGTGGTCAGGGTGATGGCGTCGGCCTCGGCCAGACCGCCGAGCGGGAGGACGTAGCCCTCCGCGCCCAGCAGCCGCCGTGTCGAGGCGAGGAGCAGGCCGACGCCGGGGGTGGCGTCGAGCAGTTTCTCCACCGACTCGGCCGAGCCCTCGTAGCCGTCGATCACGACGAGCGCCCGTACCTTGCCCATCAGCCGGCGCAGCCGTTTGGGCGGCGGCAGGTAGCCGGGGCTGTCGTAGCATGCCTCGAACAACTCCTGGATGATGTCCTCGGTCTCCAGCCCGTCGCCCGACAGGTACACGACGTCCTCGCCGGCGTCCGCCGCGTCGCGTGCGATCTGGCTCAGCACGGCTGACTTGCCGATGCCCGGCGGCCCGTAGACCAGCACGGGCGCGCTGCGCTCGGCGAGCCAGCCGCGGATCCGCGCCAGGTCGCGGTCCCGGCCGACGACGTCCCCGGCGCTCCGCGGCAGCCAGCGTGGGTCGGGATGCTTCCGCTTGCGCACCGGGACCGGGCCGCCCTCGCGCTCGGTGACGATCGTCCGCTTATCGGTGTAATGGAACAGGTTGTGGTCGCCGATGAACACGGCACCGTTATTGTCGCCGCCGACGCTTATCTGGACGGCGTTTCGTGTTACCACTTTTCCTCTGATTTCCCCACCAGATGGTTCCCTTGCACCGCCGGGCAGCGTCATCGCCCTTCCGATCGGTGGACGATGCGGGAGATGTTGTGATCGCCGATGATCAGAGCGCCGTTGTTGTAGCCACCGATTCGTACGTTCGTCGCGCCGCACTGGAGCTCGCGGAGCAGGCCCGCGATCTCGCCCGCGCATTCCGGCCGCCTCGTCAGCAGCTCGGTGATCCGTCCCTGCCAGTGGCCCGCCATGACGGACGCGGGGAGCTCGTTGTCACGCAGGGCCTGGCCGAACCGCTCCAGCTCCGCCTCCTCCGCCGGCACCCGCTCCGGATCGCCGCCGCTCAGGATCCGGGCGATCCTGGTTCGCGCGCTTGTCCAGCCGTCCGAGACCATCGCCTGCGCCAGCGCCTGTGCCGCCGCCCCGGCGAGGGTCAGCACTTCCATGTCCATCCCCACCCGCTTTCTTCGCGCTATGCCAAGCGGCATATAACCGCGTTTACCGACATTTCCGGATGATCCGTTTTTTGTCCGTTCACGCATTCGCCGGAAGATGTTCCGCGATGCCCCCCAGGCGACCGCGCCCCGCAACCCGGAGAAATGTCTTCATGCCAAAATTCAACATCGCACCCGGCGCTTGGTGTGGCGGCGTTGAATTACCCGTACAACTCCGTACAGGGCCCCTAGCAAGGACTTCAGGAGACGCTCGATGCAGCAGCGGTCGCCCGCCCCCGACGAACCCCCCGGCCCCGCCCTCATCACCACCCGCGAGGAGTTCGCCGCGGCGCTCAGCCGGTTGCGCGAACGCGCCGGCATCTCGGTGCGCGCCCTCGCCACGGCCGTCGGCGGGCAGAGCGGCACCATCGGCGACTGGTTCGCGGGCCGCGGCCTGCCCGGCGCCTCCTCACAGAAGCTGCTGGTCAAGGTGCTGCGCGCGTGTGGGGTCACCGATGACGTCGCTCTGAAGCAGTGGACAGCGGCTTGGTCACGGGTTCGCCGCCAGCCCGGGCCCCGTCCGGCCGGCCCGGAGCCGTACCGGGGGCTGGACGGTTTCGAGCGCACGCACGCCGAGTGGTTCTTCGGACGCGAGACGGTGACCGCGCGGCTGGTCGCCGAGCTGACCCGATCACCCGCGCCCGCCCGGCCGCTGATCGTGGTCGGCGCCTCGGGTTCGGGCAAGTCCTCGCTCCTCGAAGCGGGCGTGGCGGCCGAGCTAGCCGGCACCGGGCGGCGGGTTGAGACGTTCACCCCCGGCGCTCGCCCGCTCGACGCCCTCGCCGCGCGCACCTCCGCGCAGGATCCCCGCCCGGCCGTGCTGATCGTGGATCAGTTCGAGGAGGTCTTCACTCTCTGCGAAGACGCTGCGGAGCGGCGCCGGTTCATCGACGCGGTGTGCGCGGCCACCGCCGCTGGTCCGGTGGTGCTCAGCCTGCGCGCCGACTTCTACGAGCACGCGATGCGCCACCCGGCGCTCTTCGCCGCGCTGCAGGAGGGGCAGGTCAGCATCGGCCCGATGAGCGAGCGCGAGCTACGCGACGCCATCGAGAAACCGGCGCTCAAGGCCGGCGTCGAGCTCGAAAAGGGCCTGGTCGAGCTGATGCTGCGCGAGGTCGCGCCGCCCGGCGGCGGCAACGGCGAGGCGCACGAAGCCGGCGCTCTCCCGCTGGTGTCCCACGCCCTGTGGTCCACCTGGCGCAAGAGCCAGGGACGCAGGCTGAGCATCGCCGCCTACAACGAGGCCGGCGGCATCAACGGCGCCGTCGCCGAGACCGCCGGCCAGGTCTACGGGTCGCTGACCGAGCCGCGACAGGTCCTGGCGCGGCGGCTGTTCCTCACGCTGGCCCACATCGCGCCCGACACCGCGATCACCCGCCGCCGCCTCCCGCTCGCTGAGCTGCTCGCCGAGCTGCTCCCGGGGGCGGATGACGGCGCGCAGGCCGCCGAGATCGAGGACGTGCTCGACCGGTTCGTCGCTGAACGCCTGATCACGGCCGACGCGCAGAGCGTGCGGATCAGCCACGAGGCGCTGCTGTCCGCCTGGCCCGAGCTGAGATCCTGGCTGGAGGAGGACCGGATCGGCCTGGCCGTCGGACGCGACCTCGCCGCCGCCGCGTCCGCCTGGGACCGGGCCAAGCGCACGCCGGACGTCCTGTACCGGGGGACGCGCCTGGCCCGCGCCCGCGACTGGGCCGAGCGGGTCGGCGGCCACACCGCGCCCGGCCGCCTGGCCCGCGAGTTCCTGGACGCCTCTCTCACTCTGGAACGCGCGGAGGCGGACGCCGAGCGCCGCAGGGTCCGCCGCCTGCGCTTACTGGCCGCCGTCCTGGCCGTGCTGCTGGTGCTCACCGGCACCGCGGTCGTGGTCGCGGTGCGCCAGCAAGTGCTGGCGAGCGAGCAGCGCGACATGGTGCTGTCGGGCAAGGCGGTCGACAACGCCGTCGCGCTGCGGGCCGGCAACCCGGCGCTGGCCGCGCAGCTCGCCCTCGTCGCCCACCGGACCATGCCGACCCCCGAGTCCCGCGGCGCCCTGCTCAGCGCGCTCGCCGGCCCGTACGCCACGGTGATCGGCGCGCACACCGACGCCGTCTACGCCGCTGAGTTCAGCCCCGACGGGCGACGCCTGGCCAGCGTGGCCCTGGACGGGACGCTGCGGCTGTGGGACGTCGCCGACCGGCTCCGCCCGTCCGCGCCGGCCACGGCGACCGGCGATCAGGCCGGCATCGCCGCGGCGGCCTACAGCTCCGACGGCCGGACCTTCGTCACCGGCGGCAACGACAAGACCGCCCGGTTGTGGGACATGACCGCACCCGGCGGCCCGGTGCAGGTCGCGACCTTGGCCGGGCACACGGAGGGCATCATCGGGGTGGCCTTCACCCCCGACGGGCGGACCGTGGCGACGGCAAGTTACGACCGTACGGCCCGGTTGTGGGACGTCACGGACCCGCGCCGCCCCAGCCTGCTGGCCACGCTGGACGCCGGCCCCGCGCCCCTGTCGGCGGTGACGTTCAGCCCCGACGGCCGGAGCATGGTCGTCACCGCCTTCGCCGAGCGGGTGTCCGTCTGGAACGTCGCCGACCCGCGGCGTCCGCGACGCCTGCCCGACCTGACCGGCCACACCGGCAACGTGCTGGCCGCCGCGATCAGCCGCGACGGGCGGCTGCTGGCGACGGGCGGGTTCGACAACGCCGTGCGCCTGTGGGACTTCAGCGACCCCCGGCATGTCCGCCACCTCGCCACGCTGACCGGGCACGAGAACGGCGTCGTCGCGATCGCGTTCCGCCCCGACGGGCGCACGCTGGCCACCGGCAGCTACGACCGCACCGTACGGCTGTGGGACATATCCGACCCCGAGGGCGCGGATGACCGCAACCCCGCCGTGCTGACCGGGCACTCCGGCACCGTTTACACGGTGGCCTTCCACCCCGACGGGGCGTCCCTCGTCACCGGCGGCGGGGACGACGCCATCCGGCTGTGGGATCTGCGCCGGCCGATCCTGGCCGGCCAGAACGGCGACGTGGCCGCGCTCGCCTACCGCCCCGACGGCCGCGTCCTCGCCACCGGCAGCTACCGCAAGACCAGGCTGTGGGAGGTCTCCGGCGCGGGAGGCACCCGCCCGCTCGCCGTCCTGGCCGCCCAGCCGAACACCGTCACGGCGATCGCCTTCTCCCCGGACGGCCGGCTCATGGTCACCGGAAGCCTCGACTTCACCGTGGCCCTGTGGAACGTGCACGATCCTGCCCGGCCGCGACTCCTCAAGCGGTGGGACGCCGGGACCGGCAACGTGTTCGCCGTGGCGCTCGCCCCCGACGGGCGCACCCTCGCCGTCGCGGGCGAGAAGTTCGACATCGGCCTGTGGAACATCGCCGACCCGATCCGTCCCCAGCTGCTCACCCGCGCCACCGGGCACGGCGACGCCGTCAACGCGCTGGCGTTCGCCCCGGGCGGCCGGGTGCTCGCCTCGGGCGGCGGCGACCATACGGTGCGGTTGTGGGACGTGGCCGACCCGGGTCGCCCGCGCCCGCTCGCCACCGTGCGGGCCCACGACAAGAGCGTGCTCGCGCTGGCGTTCCGCGGCGATGGGCGAATCCTCGCCTCCGGCGGCGCCGACCGCACCGCCCGGCTGTGGCGGGTCGACGACACGTCCCGCCCGGCGCCCGAGGCGACGCTCGGGGCGCACACCGACAGCGTGACCGGGGTGGCGTTCCAGGCCGGCGGGCGCGTGCTGGCGACCGGGAGCCACGACGGCACGGCCCGGCTGTGGGACGTGGCCGACCCGGCGCGGCCGCTCGTCTCGGCCGCGCTCACCGGCCATACCGGCACGGTGAACGCGGTGGCCTTCGCGCCCGGCGAGGCGGTCCTGGCCACCGGCGGCGAGGACTCGACGGTCCGCCTCTGGGACACCGACCCGGGCCGGGCCGCCCGGGACGTCTGCGCGCTGGTGTTCCCGGCGATCACGCAGGCGGAGTGGGGGCGCTATCTGCCGGGGCTGGCGTACCGGCCGCCCTGTTAGCTCGACGACGTGGTTTATTGCGGCCCAAGTAGGCTCAGGAAGATCGCAGGATGGAGGACGTCTGGGCATGGGCAAGCTGGTGCGGGACAAGATTCCGGACATCATTCGCCAGGACGGCCGGGAACCGGTGGTGACGGTCCTGGACGACAGCGACTATCGCTCGGCCCTGATGGCGAAGTTGTTCGAGGAGGCGACCGAGCTCAAGGAAGCCTCCCCGGCCGATGTGGCCGGGGAAATCGCCGACGTGTACGAGGTCCTTCGCGCCTTGGCCGCTAACTATGGCCACGACTGGCAGACGATCGAGAAGACGGCGGAAGTCAAGCGTGAAGAACGCGGCGCTTTCCAGAATCGCCTCTACCTGGCCTGACGGCTCCCCATAGGATTGGCCCACCGTTGTTCGCCACCGGATGGCGACTATTTATGCCGCGAACCGGCCTCTCTTTGGTAGGTGAATGATGGCCGGAGCCATCGGCCTGTCCCCGGGCAGGATCTGGACATCGGCCGGCTGGCTCTTCGACTGGACTCTGCGGTTTATCGCGCGCGAAGTGGACGACCCAGAGTTGACCGCGACTGTGGACGAGCTCTTGCAGAAGAATTTCGGCTTTCTGAACATCCGTCTCCTCCCGGAGGCCCTGCGGGAAACGGTCCTTCAGAAGCTGCGCGACGACCTCATCCCTGCTGCGGCGGCCGCCCTTCCCGACAGCGTGTATAGACGACAGGCAGTCCTGGACTACCTTGACAGGCTGGTTCAGCTTGCCAGGGAGTTCGAATACTGAAGATTCGTAGCTTGCTGAGCGCTCTTGACGATTCTCGGAAGGCGTTGAGACGGTCCCGTTCATCGTCCGTGGCGCAGCCGCTAGCATGACCGGCTATGCCGTCCAAGCCCGAGCGCACTGACCTCGACGCGCTCATCGAGCAGGCCACGGTCGACGCCTATGACGAGGATGAGCAGCTCGCCGGGTTCCACTCGGCCATCGAAAACCACCTGGCCGTTCCGTTCCAGACGCAGGTGCTCGGTGTAGACGTGACCGTACGGAAGGTCGACTGGAGTCCTGGGTCGGGAATCGTCGCGATCTGCGTACGAGGAAAAGAGCGGCAGGCGATCGGCATACTCGACCTCCCGCTGCCCGATCCGCCGCCCGCCGGCGCCGAGTGGATCGAGGCATTCCGCCGCTGGGAGGGATGAGGAATGAGCGAGTACCAGTATTACGAGTTCCTCGCCATCGACCGCCCGCTGGACGATGATCAGCAGTCCCAGGTGCGAGCCCTGTCCACGCGCGCCGAAATCACCGCGACAAGCTTCACTAACGAGTACGAGTGGGGCGACTTCCGTGGCGACCCGGCCCGGCTGGTGGAGCTTTACTACGACGCCCACCTGTATTTCGCGAACTGGGGGACGCGCCGGCTGACGCTTCGCCTGCCGCGCACGGTTCTCAACGTGGAAACCGCGCAGCAGTACTGCGTGGGCGACCAGTCACAGCCCGGTCCTTCGGCAAACATCTCATCCTCGACCTGTCCAGCGAAGCCGAGGACGAGTACTGGGAGGAGTTCTCCCTGGCAGCGATGGTCGGGGTCCGGGCCGAGCTGGCCGCCGGTGATCTGCGGGCGCTCTACCTGGCCTGGCTGTCGGCGTACGGCATGTGGGAGCACGACGAGGACGCCTTCGACTACGAGGAGGAGGACGAGCTCGAACCCCCTGTCCCGCCGGGGCTCGGCTCGTTGACGGGCTCCCAGCGGGCGCTCGCCGACTTCCTCCGTCTGGACGCCGACCTGCTGGCGGTGGCGGCCGAGGGCAGCGCGCCGGCGACCGCGGCCAAGGACGATCCGGCGGCACTGGCGGCCTGGATCGCCGCCCTCCCGGCGGCCGAGAAGAACAAGCTGCTGCTGCGAGTGGCCAAGGACCAGGCCGCCCAGGTGCGGATGGAGCTGCTGCGCCGCTTCCGCGCCCCGGTGGCCCCGGCGCAGGAAGGCCCTCGCCGTACGGTCGCCGCCCTGCTGGACGCGACCGCCGTACGACGTGCGGAAGGCGAGCGCCGGACCGCTGCCGAGCGCGCCGAGGAGGAAGCCCGTCGCGAACGGGAGCGGGCCCTGGCCCGGGAGCGCCGGCTGGCGGAGCTGGCCCGGGATGAGGAAGGGGCGTGGCAGCGGGTGGAGTCGTTGATCGCGACCAAGCGGCCCAAGGACTATGACCTGGCGGTCGAGCTGCTCAAGGATCTCGAAGCGGTGGCGTACGGCGCCGACGCGAGCACCGCGTTCACGGAACGGGTCACGAGCCTGCGCACCCGGCATCTCCGCAAACCGAGCCTCATCGAACGGTTCGACCGCGCTGGGCTCACGCCGAACTGACACCTCGGGACGGCTCGCGATGGCGGGCCATACCGGCTTGGCACACCTGCGCACGCGCGCCGCCCGAGGCGAAGTAGGGTCAGGCCCGCCCTAATCCGCCTGGGGGTGCGATGCTGGCCCTGCTCATGGTGTTCGCCACCTGCTGCAGCGTGCTCCAACTCGCCCTGCTGGGCTGGGGAACGCGCACGGTCCGGCTCGGCACGCTCGCGCTCGCGATCGGGGCAGGCATGTACGGCTGCGCCATGATCGCCGTCCTGCTGCAGCTCGCCTACACCCGCACCCTGTCCGCCCTTACCGGCGACAACCTCAGCGACGTGGTCACGACCGCCGGCCACTCGGTCGATCCCGTCCTCGAAGAGATCATCAAGATCGCGCCACTGCTGCTCATCGGCTGCCGCCGGCGGGCGAGGGTTCAGTGGCGGCTCACGGATCACCTGCTCCTCGGCGCGGCGCTCGGGGCCGGGTTCGGACTGCTGGAGGCGTTGCTCTACTACGGCCGCGAGGCGGGCAAGGCACTCCGCTTCCCCGACGGCTGGGTGATCCCGATCAGCCTCAAGCCCCCGTACATACCCGGCCTCGAACAGGCCCTCACCTCCTGGCTGCCCGCACCGTACTCGGTGTCCGAGCTCTCACCCGTCGGCCCCGACACCGGCTTCCACATCGCCTGGTCGGCACTCGCGGGGATCGGCGTCGGGATGTTGCTGCGCTGGCGCGGCCCCGTACGGCTGCTCGGACTCCTGCCGCTGGTGCTCGTCTCGGCCACGCACGCCGCGCACAACTACGACGCGCCGCTCGGCGAGCACGACACCCTGGGCGCCGCACTGTCGCAACCGTTCGTCACGGCCGAGCCGCTGCTGGGGCTCTGGCCGTTGCTCGCGCTCGCCTTCGCGGTCTGGTCCGACGGCAGGGCGTTACGGCGGGCGAAAGCGGCCGACCCGGGCCTCCTGCTGCCGGGCGAGCGCCCCACCGGTCTGTCGGCCCTGTCAGCTCTGGGCGGGTACGCCATGATCCGCCCGCCGTACACCACGATGGTCGCCCACCGCTATCTGCTGCTGCGCCGCACTGCCTGGTACGCGGGCGGCGCCGCCGAGCGCGAGGTGGCGGGCGCGGTGCGGACCAGGATGGCGGCGAGCCGCACCTTCATGTCCTGGTACGGGGTCAGCCTCCGCGCCGGCCTGGCGCAGCGCTTGTCCGGTCGTGGGCGGGGATGGCCGTGGTTGCTCCTGATCTGGGCGGTTCTCACCCTCCCCGTGCTGGCGTACTTCCTGCTCGGCACCACCCCAGGCTTGGCCGCCATCCAGAAGGCGCTGGCGGGACCGGTGGTGTTCTTCGTGCTGTCGGCTCTGTCCGGGCTTGGCCTGGTGCTGATGGCGTGGCGCCTGGTCATCGCCGTACGCGCCCTGGTCGTGGCCTGGCGCGAACCGCTGGCCGAGCGTGCCACCCGGGTGCAGTTACGCCTGCTCACCGGGGCGGGAACACTGCTCCTCGGCGCCGTGGCCGTCACCGCCTGGGTCACCGGCGCCCGTCCCGACCAGCAGGTCATCTCCAACGCGCATGTGCTGCAGGCTCTGGACGAACTCCTGCTGTACGGCGGGCTCGCGCTGCTGTTGCTGGCGTTCCTATGGTTCCCGCCGGTGGGCGCCGTGGCGTTGGCCGGTGGAGGTATTGCGCTGGTGCCCACGATTTCGGCCGGGTTCGTGGGGCTGGGAGCGTTGGGGCTGACGGGGATCGTTTTGTCGCAGGCGAGCCCGGAGTCCTCGGAAGGTGGTGAGGGAGAGCAGGGGGCTCCCGTCGAGAACTTCGAGGGCACCGGATTCAGCCGGGAGGAGATGGCGCAGATCGTCTACCAGCACGCCGGAGCGGGCGACGTGGCGGGACGGCCGGCCGCCGGCAAGATCCTTGAGACGCTCACCAAGGGTCGGCCGACTGAATTGCCGGGGCAGAATGCGGTGAAGTACGAGTATCAGGGTGTACGGGTCATCATCAACCGGGACCTGCCTTTTCGCAGCACTGCGTACAAGATCGGTGGCACACGATGACGTGGACGGACGACGATGCCAGGGAAGTGGAGGCGTGGCGCCTGCACGTCGACAAGATCGACGCCGAGCGGTCGCTGTCGAACGCCGACCCTGCGGTTCTCGCGGACGGACGCGTCTGGGGCGCCCACGATCTGCCTGCTGCGCTGTACATCCGTGACCGGGTGGAGCGGGCGCTGGCCGAGCCCGGCGTGCCGTGGGGGGCGCGTGAACTGGTGACCGCCGCCGACGAGAAGTTCCTGGCGGCCACCCGGTCCGGCGGTCGCCGTGTGATCGGCCTGCTGCTGAACGAGGACCTCACCGGCACGGCCTGGTGGTGGGACCGGGTTCCCACCTCGGGCCCTATCAGCGAGGAACTGCACCAGCTCTTCGGCTGATCTCACCGTAGGTCTCCGCCTTGTAGTGCGGCAGCCTGGATTTTGTCGCAGTGGCCGTACTTCCTGGTGAGGTCGCCGAGAAGCCTGTGCGGCTGCTCGGGCGACAAATCACTGCACAAGCTGTCGCCGTGGGACTCTCCGATCTCCGTCGACACTGCCAGATCTGCGGTGTGCGGCTTCTCCTCCCCAACGGCTCGTACGCCGAGGGCGCCCACATCCGCCCCGTCGGCCAACCGCACAACGGCCCCGACGAGCCGAGCAACATCCTCTGCCTCTGCCCGAATGATCACGTTCTCTTCGATCGTGGAAGGACTTGCCGTTGCCGCCCAGGCCGTACAGGTAGAGGATCTGCTCGGCCGGGGGATCATTGTTGATCTGCGACACCTCGTGCCGGGTCAGTTCGAAGCGGTTCGCGAACAGGTCGAGTGAGCGGTCATGCGCCACCACCGACCGGACGGGGCTTTCCTCGAAGATGGGCACGGTCAGGCTGCCGAGGGTGCGGGTCGCATGTCGTTCCCCCTTGGGAAGACGAAGTCGGCCGATCGGTTTCTGCGAGGGAGCTGCCGAACTGGTTGTACACCGGAGGGCCTCGCCCCATCTACCTACTCACCACACTGGGCACAGGAGTCCTGCATTGGGACACGCTTCGTCCCTAAATCTGCAACCTAAGTTGCCTAAGTCTCTGCAACCTAGGTAGCCTACACTGATGATGAGAAAGCGTGATCTGGAGCGGCGGATGCGCAAGCTCGCCAAGGAGTACGGCGTTCCCGTTCACTCCACCGAAGGCGGGAGCCACACCAAGTGGCATGCCGGTTCGGAGGCGATGCCTGTGCCTCGCCACTCAGAGGTCAACGAACGCACAGCAAAAGGCATCTTGGATAACTGGGAGAGCATTCTTGCTGAGGTCGTGAAGGAGCAGGAGGAGCAGTGAGCAAGCGCGACACGTACACCATCACCGCCAGCAGGAGCGACGACTGGTGGGCTTTGACTATCTCTGGACCCGGCCTGAAGCGCAGCTACCACACACAGGTGAAGCGCTTGGAGCAAGCTGAGGAAATGGCTCGTGACCTGGTCTCCACCATGCTGGATGTGGCCATCTCCCAGGTTGACGCCGACTTCGACTTGACCGTGGCCGACGATGAAGTGGCCACAGAACTGGAGGCCACGCTTGTGACACGCCTCGCGGCGACCCTCGTTAAACAGAAGGCTGCCATAGCGACGCAAGCAACAGTGGCTGATCTAGCGCGAAGAGGATACGTGCACCGCGATATCGGTTACCTGCTGGGTATGTCACATCAAGCCGTTGGGAAGCTGCTGAACGAGGTGGAGAAGGGGACGACCGCTTCCACCGACGATGCCGGTGCACGGTCGCTGGCACTTTCTCTTAAGGAAAAGCTTGATCGGCTTCACATGACACGCGACACGGAAGCGCTGTTGAAGTCTTACCTGCTTGAGGTGGCCGCAGGCGATCCGATGGACCGCAAGCTGAACCGGCTGAGGGCGTTGGGCCAGCAGTTGCGGCACGGCAGGCGGCGGAGGCTGACCGACGCCTGAACGTGCAACTGCCGCAAGGAAGTCGCGGCAGTCGTTGTCCACCGGGGAGCTCCGCGTCATTTACCCACTCTCCGCACTGGTCGCAGGAGTTCGCCGGGGTGTACCCGAGATTCGCTGGATAGTTCTGCTGCCTGGTCGAGTGCCTGGATGTCGTTCAGCCGAGTATGGGTGTGGCCAGCTGGCCGTCGCCGACTCGTCTACTGGAGACCGTCTGTCTTGGTCGATCCTCCGTGCCACTGTGCCTTGCCGGTCACGCGGGGTTGTTTTTCTCTCCCGGAGAAGGTGGGCTAGTTAGGGATGCATGGGGACGTACTTTGGAAGGTCGATACGACCGGGCGGTAGGAAATTCCGCCCCCCGGGTCGTTGGGGGATCGCGGTGCGCTGGACCGTCTTGCCATCATGTGCTTGCAGTCCGTGGTGGTCAGGGCGATAAGGGCACCTGGCCCCTTCTAGCTACCGCAGAGGTAGGGTTCGTGGACGTAGAGGCGGAGATCCTCGGCTTGAAGCTCCGTATGGAGGCTCTCGAAGAGGCTGTGCACTCCGGTGGCTGCATTGCGGCGATGCTGATTGGCGTCTATGAGGCGCAGGTTTCGATTGCCGGCGTTCAGAATGGGATGGCCGATGACCTGGCGGCCATTGCTGTCGAGGTGGCGGGCCTTCGCTGGCAGGGTGACGAGCACTTCAGGGGTGCGCAGGCTCAGATCCATGCGGGATTCGAAGCTCTTCGGACTGACATGCTCCACCTGGCGGCCATGATCGATCAGTTACTGAAGAAAGATAGTTCCTAGAGGTAGGGGAGCCCCCGAGGTCATCGGGGGTTCAACCCGCCGAGTCAGACCTATTGGGGTTGGTGGGTTACGCCTCCCCGATTTGGGGTCGGTTCGTCTAGAATTGGGCGACGCTTGAAGCGGGGTGGTTTCCGGGTTGGCCTCCAACGCAGCGAATCAATCAGGGGAATGGCCCGCAGCGCTCGATGTCGACGGACTGCTTCGCGGCGGGTGGCGGGCGCGGCCTTTTCGGCAATTTCTGCTTAAGGTCCATAGCCGCTGCAACCTGGCTTGCGACTACTGCTATGTCTACACGCTGGCCGACCAGAGCTGGCGGGGCCGGCCGATGGTGATGGATCCACGGCTGGTCTCCATCGCCGCTCAGCGGATCGCCGAGCATGCGGCTGATCATCACCTTTCATCGGTGCGGGTGGTTCTGCATGGGGGTGAGCCGTTGCTGGCGGGGCACGGCTACCTGGCGAAGATCGTGGATGTGGTGCGGTCGGAGGTGGGGCCGGGGTTGCGGGTCGAGGCGGTGCTGCAGACGAACGCGGTGTTGCTGGACGAGGCCGCGCTGACGTCGTTCGATGAGATGGATGTGCGGGTGGGGGTGAGCCTGGATGGGGGTCCGAGGGAGAACGATCTCAACAGGCGGTTCGCCGACGGGCGGGGTAGCTATCAGTCGGTCGTGCGGGGGCTGACGTGGCTTGCCGGTGAGCGGTTTCGTCATCTGTTCAGTGGGTTGTTATGCACGGTGGATTTGATGAACGATCCCATCGAGACCTATGAGGCGTTGAGCGCGTTCGATCCGCCGACCATGGATTTTCTGTTGCCGCATGCGACCTGGGACACGCCGCCGCCGGGGTTGCGCCGGCCCGGAACTCCGTACGCCGACTGGTTGATTCCGATTTTTGATCGGTGGTACGACAGCGGCAGTGAGAGCGTTGTACGGATATTTCAGGAAATCGTGAGTGGGTTGCTCGGGGGTGGGTCGGCCAGTGAGTCAGTCGGGCTGACGCCGTCTACAGTTGTGGTGATCGAAACCGACGGCACTATCGAGCAGACCGATTCGCTCAAGGCGGTACGGCAGGGCGCGCCCATGACCGGCCTGAACATCGTGGACCACTCCTTCGACGAGGCGCTCCGGCATCCCGGCATAGTGGCGCGGCAACTTGGCTGGGCGGCGTTGAGTGACACGTGTAAAGGGTGCAGGTTCGGGCGGGTATGTGGGGGTGGGCTCTACACGCATCGGTATCGGTCGGGTGAGGGCTTCAAGAATCCGTCGGTCTATTGCGATGATCTGTATCGGTTGATCGATCACATTCGCGAGCGCCTCATCGCCGATCTTCGCGGGTCGGGTCAGTCGGGACAGGCACCGCCCAGCGGTCCGGCTCGTTGAGGGGGAGCGCTATGCAGCTCGACTCGTACGTCATCTCGCAGGCTCTCCTTGACAGGCTGGCGCGCGGGAGCGGCGGCGCGGAGGCCGCCGAGTATCTGGCTGCGGCGCAATACAGCAAGAACCTGCTGCTCATCAGAGGGGTGGCGGAAGAAGGGCAGGCTGAGGAGGCGTACGACCAGCTCGCGGAGATCGCCCGCCAGGCACCCGAGGCGGTCCGATATCTGGTCAGCTATCCCGCGGTCGGCGCGTGGGCGAAGAAAACACTGCGGGACCTGGGCACCGGACGGGCGGAACCGCCGGCCGTGGCGCAGCTTGGTGCGGTCACGGCAGCGGCGGCATACCGGGCAGGGCTACGGCGGCGAATCACGGTCCCCGCGCCGGGCGGAGTGATCACGCTGCCTTCGCTGGGACAGCTCACCCTGCCAGAAGCAGCAGCGGACGGCGATCGGCTCGTCGACATGGAAACCAGCAGTGAGGAGCTCGCAGGTTGGGCTCCGCTCCAGCGGATCGCCTCCGCCGATGGCGCGATCGAGCTGGTGGTCGACGACCTGGATCCGTACCGCTGGCCGGGCCCCACCGTGATCGAGGGCCGCTTATCACCCGGCGACCTGGTCCGATGGCGGACTCACGTCGTCGCCGCCTGGGCACTGCTGCGCGAGCACCACTGGACGATCGCCGCCGAACTTCGCGCGATGACCCGGGTCCTCACCCCCATCAAGGCAGCACAGAGCGGCCGCGACAGTGCGACGTCGCGCGGCACGTTCGGCACCGTGGCGCTGTCCACCCCGCCCGACCACGTCTGGCTCGCCTCGACCTTCGCCCACGAACTCCAGCACGCCAAGCTCAACGCCGTCCTCGACCTGGTGGATCTGACCCTTCCGGACGAACGGCACTACTACGCACCCTGGCGTGGCGACCCGCGCCCACTGTCCGGACTGCTGCACGGCGCGTACGCGCACCTCGGCCTGGCCGGATTCTGGCGCCGGCAGCGCGAGTTCGAGCGGGACCTGCGTCCACACATCGAGTTCGCCCGCTGGCGATCGGCCGCGCTGGCGGTGACGGGAACCCTGCTCGACAGCGGAAAGCTGACGCCCACCGGTGAGCGCTTCACCGAACGGCTTCGTCGTACGTTGTCCGCCTGGATGGAGGAGCCGGTGCCACCAACAGCGGCGATCGCGGCGGCGCGGGAAGCCGACGAGCATCGGGCGACCTGGGAAACCAGGCACGGCGCGGCAAAAGGCGGCGTCACAGCGACAACGGGTCGAAGTCCCAGTCGATTCGCTCGCCCTTGAGCGCCCGCGCCATGTCAGGCGTAGCGATCCGGGAGAAGCGCTGAACGTTGGTCAGAATCTCTGCCCGCAACGCCTCCGCCTCCGTCTCGGCTCCGCTGTCGCGCAGGTCGATGGCCAGGTTGACGGCGCCGAACGTGGTGAGGAAGTGCTCCTTGCCGAAGCAGCCGCGCAGCCGCGCCAGGCTCCCCTCGCCCAGGTGGCGCGCGGTGTGGCTGTCGCCGAGCGCCGCGTAGTCGGAGGCCAGGTTGACGGCCACCATGAGCGTGTACTCGTGATCGGTGCCGAGGCGGGCGATCAGGCCCTCGTGTGCCTGGATGTTCTCATCCCGCGCCCGTTCGGCGTCGCCGCGCAGCCGGAGCAGGAGCGCGAGGTCGCCCTGGCAGCCGAAGGTGTACGGGTGCCGCGAGCCGTAGATCGCGTGGTACCTGGGCAGGGTGTCCTTGATGAGGGCGAGCGCCTCGTCCAGGTTCCCGGCCTCGCGCAGGCTGTTGGCCAGCGCGATGGCGGTGGCCATGGTGTCGGGATTGTCCCGGCCGAAGAGCCGTTCCAGGCGGGTGAACGTGTCCTTGGCCAGCTCCAGCGAGGCGGTGATGTCACCGGCGCCGCGCTTGGCGATGGACAGGTCCTTGGCCGTCTTGAGCACGGTGGGATGCTCGGCGGTCAGCTCCCTGAGCCCGTACGCGTACACCTCTTCGCCCAGGTCACACGCCTCCTCGTAGGCGCCGCAGAGCCGCAGCACCTGCGCCAGGCCGTTCCAGGCGTTCTGCACGTCCCACTTGCCGATCCCCTGGGTGGCGCCGCTCATTTCCAGGTAGGCCAGCTTCTGCAGGTCGCGCGCGGTGATGTAGTCGCTGAGCAGGGCGTGGTCGAGGGCGAGGTTGTTGAGCAGGCGCAGCGTCACCGGGTGGGTCGGGCCGAAGACACGTTCGTAGGCCGCCAGTGACTCCTTGTCCCGCTGTTGCGCGGCGGCGAAGTCGCCCGCGGCGCGCAGGGAGGCGCCGTAGGAATTGGCCACGCCGAGGGTGTCCTCGTGGTCGGGGCCGAGTACGCGCTGCATGATCGTCAGGGTTTCCGCGTTGAGCAGGCGGGACTCGTCGTACTCGCCGAGTTGCCAGAGCACGTTGGCCAGGTGGCGGCGGACGCGGAGCACGTCCGGGCTGTCCGGGCCCGAAGTCGCGGTCCAGGTGTCGCGGAGACGTTCGGCGAGGTTCTTGGCCGAGCGGTAGTCGCCGGCGCGGTAGAGGAAGCGGACGAGCGTGATGCAGAACGTACGGGGATCGGCCTCGGCGCAGTCGACCAGCAGGGACGGCTCGGAGTGGGGCAGCAACTCGCGGAACGCCTGCCACCTGGCGGTGTCGTCAGGATCGACGGGGGCGCCGCCGGCCAGCAGCAGGTGCACCTCGTGCCGGATCTCGCCGCGTTCCTCCTCATCGACCGAGTCGCGCAGCAGGGCCTGGATGAGGCGGTGCACCTGGACGGTGCCGGCGGCGGAGTCGACCTTGAGCAGCGCGAACCGGTTGAGCTCGCCGAAGGCCCGGCTCAGCAGCAGCGGGTCCGACAGGATCGGGCCGATGCGCGCCGCGCCCTGGGTCTTGTTGCCGCGGCGGAACAGGTCGCGGGGGATCGGCTCAGGGCCGAAGAAGGCCAGGCAGCGCAGCACGGTGGCGGCTTCCGGCAGGCGTTCTTCAATCGCCTGCACCGACAGTTGCCAGGCCGCGGTCATCGAGTGCGGGTATTCGGTGGCCTTGCCCAGAGCCAGCAGCCGGCGCGTCTGCTCGCGCAGGGCGTCGATGTACTCCTCGGTGGACAGGCCGGTCGTGAGCTGCAGCGCCGCCGCCTGCTCCAGCGCCAGCGGCAGGTCGCCGAGCGCCTGCGCGAGGTTGTCGGCTTCGGCGTCCGGAATGGGGCGTTCGAGGCGTTTGCGGAGGAAGTGGATGCTCTCCTGCCGCTCGAAGACGTCCACCGCGACGCTCTCGCTGGCCCCGCTCCAGCGCACGTTGCGCGAGGTGATCAGTACGTGTCCAGGCCCGCCGTCCGGCAGGAAGTCCTTGATCGCCTCAGGCTCGTCGGCGTTGTCGAAGATCAACAACCATCTGCTGTACGGCTCGCCGCGCTGCAACGCCCTGCGTACCGAGGTCGCCGCCTCCTCGATGCCCACCGCGCTGGCGGGCGGGCAACTGAGATCCGCGGCCAGCCCCGCGAGGGCGGCGGGCACCAGCGCCGGCTGGTCCGCCGACACCCACCACACCAGGTCGTACGATCCGCGGAAACGCCAGGCGAACTCCGTGACGAGCTGCGTCTTGCCGACTCCGCCCAGGCCGTGTAACGCCTGCGGGGTGGGCGTGTGCGCCACGACGGCGGTGGTGGTCGAGAGGCGCAGGCTCGCTCTCAGCTGGTCGAGCAGGTGATCGCGGCCGGTGAAGTTCCGGTTGCGCGCGGGGATCTTGCCCCAGACATTGGGCATGCGAATCGGCCCGTGCTCGTTGACCTGCTCGCTCACGTGATCCTCCGGCAATGAAGCTCAGTACCGACATCTTATAGATTGATTCCGGCGAAATGCCGACGCAGAATCCCGTAAGGAAGCAAATCGTACGGCGACTAATTACGGCTGTCCGAAAACCGGGAGAATGTATGGACGAAGAGAGCTCGGCCGGGATTATCGACCTCAGCGCCATCGACCTCGACGCGCTCAAGAGCCTGCGATCGCCCGCACTCAGGAGAGCCTACCTGCGGCTGGCCGAAGATCCGGATGACCTCACCGTAGCCGGTTGGAGCTCAGCCATATAATCGTATCGATTGCGAAAATTCTCCATCTGCCATCGGATGGCACGCGAATTCCTGGCAGAATCGCGTCAATGGGGCGAGGCACGTGATGGCTTTCAGCGGCAGGCCGGTCCAGGACGTGGGGCCGTACGTCAGCACGCGTGCCTACACCAGGCAGGACGACGCCCGTTTCTTCGGCCGCGAGGCTGAGGCGGCCGAGGTCGCCGCCCGCTGGCGCGCCGATCCGGTCACGATCGTGCACGGCCGTCGTGGCGTCGGCACCTCCTCGCTGATCGCCGCCGGAGTGTTGCCGCTGCTCGACTCCTACAGCGCCGACGTGTTGCCGATCGGCCGGGTGTCCCGCCGATCGTCGGTGCCCGCCGCGCTCGCCGACGGCGGCCGGAACCCGCTCCTGCTCACCCTGTTGTCCTCGTGGGCGCCGGGCGAGGCGCCGACGAGCCTGTCCGGACTTACGGTCAGCACTTTTCTGCGAAGACGGCCCTTGCGGCTGGACGCCTCGGGCGAGCCGGTGCCGATCATGGTGGTCGTGGACCAGGCCGAGGAACTGTTCACCGGCCACGATCGGCATGGCGAGCAACTGCTTGAGCAGCTCTTCGCCGTACTCGACAACGACCTGCCCGTCCGCTTGCTGATCGTGGTGGATGACGACCATGTGGACGAGGTCGTGCGGCGCGGCCGGGTGACCACGCCGCCGTACCGGCTGGGTCCGCTCGGGCGCGAGCAGGCCATCGCCGTCTGCCGGAAACCGATGGAGGAGCTGGGCCACACCTTCGCTCCCGGAGTGGCCGAGCGACTGGTCGACGACCTGGCCGACGCGACCGGGCAAGTGGAGCCGCTGCTGTTGCAGATCGCCTGCGCGGCGCTGCTGAATCCGCCGCAGCCTGAGCTGATCACCGAGCTCGGCAGTCCCGACGAGGCCATCGCCGTCTACTGCCGGCGGCAACTGGACGAGGTCGCGGCCGACTACTTCCAGGCCGACTCGGATGGGCTCCGCGCCCGGTTGCGGGAGACGTACGACTCGGCGGAGACCGCCGGGCTTCCCGCGCCGGTGCTGAAGGGGCTGGCGGACCGCTATCTGCTCGCGAAGACGCCCGGCCGTTCGAGCTGGCGGATCTGGCATCAACGATTAGCCGCTCCGCTGCTCCAGGGCGGCGAGCCGACCGGCGTACGCGTCCCGTCCGGCGCGGACGCGCGGTTGCGTCGCGCCGAGTCCGCGCTGGCGGACGGCGAGTTCGAGGTGGCCGCCCGCCACGCACACCTGGCGTTAGGCGAGGCGCGGCACGACGGCCGGCTGAGCGCCGCGATCGAATCCCTGCTCGGCGACGTGTCCTACCTGAACGACGACCTCGACGAGGCGCTGACCCACTACCGCAAGGCCGCTCAGTTGTACGTGGCCGAGCCGGGTGCGGAGGTGCTCGCGGCGACCACGCTCACCGCCGTGGGCCGGATCCTGCTCAGCCAGGGCAGAACGAGCGCCGCCGTCAGCGAGCTGCGGGCGGCCGCGCGGCGCAGTCCGTCCGATTCCGCCATCCAGACCGACCTGGCCTGGGCCCTCTGGTACGGCGGCCACGAGAGCGGCGCCGTGGACATCCTGGACGGCGCGCTGATGCTGACCGGCAACGCGCCCGAAGCCCTGCGTGCCCGGGGCGAAATCCTCTCCGACCTGCAACGGCCCGACCGCGCGCTGCGTGATCTGGAACGCGTCCGCCCCCTCCAGCAGACCTCGACCCGGGCCGCCTACGCGCTGGCGCTGGCGCTGAGCGGCGATGTGCGGATGGCGGTGCTGGCCATCCCGCCCATGGAGGCAGTGCAGGACGGCTCGACGTTGCTGCGCGCCGCTCGCGTGATGGAGGCCGCCGGCGACCACGACGAGGCGGCGCGGCTGGCCCGCCGGGCACGGCAGAGCACGACCAGCCCGCTGCTTCCCCCGCGACTGGCCGCCGAGGCCGACCGGCTGAGCATGGCCGAGACCCCCACCCGCTGACGACCGCACTGCGCCGGCGCGCGGAAAACCGGAATAATCAGGGGATGCCGATCGCGCGGTTAGTCGTCGTGGTGGTCATGGCCATGGGCATGGGGTTCGGTGCTCCCCAGTTCCTGGACAATGCCGCGCTGTCCATCTCGCTGGAGACGTTCCCGCGTGTGCCCGTCAAGGTCACGGTCCTGAACCCGGGCGCGGCCGTGACGGCCCGCGTGCAGGTCGCCGGGCCCGCCGCGAGCGCGGTGAGCGTCCAGGGTGGCGAGATCGTGCGGCTGCCGGCGGGCGGGACGGCGACCGTCACCCTGGTGCCCGGCCCGCGACTGCGGGAGACGACCGGCCAGTTGGTCATTTATGCCGACACCGGAGTAGCACGGCGGGAGTTGCGCGTGGTGCCACGTCATCTGCTCCTGCGCCTGTGGCCCTTCATCGCGGGCGGGCTGGTCCTGCTGGCGCTGGTCGCCTGGGTGGTGTGGCGCCGCCGGCGCCGGTCTCGCGGCGAGGCGGTCGGTCCGGTTCAGGGGGAGGAGTCCCAGCGGGCCGGATTCACGCACAGCGACGAGCCCGCGACCGCTGACAGCCTGGGGCGGCGGGAGTACGCGGAGGCGCTGGCGCTGCTGGCCGACTCGGCCACCCCGCCCATGGTCATCGGGGTCTTCGGCGAGTGGGGGATCGGCAAGACCTCCCTGCTGAAGCAGGTCAGACAGGTGATCGACACGCAGTACGACGACTGCGCCCACGTCTGGTTCGACCCCTGGCGGCACCAGTACGACGACAACCCGGTGCTCCCCATGCTGCACACCATCGTCGCGGATCTCGGGCTGGCCACGAAACAGCAGGTGGCGCGTACCCTGCGGACCATCTCCGAGGTGCTCGGGTCGCTGGTGCTCTCCTCGACGGTCCGGGTGAACCTGGCGGACGTGCGCAGCAGCCTCAACGCCTACGACGAGCGACATTTCCATCTTCGTACGGAAAGGGTGCGGCTGGACGAGCACCTCACCCACCTCATCGCGCAGGCCCTGGCGGCGACGGGCAAGAAGCGGCTCGTGGTGTTCATCGACGACCTCGACCGCTGCACCGGCGACCAGGTGACCGGGCTGCTGGAGGCGCTCAAGCTGCACTTCAACCGCGACAACTGCGTCTTCTTCCTGGCCGTCGCCAAGGAGCCGTTGTTCGCTGCGGTACGGGAGAAGTACAAGGACCTGGAGGTCGACGACTATCTAGACAAGATCGTTCAGTTCCCGTTCGAGATGCCGAGGTTGTCGGCCGCCGCCTTCGACGACTATCTGGTGAGCCTGCTGCCGGAGGAGATCGAGCCCACGCGCGACCTGCTCAGCATCGCGCTGGCGCGCAACCCCCGGGCGATCAAACGTTTCCTCAACGTGCTGATCCTGCAGGACCGCATCGCCAAGGCCCGGGGCCTGGCCTCTTATGACGTCTCCATCCTGGCCGCGATCCTGCTGATCAGAGAGGGAGACAGTACGTTCTACGCCGAGCTGGCCCAGAACCCGACCCTGCTGCAGCGGATCGAGGAGGATCTCGGCACGGCCGAGGAGGGGCAGCAGCTCACCTGGAGCCCGCTGCCGCTGCGGCTCGTCTCCCGCTTCCTGGAGTCACGGCGGGCCGTGCCCGTGGACGTGAGCGGATACATCGACCTGGTGCGATCCACCCCCCTCGCGGAGCACGGCGAAGAGGAGTCCAGAATGGTGCCCGCCGTGGAGCCGCCGCTGGTCGCCGCCGCCAGAGGCGAGCTGGAGGAAGGTCTCGCGGTGCTCGCCGAGCGGGTGGACCGGCAGGTCAGGCTGCTGCTCCCGGACCGGGGCGCCGTGCTGGCACCGGATCTCGAAGTGGACGGCCGGGCGATCACGCTGGACGACCTCCTCACCCGCTGGAACGCGGGCATGGTCCTGGTCGGAGCGCCCGGCACCGGCAAGACCGTGCTCGCGGCCCGGATCGTGCTGCGTCTGCTGGAGCGGATGGCGGACAGCGGCTCCGTTCCGGTCTTCGTTAGCCTGGGGTCGCTGGAGCTCAGCCGTCGCGGGTTCGACTTGTGGATGACGCACGCGCTGGTCCAGCAGTACCGCACGCCGATCGCCGAAGCCGTCGCCATGGTCAACCGGCAGCGGCTGGTGTACGTGCTCGACGGCTTGGACGAGGTGCCCGACGCGGCGGACCGCGACAAGATCGCCCAGGAGGTGCTGCGCTGGCACGAGCTGACCGGGGCCAGGATCGCCGTGACCGATCGCAGCCTTTCCCCGCGCGATCCGCTGGCCGCTCATTCCGCCTTCCTCCAGGTGCGGGTGAAGGGGGTCACGGAGGCGGAGGCGGCGCGCCTGCTGGCCTCGTGGAAGGGGACACGGGTGGACCTCGCGGACCTCGCGGGCGCGCCGGCGCTGCTGGCCAACCTGACGGAGTCGTCGTGGCTGAGCCAGGTGCCGGCGGAGAGCGGCGACCTGGTCGAGCTCTACGCGGAACGCGCACTGGCGTCGCTCGATGACGGGCTCATGCTGCGGAAGATCCTGCACGACCTCGCGCAGCACCTGCTCTCTCGCGGGCAGACGACCTTCGACAACGAGAGCCGGGAGATCCGGGCCCTCTTCCGGCAGGGCGACAAGGTCGGTCAGCAGGTACGGCAGGCGCTGGAGGACCTGACCCGGGTCGGGCTGCTCCGCCAGTTCGCACCGCACCAATATCACTTCGTGCACCACCGTCTGCTCAGCTATTTCGCCGACGGTCACTGATCAGGGGGCGGCGGCCTGCTCCCGGTGGCACGGATGGTCCTCATGCCGGCGCGGGTCGGACAGCACGTCAGGCGTGCCCCCTTGGCGGAAGCGCAGAACGGGAAGCCGCAACCCCAGCCGGTTACCCGTCGCGGAGTCGAACATGACGCGCCCGCTCGCCCCGGACACCGCCGTGTTCGGCTGGGCGAACAGGCGCAGAATCCCCGCCACGTCGCCAGGGGTGACGGGATCCTTCCCCGAGGGGCCGGCGGCCCGCCGCACCGCCTGCGCGGCGGCGAGCACCGCGTCGTGCGCCATGATCCCCCAGCCGGTGCCGAGATGCTCCTTGTCGAACCCCAGCCCCCGGTACGTCTCCAGCAGCCGCTGGTACGACTGGTTCGCCGCGCAGTCGAGCAGCGACGGCTCGGCCAAGGGCACGTAGATGAGCTGGATCGCGTCGAAGGTGCCCGCCGGGAGCTGTTCGGCGCTCAGCCGTACCGTGTCGGAGCCGGTGACTATCGTGACCGGTCGCAGGCATTCACCGGTCTCGCTCAGCGACCTGACGAAGGCCCCGAGATCGCTCCCTCGTCCGGCATAGAAGATCAGGTCGGGCTTGCGGGCGCAGAGATTGCTCATGATGATCTGCCACTGATTGCCCGGTGGGTCGCTGAACGGGTAAGCGATGTTGCCACCGGCGTCCCACAGTTTCCGTACGTGCTGCTTGAATCCCGCTGCCAGCGAGTCGGCGTAGAAGTCGCCGGGTTTGGCGGAGTGGATGAGGGTCGCGGTGCGCCACTGCTTCGCGTCGCCGACGTACTTGGCCAGCAGCGTGAGCTGCTCGCTCACCCGCGGATTCACCCGGACGAAACCGCGTACCTTCGTGTTGTCGATGGCGTCGGAGGAGATGGCGTCGCCGACCATGCCCAGGTTCTTCGTGGCCAGCAGCTTCAGCGACTCCAGGGTCGAGCTGGTGCTGCGCCCCAGCCCGGCCACCGCGACCAGCCGGTCGGCCGAGTCGACCATGGCGAGCAGGTCTTCGGTCGTCTCCCGCCAGTTGCCCTCCTGGCTGTCCGTGTTGGCCAGCACCAGTTTGATCAGCGGCGTCTCGCCCGCGACCTGGCCGTGGTTGGCCCGGAGCTGGGCCGCCACGGCGCCTTCGAGCTGGTGCACCACCCGTGGCTCCTGGCCGGTCAGCGGGCCGAGGAAGGCGATGGTCACGTAGCTGCCGGGGCCGCCTTTCGTGGCGAACGCGTTCTCCGTGGCCATCGCCCGTACGATCGCGTCGAAGCGCTGCTCGAAGGGGTAGCCGCCGCTGACGCCGACGCATTCCTGCGCACCGTCGATCACGGACACGCGCCGTACGTCATAGGGATCGCAGTAGAAACGGTGCCGAAGGGTCAGACCGGCCGGAATCGCGACGGCCGCCAGCACCGTGACGGCGCCGACGACGGCGATCAGCCACCTGGTCAACCGGCCGAGAGTCTGCCACCAGTGGCGCAACCGCCGTGTCATGATCCGTCTCCCGCTGGAATGGTCAGATCGGGGGCCTGGTCCCAGTCGCGCAGTCGTTCCGGCCAGGTCCGGTGCGCGTCGTTGAAGATGCTCTGCGCACGGCCCTTCCGGTTGAGCGCCAGGAAGAGGAGCTGCAGCTCGACGCGGCGAATGCGCTCCTCGTCCGGCTCCGCCAGCGGCGCCGACTGC
The DNA here is from genome assembly GCF_053592075.1 of Nonomuraea sp. NPDC002799. NCBI lineage: Bacteria > Bacillati > Actinomycetota > Actinomycetes > Streptosporangiales > Streptosporangiaceae > Nonomuraea > Nonomuraea sp. NPDC002799. The sequence goes on from NZ_JBSFVA010000015.1 coordinate 172,708, forward strand.
CGCCACAGCTCCCTTACGAGCACCTCGATGGCGTGATGCACGTCCTCGCCGGTCGCCGGGCAGCCGAGGCACGGCTCATCGGGCTCGGACCGGCCGGTCACTTCCGCCGGCGGGTGTGGGGCGGCGCAGATGAGGTTGACCGCCTGGAGCCAGGAGCCGGCGTCCATCTGGTCGAAGAGCCGGTGCAGGGCCCGGACGACGGTCGCGAGCCGGCCGAGGGCGAGTGTGTGGTGCAGACATTCGACCTTGTTCGGCGACGTGTCGAATCCCGCCGGGGCGTAGAAGGAGCGCAGTTCGTCGTGTACGGCGGTCCAGGTCGCCTCGTCGGTGCGCAGCTTGTGGATGAGCAGGGTGCGCAGGGCCCGGTGCCGGACGAAGGGACCTTCCAGGCCGGGCCAGCACGGTTGCGACCAGAAGTTGTCACGCAGGTATTCCTTCGCCTCCTGCAGGGGGAGTCCGCCGGGGTCTTCGCGGGGGAAGCGGCTGCTGAGATGCTCGGCGGCGAGCTCGTCCAGGGCGGGCGCGTACAGGGTCAGGCGGCGCAGGGCGCGGCTGTCCGGCAGCAGGTGTTCGAGCAGGCGGGTGCCCGTGGTGGGCGAGCGGTCGCCCTCGACGCGGACGTCGAGCAGTTCGTCCGGCTTGAGTCCGTTGCGTGGGGCTGAGGCGTGCGCGGCTGAGGCGTGCGTGGCCGCGCGGACGAGTGCGTCGGCGATTCGGGCGTTGCCGCCGCTGATCCGCTGGATCAGCTTGGCCGGGCCGTCGTCGCGCTTGGCCTCCCGCAACATGGCCTGAATGTCATCGAACGTCAGCGCCTCGAGGTTGAGCCGGAAGGACCAGCTCGCGGGTGCCGGGTTCGGTGGTTCCCGCCACGTCAACGGGGGCGCTGCCGAGCCGATGTCAGGATGGCCGCCGGCGGCTCGGAGCGAGGCGGCGAGCACGACGATCCGCGCCGGCCGGTCCTGTTGGGCGGCGGCGTTCTGCGCGTGCAGCAACAGGTCGAGGAAGGTCTTACCCAGCGCGGTGTGCGCGTTGTCGAGCAGCATCAGGGGGCGCGGTGCCCGGTTCTGGTCGCGCCACCAACCGTAATAGGCGGCGGTGTCCTCCAGCAGCGCCGCCGCGAGATGTGCTTCGGCCCCGGCACGGTGGCTGCCACGGGCACGGAAGTTCATCGCCAGCGAGCACAACTGGTCCAGCCCGTCGCCGCCGGATCGTACGGCCCGTCCCAGCCACCAGTCGAGGGCGTCCCGGCGGGCACCACGCGCGAACAACGCCTCCCCGACGATCTCGACGAGCGCTTTGACCACGGCGTCCAGCGGGGCCGGGACGCCGACGCCGCCGACGACGGCGCCGGCCACCTTCGCCACCAGTTTCCCGGCGAACTCCGGCTCCTTCTTACGCAGGCGGACAGCCTCCTGCACCCGGGCCTTGGCCGCCGCGAGCTCGGCCGGGGAGGTCGTCTGCCAGGCGGTGACGGCCAGCAGTCCGTGCATCAGCCGGGGGAATTCCATCGGCTTGCTGAAGCCGTTGACCTTCACCCCGAGCTCGTGCCCCAGGAGATAGAGCAGGTCTGTGACGGGGGACGCGTTCGGCACGCGTTCCAGCGTGTAGGAGCCGAGCCCGGGTGTGCCGAAGTCGGGCTCGTTCAGGTCCGCGTAGACCAGCGGCAGGCGCTGGCCGTAGTGGGCGCTCAGGTGCTTGAGGACCGCGGTCTTGCCGGCGCCGCGTTCTCCGGCGATCTCGATGTACGGTGCGCGGCGGAAGTAAATGAACGGAGTGCGTCTGCCGTCGAACCGGACACCGACCAATCCCGGCACCAACTCGTCGATAAGGCCGTCGCGCCCATGGATGGTCTCCATGCACCCCCGTCCACCGCTGCAATAACCGCCGCCCCACAGTAGTGCAGAAGGTCAGGTTTTCGCGATGAAATATATAGCGGCAGGTCAATGGACTTCTGGGCGTTGCGCCAAGCTGTGATCGACAAATAACGACCACAATAAGGTACTATTTCCGGAATGCCCGGCGGGCGAGGCAATGGTCAGGGTCTACCGAAAGTGATCGAGCCGTGGATATCGCCGGCCTGGATCACCGGCCCGCTTATGTGGGCGTCGCCACTGATGGTGTTGCTCACGTCGTGCTTGTGGTGAATGAGGTGGATGGCGTCTGTTGTCCATTTGGTCAGCGCCAGTTCGAACACAGTGTCTGCCCTCGCGTGGCCCATCAGAACCTGTGTGATCCCCTCCGGGGACTGTGTATCAGGGTGTGCCAAAGCTGCGGCAGCTGGGGCGTCGTCGCCGAAACGGCGGCGTACAAGGGTGGTCAACGACGCCCAGGCATGCTTGCCATCTTCTCCGGCGGTGCCTCCGAGTATGGCGGAGACGACCGCTGTCAGCGTGGGGATTACGCTCGGGTCCATCGCGCCTCTTTCGATGCGGGGGGTTTCCTCCAGAGTAGAGCTTCGTGAGCGGAGGTTTCCGCCGCCCTGAGCAGGACTGTCGCCGACGGTGGATGCCGATCGAGCCGCCGGAGATGTTGACGCATGGCGTCTGGCAGCGGGGTCCTGCGAATGCCGGTTTGCTATTATGGTGGCAGTGGAATGCAGGCTGCCTGCCGTACATATATGCCAATCGATTGCCGTGCACTTTGAGATCCGGCATCGTTGCACATGTATCTCATCCCAAGCCGCTTGAGCCGGTACGGCGGGGTGCTGGTGTTCAGGCAGGGATTGGTGTCGAAACGACGTGATGGCAAACCGGAAGCTGTCCGAATTCTTGCATAATGAAGTGGCGGGAGTGATTCACGGTTCACTGGTGCAGGCGCGCGACGTATTTGGCGGCGTACATTTCCATGAGCCGGTGTCACTGCCCGCGCCGAGCCAGCTACCGCCACGGCCGCGTCTGGTGGATCGCGAAGCCGCCATCGCCCAGCTCAACGCGCTGCGGGAAGAGACGGCAGATGTCCCGCTCACCGTGCTGATAACGGGACCCGTGGGTGTGGGAAAGTCCGCGCTGTCCCTGGCCTGGGCGTACATGATTCGCTCGCACTTCCCGGATGGGCAACTGTATGCGGATCTACGCGGGCACTCCGGCTCCGGCCCGGCGTCCCCTCAGGAAGTGCTGGGCGACTTTCTCAGCTCCCTGGGCGTCCCAACTGATCTCATACCCGGGGAGCTGGCACAGCGTGCGGCGTTGTATCGCACGGTGACTCGTGATCAGCACATCCTCGTCCTCCTCGATGATGCGATGACCGCCGCTCAGGTCCGGCCGCTGCTGCCCGCCTCATCGGCGAGCATCACCGTGGTGACCAGCAGATACCGGTTGGCGGGCCTGCTGATGCAGGGGATGCGTGGCGTGTACGTCGACAGGTTCGACGCCGAGGCGAGTCTTGCCCTTCTTCGCGACGCACTGGGGAGCGACCGGCTGGAGCATCAGCACAAGGAGGCCGCCGAACTGGTCGAGCTGTGCATGCGCCTGCCGCTCGCCTTGAGCGTTGCGGCGGCCCGTCTGGCGGCGCGTCCGAGTTGGCCCCTTCGCGAAATGGTCGCCACGCTGGCGGAGGAGCAGAGGACTCTGGCGGCGTTGACGATCGGAGGTGATGTGGCACTGCGCTCGGCGCTGGACCTTTCGTATCGCGCGCTCAGCCTCGACGCCGCACGACTGTACCGACTGCTGAGCCTGGTCCCTGGAGACCGGATCGGCGGCGATGCGGCGGCCGCGCTGGCCGGCATCTCCCGGATGGAGTCGAGGCGGCTGCTGGGTGAGCTGACCGACGCGAACCTGTTGACCGACATAGCCGACGGGCGCTATCGCTTCCATCACGCACTGGTCCGGCTGCACGCCTGCCAACTGGTCGAAGCCGAGGACCAGCGCGAGGCCCGGGACCTTGCCGTCGGTCGCTTGCTGGCCTGGTATCTAGCCACTGCCGCGTGTGCGGAACGCCGGCTGCGGCCGCACCGTACCCGGCTGCCCCGAGACGCCGAACCACCTCCCGCCGAGGTAACGGACTTCGGCGGCCCGGACGACGCGCTTGAGTGGCTGGAGTCCGAACGTACGAACCTGAGCGCCGCCGTCGCCCTGGCACACCGGAGCGGACGGGAGGTGACCGCCTGGCAGCTCGCCGACAGCATGTGGGCTCTCTTCCTCTTCATGGGGCATCACGTAGAGCGTCTGGAAGTGGAGGAGACGGGATTGGCCGCCGCTCGCTCCTGCGGCGACCTGTACGCCGAGGGCAAGATGCTGAACCGTCTTGGGCTCAGTCTCAATGCGCTCGGGCGCCACGATGAAGCCGTCGCACGATTCGAGGACGCGCTGGGAATCTGGCAGCGGCTTGGTGAGCGGGAGAGGGAGATCGGTTCGCTGCGCAGGCTCGGATTGGCCGCCGCTGGGCGTGGTGACCTCGATGCGGGCATCGCCCGGCTCACGGATGCGAGTGCCGCCTACCACGAGTTGGGCGCCGACCGGAAGACGGCTCTTGCCTTGATCGACCTCGCCGGGCTGCTCTTGGCGCAAGATCGTGGTCTGGACGCTGCGGTTCACTTGGAGCGGGCTCGTCATCTGCTGGACGGTGTGGACGATTCTTATAACAGGGCTCGAGTGGGCATCTTCCTCGGTCACGTGCATGCCGGTGCGGGGGCTCACGACAAGGCGGATCGGGAGTTGCGCGCCGCGCTGGAGGCAATGGCTGAGCTGGGATCTTCGGTGGGCAGAGCTGCGGCACTGGAAGGGCTGGGGCATCTGGCTGAACGCACCGGCCGGTGGGGCGAGGCGAGACGGATGTACGAAGAGGCATTGGAAATGATAGGCCAGACCGGATCTATCGGATATCTCCGTATTGAGGCCCGCCTTGAGGCATTTGACCGTTATGTTTGAATTTGGCATGGAAGAGCAAAAAGGTCACCGTTCGTGAACGGTGACCTTTTTGGCGAACGATGGAGTGACTGTCTAGTCATCCCATCATTATAAACCACATGAAAATGGGCATATCTTGCCCTTCGGGTTGTTGTTGGCATGGAATAACCCCCGAAGGAAGTATCCGACTTATCTGGTAAGCCGGACTTCCGTGGAGCAATTATGCACCAGCGGTCCGAGCGATGTCGAGGCGTTCTCGTAAGGATTCTGCCTCCGGCGCGCCCAGGCGCTCGAAGATCGTTAGTGCGCGACGCCACGGTCGTTCCGCAACTTTCCACCCATTCATGCACAAAAGGGCTTCGCCCAGCCCTAGAAGTGAGCTGGCCTCAAGAAATGGGTCGCCGAGTTCGCGCGCAAGAGCCAACGCCTGCTCGTAGGTCCCACGGGCCAGGGGGAACTGGCCGCTGTGCCGCTGGCTGTCGCCGATCCTCTGGAGCGCGCGCGACGATTCGTACGGGTCGCCTATATCCCGCGCAATAGAAAGCGCCTTCTGAAAATGAATCAAGGCCTCGGCGTTGAGATCCATGCCCAGATACGACGACCCGATGTTGCTGAGCGTGTCGGCTTCATGCCGGCGGTCTCCGGTCTCGCGGTATATCGTCAGCGCTTGGCGATAGAAGTGCAGTGCCTCGTCGCGGCGCCCTTCGCGTTCAAGACAATTGGCGATGTTATTGAGCGCGACAGCCTCATTCTGACGCCAGCTCGCCTCCCGCAGTATGGCGAGCGCCTCCCTGAAGAGCCCGAGCGCGTCCCGATAATCGCCGTGGTTGAAATGCAGCTCGCCGAGGTTGTTCAAGACCATTGCCTTCGTGGCGACGTCGCCGGTCTCGTCTACGATCTCGAGTGACTCCTCGAAGACCGCCATCGCCTCCCCTGTGCGTCCCAGATACGACAGCGCGACCCCCGAATGCAGCAACGCGTTGCCCTCGCCATGCCGGTCCGCGATCGCACGGAACAACGCCAGCGCCTTCTCCGCGTACCCCAGCGCCTCCCGATTGCGTCCGGAGAGCCATGAAACGCGGGCGAGATGGTCCAGCGTGTCCGCCTCCCCACGCAGGTCGTCCAGCGCTCGGAAGATGGTGAGGCCATTGCCGGCGTGCTCGAAGGCCGCGGCGTAGTCGCCCATGCGGCTTCGTACCAGGCTGAGCTCGAGTTCTACGTGCGCCTCTCCCTCCCGATCGCCGATGTCCTGGCAAGCTCGGCGGGCTAGTTCGTGCACGCGGGCGGCGTCCTCCCAGTGCGCGGATCGTTCCAGGTGCGTCGCAAGGGCCTGCGAAAGCTGAAGCGCATGCGTGGGATATCCGTGCTCGGCGGCGTAATGCACGCCCATCAGCACGTTGGCTCGTTCGGCACGCAGCCACTCGCCGGCGGAACGTGGATCGTCGACCAGCAGCAAGTCAGGCGGGTAGGAGACATTCGCATCCGCGCGGCGCCGATGCGGATAGAGCATACGGTCGGCTCGGTCAGCGGTGTACAGGTAGAAGTCGAGCAGCCGATGGACGGCTCGTGGTGGCTCCTCTGGCGGCTCCTCCTCGGCGGCGCGTTCCTGAGCGTACGCCCGCAGGAGATCGTGAAAGCGGATCCGGCCGGAATCCGGTTCCTCTACAAGATGCCGGTCGATCAACTCTTCCAGGGCGTGTTCTGCCTCGGTCAGATCGCAATCGATCAGCGCGCCGGCCGCGCCGACGGTGAGGTCGGCACCGACATGCAGCCCAAGGCGTCGGAATGCCTTCTGACGTTCTGGCGACAGTTCTCGGTACGACAGATCGAAGGCCGTGAGGAGGTCGGCGTCTCCCGCGTACATTTCGGCCAACTGGCCCTTGGATCGCGACAGCCTTGTCACCAGGTCTCCGACACCTCGTGCGGGCCGATGCCGAAGCTTGTTCGCCATGATCGTGACCGCGAGCGGGAGATGGCCGCAAAGGCGGACGAGCTGATTGACGTCGCCGGCGTCAAGCCGCCGATCCTGGCCCACGATCCGGCGGAAGAGCAGCGCCGCCTCAGGCGGCATGAGCGCGTCCAGCGACAGCGGACGTGCCCCCTCCAGTCCGGTGAGTCGCCGCCGGCTCGTGATCAGCACGATGCAGCCGGGCCTCCCGGGGAGGAACGGTCTGACCTGGTCGGCGCTGGCCGCGTCGTCGAGCACGATCAACATACGGCGATTGGCGAGCCGTGCGCGCCACAGTGCGGCACGCGGCTCCAGCGCCTCTGGTATCCGCTGCGGATCCTCGCCCAGAAGGCGTAACAGAAGTTCGAGGCCCTGAGCGGGATCGATCGGCGGTTGGTGGGGGTCGTGGGAGCGCAGATGCAAATACCACCGCCCGTCCGGATAACGGTCCGCCAGCTCATGAGCGATGTGGACGGCGAGCGCAGTCTTGCCGACACCGGCCATACCGTCTATGGCTTTGATCATCACTGTTGAAGGGGAATGCTCCAGCTCCTCGTACAGATGGCTCAACTCCGCCTCTCGCCCGGTGAAGTCAGGAATGTCACGCGGCAGATTTTCGGCGAGCGGGCCGGCGGAGACACGGTGCCGTGGGGGAAGCGTTGCCAGCTCGGAATCACCCCGCAGTATGCGCTCATATGTTCGGCGCAGAGACGGCCCGGGCTCGGCCCCGAGGTCTTCGACGAGGCGATGACTTGCCCGGTGGTAAGCCTCCAGCGCCTCGCCCTGACGTCCGCAACGATAAAGGGCGACCATTAAATGCTCGACGAACGACTCGTCATAGGAATATTGGTGCACGAGGCCGTACAGCTCTCCGACCAGCTCCGCGTGACACCCCATGTCGAGCTCCATGGCGAGCCGCATGCCGATTGCCGCGCGGTGCTCGCTCTCCAGGCTCGTCCGCAGCTTCGCCACCCACTCCCCGGACAAGCCGGAGAGCGGATCGCCGCGCCACAGTTTCTCCGCTTCACGGAGAAGCAGCAGGGCGTCTTCTGAGTCTCCACTGTCGGAGATTGCCCGTGCCTGGGCGTTCAGCCGGCGAAAACGATGCAGGTCAACCGTTTGAGGATCGATTTCCAGCACGTAAGCGCCGGAACGAGAGCTCAGCCGTGCCGCGGTGTCGCCGAGCCGCCGGCTCAAACGACCGCGCAGGCGTGCGATATAGCTGTGGACGCTCTCGCGCGCCTTTGAGGGCGGTGCTTCGTCCCACACTCGATTGATCAAGGTTTCGATGGACACAGGTTGCCCTGGAGTCAGAAGCAGGACGGTCAGCACGTGCCGTTCCTTGGCCGAGCCGAGCTCGCAGGACTCTCCGTCAGCCCATAACTCCACGGAGCCGAGTATTCGGAACTCCATGAATGTCCTTCCGATGATCGAAGGGACCCCCGTCCACAGTTTCTCGCAGACACGCTTAACGGTCCATATGGGATCCGATGTCTGACTTTAGAGCCTCACGGTTGTTGCAAGGTTTTGTCCAGGAATCTGAGGGATTCTCAGATTGAGCCGTTGAACGGGAATTACGGCCAGACGAATACGGCGATGCGTAACCGCGCCGCGGATGGCAGGGGGCGAAGATCTGATGTCGTGTTCAGACGGGTATCGCGTGCCGGTGGGGCCGGATGCGCCGCGCTGGGTGACGCGTCGTAGCCGGCGGACCGTGCTGGTGGTCGTCCATACGGTCACGTCTGGCCAGCGTCTGCTGGACGTTGTCGGCCTTCTCGCTGCCGACTTACGGGTCCAGGTCGTCTTCACGATAGGTCCCGATGTGTTCAGCAACGGTGTAGCCGAGTTCCTCAGGCGCATCGGCGGCGTGATACTGCCGTGGCACCTGGCCGTTCGCGAGCAGTTCGACCTTGCCGTCTGCGCTGCGTACGGAGGGATCGAGAACGTCCACGCACCTCTCGTCGTCATCCCGCACGGAGCCGGCTACAACAAACTCGTCAGCCGCCGGCTGGGCGGCGGAGCAGCCGCGGTACGCGGCGTGTACGGGCTCAGCGCCCAGGAACTGATCCGAGACGGCACGGTGGTTCCGTCGGCCATCGTGCTCACGCACCACGCGGAGCGTCGGCGGTTGGCGCGCAGTTGCCCAGAGGCTGTTCCGGTCACCGAAGTCGTCGGCGACGCTTCCCATGATCGGCTGGTCCTCAGCTCGAGTGAGCGCGGCACCTATCGACGGGCCCTCCGGGTTCCGGCTGAGCAGGAGCTCGTGGTGGTGACCTCCACCTGGGGACCGAATTCGCTCTTCGGCCGACACGCGGATCTGCTCCGGCGGATGCTGAGGGAGCTTCCCGGCGACCGGTACCGCATCGCCGCCCTTCTGCACCCGAACATCTGGTTCGGCCACGGTGTCTGGCAGATCCGCACGTGGCTGGCCGACTGTCTGAGGGATGAGCTCGCGTTGATCCCGCCCGAGGCGGATTGGCGCGGCGCCCTCGTCGCCGCCGATCACGTGGTGGGCGACCATGGCTCGGCCGCGGTGTACGGCACGGTCTGTGGCGCCTCGGTCCTCCTGGTGGGCGATGCGGGAGACAACGTGGACCCGGAGTCGGCCGGGGGGCTTCTGGCTTCGGCAGCACCTCGATTACGGCTCGATCGACCCCTTCCGGCCCAGTTACGTTGGGCCGCCGCTCGCCACCATCCAGGGCGGCACGCTCCGGTCGTGGCCCGGCTCACCTCAGCCCCAGGTCGCTTCGACCGGAACATGCGGCGTCTGATGTACCGGCTGATGCGGCTTCCGCAGCCGCTCATGGCTCCACAATCAGCTCCGGTCCCCGCGCCTTACCTGGTCGGTTCTCCCGGCCAGGTGGCCTTCGAGGAGACAAGATGAGCAGCACGGTGGTCGTGGCCGGTGTGACCAGCCTGTACATGGCCATGCCCGTGGCCGATTTCCCGTTGCCGTACTCGTCGCAGAGCTTTCCCGAGTGGATGAGGGCGGAGGTGTCGGGAGCCGCTTGTCACATCGCCAGCACCCTGCACACCCTTGGCGACGAGGCTCGCCTCTGCACTTTCGTGGGGACGGACTTGGCAGGTGAGGCGATCAATACGTCCTTGCGTGCTCGAGGGTTGTGGGGTCCAGGGGTGGCTGCGGCGCCGGCGTCCTCTCTGGGCGTTGTGCTGGTGGCTTCGAATGGACGACGCTCCGGCCACCCATACGTCGCCGCCGTCAACACCGTCGAGTATCCCGTCGAGGTCTTCCGCCGCCTTCTCCATGGTGCGGAGCTGGCTGTGCTCACCAACGCCGCGTTCGTGCGGCCCCTCCTGGGACACACACGTGAGCGGGGTGTGCCGATCGCGGTCGACGTGCATCTGATCGCGGACGTGGACGACGCGTACAACCGGCCCTGGCTGGAGGCCGCGGACATCATCTTCTGCAGCCACGAACGGCTGCCCTGTCCTCCGAAGCAGTGGCTGGCGCAGATCTTTCGCAGTTATCCCGGATGCGCGGTCGCCGCCGTTGGCCTGGGTGGGCGAGGATGTGTCATGGGGCTTGCCGACGGGGCCCTGGTCGAGGTCGCGGCCGTCGCACCGCGCGGAGTCGTGAGCACCGCAGGAGCAGGAGACGCGCTCTTCGCGTCGTTCGTCCACAGTTGGCTCGCAACCTGGAACCCCGTGGCGGCGCTTGAGGATGCGGTGCTTCACGCCGGCTGGAAAGTGGGTGACACCTTCCCCGGCGCGACCTCGCTGACGGCCGCTGAGCTGGCTCGGCTACGAGAAAGCCACCCTGTCACTACGTTGCTCGACCGCTGGGACACCGTCGGATGACGGCCCGCCGACAGAGCTACGCCCGGTCTGTCGCGCGGCGTCCCGGGGTTCAGGTCTCTTCGCCGAATAGCTCCTGGAACCGGTCCATGACCCGCTGAGCCTCGGCCTCGCTGATCTCGACCAAGTCCTCGCTGGACTCGCCGTGCCGCCACTCCCAGATCACATCGCTGTCGTGCCACCGCAGGTCTCGCTGAAAGGTCTCATCCACGATGCCGCCACCCGGGAGGCGGCGGCGTCGCGCCAAGCCGCTGGGGTTCTCCCGTGTGCTGCGGGAGAGCAGCAGAGCGTAGTAGGTGATCTGTTCTTTCAATGAGATCATCCCCCCGTCTCTATTCTGGGTATGGCGGCTACTCCTGGAGGTACTGGGACGGACCCGAAGATCTGCTTCTCGTACGTCTCCAGCTTCTCCTGGTCCTTGGCCTCCAGGTTCTGCCTGTACTCGTATACCTCGTGGGTCACTTCCTTGGCCCACAGACTCGACGGCGTATGGATCTGTACTTCGAACAGCTGGCCGCCTGGTCCACGCCACCGAGTGTTGACGCCCTTGTAGCCTGATGGATCACTCCATGACGGAATCTGCTTGACGAGCACGAATCCCTGCCTCTCCAGTGCTGCCTTGGCATCGGTGACGCCCTTGGCGTAACGATCGTCGCTGAAGGTCAAGGTGTAGCGAATCCCATCGTGCATGTCGTCCCGAATGATGCCCGCAACGGCTTCCGTCGGGTTCTCTTTGCTGCGCTTCGCCAGTTTCTCCTTGTAACGGTCCGGGCTCTTGAGGACATACTCCGGGAAGCCGGACATGTCTGCGCCGAGTTCTCGTGATACCGCCTGAACGCCCGGCGATATGCGACGTTCGGCGGCTTGTGCCTGTTCAAGGGCCTGGTCTGCCAGCCGGTTGGCGTCCGGCTGCAGGCTGGCTCCCTTCCACTCCCATGTTCCGTCCGGCGTGATACGTGCGGGCGCGACCCGCGGTCCGGCCTTCGCCTTGGCTGCTTTGACAAGGGCCGCGATCTTGTCGACAGCCCTCGCGACTCTGCTCGCGCCGGATGCCGCGCTGCCGCCGCCCGCGGTCGCGGCGGCCATCAAGAGGTCAGGGGTGAGGCGGCCGAAGGCGCGGTCGGGGTTGGTGGACCAGGTTTCCCAGTCGGTGATGGCCTTGAGGAGTTCGACAGGATGGTGGAACCCGTAGTCGAGTCCTTGGACGGTGTCCTGGATCTGGCGGTGCCAGCCGTCGGGGTCCACGGCCCTGCGTGCCTCGGAGTATCCCCAGATCGTTTCCGCGAGTCCGGCCGTGCCCTCCCACGCGCCCTTGGCGACTTCCGCGCCCGGGTTGCCGGAGTTCTGGTCCAGGTCGAAGGTGGCCTGCACCTGCTGGCCGAGCCGGTCCCAGAAGTCGCCCACCATGGGGACCGGCTTGCCAGGGGCGAACAGGTCCGAGTTGAGGAACACCGGGACGTTGGCTTGCACCTTCGGGTCGTGTGCCACCAGGCGTTCCAGCAGGACCACGCGGCGGTGGATGTCCGGGACCTGCTGGCCCGTCCAGCCGGCGATGCGCCGGATGGTGTCCGCGTGCGTGGGGGCGAGGCCGGCGTCGCGTAGCAGGGCCCAGAGTTCGTTGCCGGCGGAGTCGAGTGCGGTCTCCGTCCTGCGTAGCTCGTCCTCCAGCGCTCTGACCCCGTCGGGCACCATGCCGTCGATGGCCACCGGGTCACTCCGGGGTGCGGGCGAGGAGGGCGCGTAAGTCGTCGGCCGCCGACGTACAGGCGGTGAGTAAGAACTGTCTCTGTGCGGCGAGTTCGGCGCCGAAGCGGTCCGCTGCCGGTCCCGTCCAGATGTGCTGGCTCATCAGGCCTACTGAGCGGTCCAGGCCGAATCTCGCCTGGCCCGTCAGCTCCTCCGCGCGTCGCAGCGCCTGCGCCAGTTGCTCCCGGGTCATGGGCGAGAGCTCTTGCGGGCTTGGAGCATGGCTGGTCTCCGGATGGGTTGGATGTTCCGGAGTACGCAGGCGCCGTCGGCCCGGGTTCAGGCCGGACCGATGTCATAACGAGACGGTCAGGCTCGACCCGGCGGAAGGGCTACAGGCAGGAGATGGCGGTGTTGCCGCGCTGCCAGCCGCAGGCGTCGATCTTCTTGAGGTCGCTGGCGCGGTAGAGGCCGGCGGTGTCGCCGTCGTTGTTCCAGACGTACCACTTGCGGCCCCAGTACAGGACGGTCGTGGTGTCGGTGCCCTGGCCTGAGCGGACGGTCACCGACTTGCCGGGCTTGAGGGTGAACGCGTGGAACGTGTATTTATAGCCGGTGTCGTCGCGCAGGATCCAGTTTTCGAGTTGGACGGCCTGCTTCGTGGTGTTGCGCAACACCGCGTACTCGCCGTTGAGTGACGTGTTGCCGCCTCGGTCCGACCCGGGGGAGTCGTAGAAGACCTTCACGAACTGCACGGCCGGGGTCGCGGCGTGGGCGGGGGTGGCGGCGAGCGGGAGGACGGCGGCTGCGGTGATGGCCGACGCGAGCAGGCGCTTGAGCAAGGCGGGCTCCGGATTGATGAGGGATGTGGCGCCAATGTGACGATTGGTGCGGTCCAACGGTTGTCGCGGAGGAGTGTCCGCATCCGGCCAGAGAGTCACCTGGATAACGGGACGCTCAATCGGACCCGCGGAACCGGACAATCCGCTAGACATCTGGTCATGACGAAGAACGACCCACATGCGTCCGAATCGAATGGCTTGAACAGGCGGCGGTTCCTGTTGGCGGGAGCCGCCACGCTGCCCGCGCTCGCCTGGGGCACGTCGCGGCCGGCGTACGCCGCGTCCGTCCAGACGGCCGGCGTGGCCCCGGCCGCGCTCGTCGGCTTCGACAACGTGCTGAAGACGTACATCGTGGAGCGCAAGATCTCCTGCGCGCAGCTCGCCATCACCAAGAACGGCAAGCTCGTCCTGGCCAGGGCCTATCGCTACAGCGACAACCCGGCCGTGCCGACCTTCACGCCCACCTCGTTGTTCCGGATCGCGAGCCTGAGCAAGCACATCACCGCCGTGGCCATCATGCGGTTGGTGCAGGAGGGCAAGCTCGGACTGGGGACGTCCGTCGCCAAGCTGCTCGGCCTGTCCACCGCGGCCGACCCCCGGCTGGCTACCGTGACCGTGTTGCGGCTGCTGCAGCACACGGGCGGGTGGGATCGCGACATCTCAGTCGACTACCTCTACGCGGACCACACCATCGCCAAGTCCCTCGGCGTCTCCCTGCCGATCACGCGCGACCAGATCGTCGAGTACGCCTGCTCCCGCCCGCTCGACTTCGCCCCCGGCAGCAGGTACGCCTACAGCAACTACGGTTACATGTTGCTCGGCCTGATCATCGAGAAGGTGTCCGGCCTGGCCTACGAGGCGTACGTCAAGCAGAAGGTCCTCGCGCCCGTCGGCATCTCCCGCCTGCGGCTCGGCCGTACCCTCAAGTCCCAGGCCGCGCCCGGCGAGATCGTCTACGAGTCGGTCCAGACGGGCAAGACCGTCACGGACGCGTCCGGCACGGTGGTGCCGGCGCCGTACGGGGGCTTCAGCATGGAGAACCGCGGCGCCAACGGCGGCTGGCTGGCCTCGGCGGTTGATCTGGTGCGCTTCGAGCGCATTCTGGACGCGCCCGGCGCGGTGCTGAACGCGGCCTCCATCGCCAAGATGGTGGCCAAGCCGGAGATCGGCATCACGGCGGACGGCTCGTGGTACGGGGCCGGCCTGTGGGTCCGTCAGGTGACGGGCCACCTCAACACCTGGCACAGCGGCGGCCTGCCGGGAACCTACACCTACACCGCCCGGCTGCAGAACGGCTTCACCTACGCCGCCCTGTTCAACCGGACCGAGGAGAGCGGGTCGCTGGACTTCGACGTGCTCAGCCCGCGCATCAACGCCGAGATCGGCAAGGTCACCACCTGGCCGACGACGGACCTGTTCCCGCGTTACGCCTGATCCGGCCGCGGCGACGGTGGTGGCGGCCTCCTCCGCCACCGTCGCGACGTGGCTTGTCATGACCGCGTCATCATGACGGCTTGGCTAGTTGTCAGGACATGTGAGCAAAAGCGTGTAATTGACGGGTCGATATGTGACGATGATCGCCGACTGGCGCGGTTTTCGAGATCATGGAGGCAGTCCATGCGAAACGTTCCTCACATCGGACTCAGCAGGCGCGGGTTGTTACTGGCCGGCGGAGGTCTCGCCGCCGCAGCGCTGATGAACGCCGGACCGGTGTACGCGGAGGTGCCGGATTCCCGGCTCTTCGATCTGGGTGGAGCGGGCGGCAATCCGGTCCTGAGGAAGTCGTTGCACGCCAACTGGGTGATGCAGTCCTTCGCGTACGACAATGTTCACCAGCACATCTACTTCGTCCAGGTCAACTCCACGAACACCAACCCCGCCAACGTGGGCGACCTGTGGATCACCAAGACCGACACGGCCGGCAAGGAACTGGGCTCGATGACCCTGCACGGCTTCGGGCACGGGGTGTCGATCGCGGTCGAGCCGTACGACGGGGCGGTCTACCTGTGGACGGAGTGGCGGACGAGTGAGAGCGGGTTCGGCACCAAGATCGGGCGGTTCCCGTTCGTCAACGGGTCCGTCCTGGAGCAGGACAGCACGGCGATCCAGGACCGTACGCCGGCCATCGGCGGCGACATCATCAACCCGCAGCCCGTGATCGACCCCTCGACCGACCGGCTGCTGGTGCGCTACAAGACCGGTGCGGACCTGCCGCGCCTGGTCGTCTTCAAGCTCAGCGACGCCCGCGCGGGCCGGATGGCCACCGAGCACCGGGTGGCCGCGCGGGCCCTGCCGTCCCGTGGCGCCTGGGGCACCGACAACCCGTTCCAGGGCTACACCGCCTACGGCCGCTACGCCTACCTGTTCGAGGGCAAGGTGAACGGGCCCTCCTACATCACCGTGATCGACATCAACGACGTCGGGCAGTCCATCGTGACCGACCGGGCGCAGACCAACGCCGGTGCGTCGTTGCCGGGGCGTGAGCCGCAGGGCATGGCGATCTGGATGCACTCCAGCGGGCCGAGGCTGGCCTTCGGTTTCCACTCCAACACCGCCGGCGTGCGGCAGTCCACCGTCTTCTACAAGAGTCAGTTCGTCTAACGGAGCTCTGACGGGACCGGCATCCCCAAGCGGGTGACGAACCAGTCCGTGGCCAGCCGGGCGACCTGCTCCAGCGCGCCCGGCTCCTCGAACAGGTGCGACGCCCCCGGTACGGTCTCCAACCGCACCTCCCCGGGCAACTGCCGGGTGGCCCGCTCGTTCAGATCGATGACGATCGGATCGTCCCCTCCCACGATGAGCAGGGTGGGCTGCCGGGCCTGGCCGAGGAACTCGCCGGCCAGGTCCGGCCGCCCCCCTCGCGAGACGACGGCCCGCACCGCGCCGGGCCGCTGCGCCGCCGCGACGAGGGCGGCCGCCGCGCCGGTGCTGGCCCCGAAGAGGCCGACCGCGAGCCCGGCGGTCCGCGCGTCCGCCAGGGCCCAGTCGGTCATCGCGACCATCCGCCCGGCCAGCAGCCCGATGTCGAACCGGAGCTCTCCGGTCAGCGCGTCCCGCCGCTCCTCGGCCTCCGTCAGCAGATCGGCCAGTACGGTCACCAGCCCGGCGGCCTGGAGCTGCGCCGCGACGTACCGGTTGCGCGGGCTGTCACGCCCGCTGCCGCTGCCATGCGCGAACAGCACCACCCCGCGCGGGTGGACGGGCACGGCGACGTCGGCGTCCAGGGCCACGTCCCCGACCGGGATCCGCGCACTGTCTTCCGAAATATCCATAAGTCCACACCCCTCCGGCCAGAGCACGGATGGCTCTACCCCTGCCTCAGCAGCGGACGGTACCCTCCGGGAAGCTCCGCGATCATGTCGTGGTACTCCTTCTCCCCGATGGCCTCCCGCAGCACAGCGAACACGGCCTTCACATCCTGATACGCGTCCGCCCGCGTGACGTCCTCACGTTTGGCGACGTCGTGCAGGAACACGTCGGGCGATGCCGGCACGGCGCCCTGGCGGCCACGGGTGTTCCCGCGCAGCAGGGCGGCGCGCAGCTCCGCCGGCAGCGGCGGGGAGATCTCCGCCACCTGCCCGCCGGACAGCCGGATGCCCAGCACCTCCAGGACGGCCTCCGCCGCGCGGGCCGCCCGCTCGCGGCCGATCCCGGCCCGCGTGGCGACCCGGCCGACGAACGTGTCGTACGGCAGGTTGCCGGTGAAGGACGGCTCCCGGGCCTCGGGCGGCGCCGTTCCGGACGCGGCGTCGAGCAGCAGGGCGAAGTCGTCGGGCAGCTCCGAGCGCAGATTGGCGAACTCCTCCGGGCCCACCGCCCGCCCCAGCGCGGCCAGCACGCCACGCGCCTGCCGCTCGGCGGCGTCGGGACCGGTGCCGATGATCTCGGCGATGCGGCCGATGAACTCGTCGTGGTGATACTTCTCGGGCGGGCCCTCAGGCTCCAGGCACGTCTGCAACGGCTCGGGCAGGAGCTCGCCGAGATCGGCGGCGGCTCCGGCGGAGATGCGCCGCGCCAGGAGGCGGAGCGTCAGGCAGGAGACCCGTTCCGCCTCCTCGTTCGCCAGGCCGGCCGCCTGCTTCACGATCGAGATGAAATCCTGAAATTCCATGGCATTTCCTCGCTCTCACCTCCTCATCTCCCCCTCAGCTAGTCGGACAAACGGGCATATATAACCCAGGTATTCAGCGGGCCAGCCGTCCCAGCAGCGCGGAGGACGCCGTGATGCCCAGCGCCGCGGCCACCGCCAGGACCACGAGGTCCAGCGGCAGGTTCGCCGGGCTGCCGAGCAGCAGGCCGCGCAGGGCGTCGACCTGGTAGCTGAGCGGGTTCACCGTGCTGATGGCCTGCAGCCAGCCCGGCATGGCGTCCATGGGATAGAGGGCGTTGGAGGCGAAGAAGAGCGGCATGGTGATCGCCTGGCCGATGCCCATCAGCCGGTCGCGCGTCAGCACGATGCCGGCGATCGTCATCGACAGGCAGGAGAAGAACGCCGAGCCGAGCACCACGACCAGGACCACGCCGGCCAGGCGCAGCGGGTTCCACGTCATGGCCACGCCCAGCAGGGCCGCGATCAGGATCACCACGACCGCCTGGATCACCGCCTTCACCCCGGAGGCGAACGCCTTCCCGGTGACCAGCGCCGCCCGGGGAGTCGGCGTGACCAGCAGCTTCGTCAGGACGCCCGAGTCGCGCTCCCAGATGATCTGGATGCCGTAGAAGATGGCGATGAACATCGTGGACTGGGCGATGATCCCCGGCGCCAGATAGTCGATGTACGGGATGTCGCCCGTCGGGATCGCCTGGAGCCGGGTGAACGTCTGGCCGAAGACCAGCAGCCACAGGGCCGGCTGGATCGCGCGGGTGTACAGCTCGGTGCGGTCGTGCCGGATCTTCTGCAGCTCGACCACGCACATCGCGATCATCCTGGCGGGCAGGACGCGCCAGCCCGAACGCGGGACCGGCGGGGTGGACAGCAGGCCGAGGCCGCTCTCAGCCGACCCGGGAGGCGGTGTTGCGGGTACGCCGGACATCGCGGAACTCCCCTCCTTCCTCGCTCAGGCCGCTGCCGGCGACGTCCCTGAAGACGTCCTCCAGCGTCGGCGCGGAATCGTCGCCGCGGCGCACGCGCAGCTCCTCGGTGAGCTCCGCCGGGGTGCCGACCGCCCGGACGCGTCCCTGGTGCATCAGCGCCACCCGGTCGCAGTACTGGTCGGCCTCGTCCATGTAGTGGGTGGTGACCAGGACCGTCATCCCGGTGATCGCGCGTACCGCCTGGATGTGCTCCCACACGCTGGTGCGCGCGATGGGGTCGAGCCCGATCGTCGGCTCGTCCAGCATGAGCAGCCGTGGCGCGCTGACCAGCGCCTGCGCCAGCTCCAGGCGGCGCACCATGCCGCCGGAGAACGTGGCCGCCAGCCGGTCGGCGACGTCGGCCAGGCCGACCGCCTCCAGCGCCTGCGCGACGCGGGCCGCGCGTTCGCGGCGGGGGACGTCGAAGACGCGGGCGAACAGGGAGACGTTCTCGCGGCCGGTGAGGCGCGCGTCCGCGGACAGTTGCTGGGGGACGTAGCCGAGCAGGCGGCGCACCGCCATCCGGTCGGTGGCCGAGTCGCGGCCGAAGACCTTGACCATGCCGGGGCGGACCGGCAGCAGCGTGGTCACGCAGCGGATGGCGGTGGTCTTGCCCGCGCCGTTCGGGCCGAGCAGGCCGAAGATCTCGCCGGCCGCGACCGACAGGTCCAGCCCGTCGACGGCCTTGGTCTGACCGAAGGAGTAGGTCAGGCCGGTGCAGGTGACGGCGTCCTGGCGCGGCGCGGTAGCAGCGGTGTCCTGGGGGGGTGCGGTGGTGGCCGGTCGGGCGGTGTTTTCGGTGGTGGCCGGTCGGGCGGTGTCCTCGCGTGGTTCGGTCATGGGCGGTCCATTTCCGCGCGCAGGCCGTCGGCGAGCCGGCGGAGGGCGGGGATGGCGGCGGCGAGCGCCGCCTGGTCGGCCTCGCCGAGCCGGTCCACCTGCTCGCGGACGAGGGCGGTACGGCGCTCGCGCCAGGCACGCAGCCGGGCCTCGGCCGCCGGGGTCGGCAGCAGCCGCGCGGAGCGCCGGTCGTCCTGGCCCGCCTCGCGCCGCAGCAGGCCGGCGGCGGTGAGCTGGTTGATCATCGTGGACACGGAGTTGCCCGCCAGGTAGAGCTCCTTGGCGGCGGCCGTGACGCCGATGCCCGGGTTCGCGGCGACCAGGTGGAGCAGCTCCACCTGGGCGCCGCGCAGCCGGGGCTCGGGCGCGCCCTGACGCAACCTGCGCCTGACGAGCCGGTTGATGCCGGACATGACCGAGATCAGGTCCTCTGGAGGGTCGGGAGGGCTCATGTTCGGGATATTACCTCTGCTAACGAGGTAATT
Source organism: Nonomuraea sp. NPDC002799 (assembly GCF_053592075.1). Taxonomy (NCBI): domain Bacteria; kingdom Bacillati; phylum Actinomycetota; class Actinomycetes; order Streptosporangiales; family Streptosporangiaceae; genus Nonomuraea; species Nonomuraea sp. NPDC002799. Next base: position 192,242 of record NZ_JBSFVA010000015.1, read on the forward strand.
TCCGTCAGGTACGGTCGAATCTCATTGGCCGGACACGAGACGGGCCGGAAAGCCGCCGGTCGCGATGGGGCCCCAGCGGTCGATGTGCAGGCGGATCAGCGACTTGTCCTGCCGCCGCATGGCCGCGCGATAGTCGTCCCAGTCGGGGTGCTCGCCGGCGATGCACCGGTAGTAGTCGACGAGCGCCTCCAGGGCCTCCGGCATGTCGAGCACTTCGGCGTGCCCGTCGACCTGGACGTACGGGCCGTTCCAGTCGTCGGACAACACGCAGATCGACACCCGCTCGTCGCGGCGGGCGTTGCGTGCCTTGACGCGGTCGGGATAGGTGGAGACCACGATCCGGCCGTCCTGGTCGACGCCGCAGGAGACGGGGGACATTTGCGGGCGGCCGTCCGCACGGGTGGTCGACAGCAGGCCGTGATGCCGGGGACGCAGGAAGCCGAGCAACTCGGGCAGCTCGACGGGGCGCGCGGTCGCGATGTTCGGAGCCATCTCAGGTGCCTTTCGGTGATGATCGAGCTCCGATCCTTTCATCGGCGGGCGCGCACGAGCGGCTACAGCAGGTGGGCGCGGTGCAGGGCGGCCTCGTGCCGGACCTCGGTGAGGAACGTCTGCCGGTTGCCGGTGCTGTCGGCGTACTGCGAGAACAGCAACCAGGCGCTGCGGATGCCGTGCAGGAGGTTCTCCAGCAGGTCGAGGGCGGGGCGGGCCGGGTTGAGCGGGGTGATGGGCAGATAGACGGTGTCGAGGCCGACGTCGAGGTCGGCGCGGACCCGGTTGATGAGGTCCTCGGCCGCGGTGAGGCGGTGCTTGGCCTCGGTGACGCCGAGCAGGTGACCTTCGGCGACGTGCAGGGCGTGGCGGATCATCGGCATGACGGCCTGCCGGGGCGACGCGCCCGCCTCCATCGTCGCCAGGACCTCCGCGAGGCTCCCGTGCGCGAGCGCCTTGACCCGGTCGACCTCGGTGATGGCCTGCGCCGGATGCAGCCCGGTGTGCCGGGCGGTGGTGGTGGCCGCGGCATACAGCCAGTGGGCGGCGGCGATGGCGGCCGCGGTGGGGTCGATCCGGGTGAACAACGTCTCGGCGCCGAACGGATGCTCGTGGAGCAGGGTGTCGGCCTCGATGACCTGAAGGGGCGAGGCGTCCTCGCGGCTGAGGGCGACGGCCTGCTGGGCGCGGGCGGACAGGTCGCCGAGCTCGGCCTGCTCGACGGCGGTCAGCTCGGCGGTGACGTCGGTGGCCACGTAGGCGACCAGCTCGGGGGCGCGGAGGGTGTGCAGGGTACGGCCGACGCGGTGGGCCGCCCGCTCGACCCTGGTGAACGAGTTGCTGGCGGGCCGTCTGGGTTTGGTCAGGAACGAGACGACGGTGGCGAAGGCGTCGCGTTCGCGCTGCCGGTGCCAGCCGATGCTGTGGGGCCCCTGCTCGTCGGCGGCGCTGGCCGGATGGGTGTAGCAGCGCCAGCAGGCCGTGGACAGGTCGGTCAGGCAGGCGGCCAGGCGGAGGACGTCCTGGCCGGGAGGCAGCGGAGCCACGGCGGTGGCGATGTCGCCGATGCCGGTGCTCCAGTGGGCGATCAGCGTGTTCCGGGCGTGGTCGACGGCATACCGGGTCACGGAGGCTCCTTGGCAGAGGGCGCGGAGAGTCGGGTGCGTCGCAAGCCCAGGATGCTGGATCCACCGCTGCGCTGAAGGGCGTTTGCCGCTTCTGCAGATCGCTGAACAGCGCTTTTGCGGGAGAATGCCGGGTAACTTCTCGGCTGAGCCGAACGGGCGACTCCGCTTTTGGGTCGTTTGACCATAGATGCGACGATCAGAGGTGTTGACCCCTGAGCGATAGGCGACAGCATGGCAGGCGAACACAGCCGCAAGGCCCTCGTGGTGCGCGGCGGCTGGGAAGGGCACGCCCCCGTGGCGGCCACCGAACTGTTCATCCCCTACCTCGAAAAGAATGGGTTCGAGGTGCATCGGGCTGATTCTCCGGCACCGTACGCGGATCCGGAGTTCATGTCCGGCATCGACCTCATCGTGCAGTGCTACACCATGGGCACGATCCTGCCCGCCGAGCTGACCGGGCTGGAGGCCGCCGTCCGCGCCGGCACGGGCCTGGCCGGCTGGCACGGCGGCATCGCCGACTCCTTCCGCAACTCCTCCGACTATCTGCACCTGATCGGCGGGCAGTTCGCCTGCCATCCCGGCAAACACCCCGGCGAGCGCGAAGGCTCGCAGGCCGACAACTACGTCCCGTACACCGTCAACCTGCTCCCCGAGGCGAGCGCTCACCCCATCACCGAGGGCATCACGGACTTCGACCTCGTCACCGAGCAGTACTGGGTGCTGACCGACGACTACATCGACGTGCTCGCGACCACGACGCAGCAGGTCCGCGCGTGGGACCCCTGGCACCGGGAGGTCACCTCGCCGGCCGTCTGGACCCGGCGGTGGGGCAGCGGCAAGATCTTCGTCGCCACCCCGGGGCACAGCCTCGACGTCCTGGAGCAGGACAGCGTGCGCACCATCATCGAGAGGGGAATGTCGTGGGCCGGCCGGTGAACGTGGGCATCGTCGGGTGCGGCGCCATCTCGGCCCAGTATTTGCCCACCATCGAGCGGCTGCCGCGGTTACGGCTGGTGGCGGTGGCCGACCTGGACCTTGACCGGGCGCGGGAGGCGGTGCGGCCCTACGCCGGGGTCGACGTGCTGAGCGTGGCGGAGTTGATGGCGGACCCGCGCGTTGACGTCGTACTGAACCTGACCGTGCCCGCCGCCCACGCCGAGGTCGCGCTCCAGGCCATCGCGGCCGGCAAGGACGTCTACTGCGAGAAGCCCCTGGCCGCGACCACCGAGGACGCCGCGCGGATGCTGGCCGCGGCCGGCGCCGCCGGGGTACGCGTCGGCTGCGCGCCCGACACGGTGTTAGGCACGGGGACGCAGAGCGCCCGCAAGGCGATCGACGACGGGCTGATCGGCAGGCCCGTCGCGGCGACCGCCACGATGATGACCCCCGGCCACGAGCGCTGGCATCCGAACCCCGACTTCTACTACGTCCCCGGCGGCGGCCCGCTCCTCGACATGGGCCCCTACTACATCACCAGCCTGGTCACCCTGCTCGGGCCGGTGGCCTCCGTCATCGGCGCCGCCAGCCGCACGCGGTCCAAGCGCACCATCGGCTCGGGCGAGCGGCGCGGCACCGAGATCCCGGTCACCGTCGACACCCACGTCACCGGCGTGCTCGTGCACGCCTCCGGGGTGTTGTCCACGCTGGTGATGAGCTTCGACGCGGCGGCGACCCGGTCGCCGCACATCGAGGTGCACGGCGAGGCCGGCTCCCTGATCGTCCCCGACCCGAACCGTTTCGACGGCACCGTGCTGGTGTCGGGGGTGGGGGAGGCGGACTGGCGGGAGCTTCCCGAGACGGCCGGGTACGCCGGGGCCGGGCGCGGGGTGGGCCTGGCCGACTTCGCGGTGACCCCGGCGGGTGAGGAGCCCCGTGCGGGGGGAACGCTGGCCTTCCACGTGCTGGACGTCATGGAGTCGCTGCTCGCCTCGGCGCGTACCGGCACGTCGGTGACCATCACGAGCACCTGCGAACGGCCCCGCCCGGTGGCCCTGACCTGATGCGGTCGGTGCGCCATGGGGCCTCCATGGCGCACCACGATCTGCTCGCCCGCTGACGGATTCCTGCCGGGGTCATTGCCTGCGTGTGGCGCGGCGTCTCGGGTCGTCGCCGGGGGGCGGGGCGAAGCTTGCGGGGACAGGTTCCCGTTCCCGGGTAAGACAGGCAGGTTCCCATGGTCGGACGACCCCTGGCCTCCGTCGCTCTCACCCTGACGGCCGTCCTCGTGCCCGCCACCCCGGCCCACGCGGTGACGCTGGAGCAGAAGCTGGCCGCGCTCCTCGGCTTCACCCAGCCCACCCTCGCCAGCGCCGCCGCCTGGCGGGAGGCTCGGGCCGATCAGGGGTCGTGGGCGGAGTACCTGTTCGACTGGTCGACCGACCAGTGCTCCGGCAGCCCGGACCGGCCGCTCGGCTTCGACTTCCGGACGTCCTGCCGGCGGCACGACTTCGGCTACCGCAACTACCAGGCCGTCGGCCACTTTCCGGCGCACAAGTCGCACATCGACGACGCCTTCCTCTTCGATCTGCGCGAGGTGTGCGCCGGATACGCGGCAGTCGCCAAGCTCCGTTGTGACGGTCTGGCGTGGACGTACTATCAGGCGGTCCGGAGATTCGGCACCCCCGAGGTCGTGGACGATTCCCCACAGCTAGCGGACGTATCAGCACATAGCAGGTAGGTCTGCCCTCGCCTGGCCGGATCTCCTGGAGTTCCCATTGGTGACTTGCGCTCCGGCAGGTCACGGCATCGGGCACGCTCTGCGTCTATGGGGACGAAGGGCCGTGATGAGGCGTCACCGGAGACCGCCAGGCCACCTGCGGGCGGCCCGCTGACCGCCGCGAGTGTGCGCAGACTGCCGGCCGCCCCCCGCGAGCCCAAACCGGCGCTCGCCGCGCTCGCCGTGCTGCTGATCCTCGGCGGCGCGCTGGCCACCACGGTCCTCGTCATGCGGGCGGACGAGCGCGTCTCGGCGATCCTCATCACCAAGCAGGTCGGCGCGGGGCAGCCGCTCGGCCCGGACTCGATGCGGGAGGCGCGGGTCGTCGAGGACGGGGTGAAGTACGCGCTCTGGGCGGACCGCGCGCGGGTGTCCAACACCGTCGCCGCGGTCACGCTGCTGCCCGGAACGCTGGTGACGACGGCCATGACGGTGGGGCGAAGCAAGGGACTGCTGCCGGGGATGGCGCGCGTGGGGCTGGCGCTCAAGCCGGGCCAGTCGCCCAGCGGCATGTACGCCGGCTGCCGGGTGCAGGTCGTCCTCGTGCCCACGGGCACGGACACGGACGCCGAGCAGAGCCAGGTGCTGGCCCAGAGCGCGCTGGTCGACAGCGTGGGGACCAGCGGCAACCGGGCGACCGGCCTGGTCACGGTGATCGTGGACAGCGACGTCGCGCCCGCCATCGCCGCCTACGCCTCAGCCGGGCAGATCGCGATCACCGATCTGCCCGGATTGCGCTAGCCCGTCCGTCGAGCCGAGCGCCAGCCCGTCCGTCGGGCCGGCGCGCACCTGGCGGGCGGAAGATCGCGCAATAGCCTCGCGGAGTTGGCTCCGTATGGTGAAATATGCCGAATGGAGCGGGCGCGGCAGTTGGTGGGCGAGATGCTGATCTACTGTTTCGTGCTCGTCCTGCTCACCGGCGGCTTCCTCACCTTCTTCTACACGCCCGGCGGCCAGACGGTGGTGTACGACGGCAGCTACGAGCCGTTGCGCGGTGTCATGATGAGCACCGCCTACGACTCCGCCCTGAAGATCAGCTTTGACGTGCGCGGCGGCCTGCTCATGAGGCAGCTGCACCACCAGCTCTCCGTCCTGTTGACGGTCGGGGCCGTCGTCTGGGTCATGCTCGGCCGGTTCCGGTACGGGTTCGCGCTGCTGGGTCTCGGCCTCAGCGTGCTCGCCTTGATCGGTGGCTACGGATCCGCCGACGACCTGATGCACAGCACCGTTCTGGGCCGGATCCCCGTCCTCCTCTGGTACGGCCTGCACCTGGCGGCGGCGCTGGCCATAGGCGCCGCGCTGGTGACCTCCTCGCGCCAGGAGGCCGCCCGGCAGCCCAGAACGCCCGGCTTCGTGGTGCTGAGCATCGTCCTCACCGCCGTGCTGCTCCTCTGGTGAAGCCCGCTCCCGCTGAGTGAGCGTCAGCCTTCCAGGGCGAACACCACCCAGGAGGCGTCCGGAGCCAGGCCGGCCAGCTCGCGCCCGCACTCCTGCAGCACCTGCGGCCCTGACGTGATGTGCGCGGTGCCGGTGTGCACGTCCCTGAACAGCCGCTGGATCAACCCGTCCCGCACCGCCGAGGTGCCGCCCGACGCGTGCACGAACCGGGCCACCTCGCCGACCGTCGACGTGACGTGGTTGAGCGCCAGCCGCACCATCGTCTCCTCGCGCACGTCGAGCGCCCGCCCCGAGTCCAGAGCGCGCTCCGCGTCGTCCCACACCGTCTCCACCAGCGCCTTCGCCGCACGGAACTTCGCCTCGGCGCGGGCGAAGTCGGCGTGGAAGGCGTCGCTCCCGGCGATCTGCCCCGGCCGTCCGGCCCGCGCCCCGGCGTAGCGGCTCAGCTCGTCGAGCAGCCGCCGGCCGACGCCGAGCGCCCAGCCGGAGTGGCAGATCAGCGCCTGGTCGAGCACGCCGAGCCGGTAGATCGCACCGCCGCGCAGCGGCTCGTCGGCGGTGAAGATGTGCGTCTGCGACTCCGGTACGAAGGCGCCGTCGATGGAGTAGTCGACGCTGCCCGTCGCGCGCAGGCCCAGGACGTCCCAGTTGCCGAGCAGCTTCACGTCCTCGATGGGGGTGATGAAGATCCGTACCTCGTCGGTGCCCTCGACGGCGGCCAGGCTGTGGACGTACTGGGAGTGCAGCATGCCTGAGGCGAAGCTCCACTGGCCGGTGAGGCGGAAGCCGCCGTCCTCGCGTACGGCGGTGCCCGGCCGGGTGCCCTGACCTGCGAAGACCGGCATTCTAGGGCCCTTGAAGATGCGTTCGACGGCGTCGTCGCCCAGATAGGCGCCGGCCGTGCCGTTCTCCAGTGTGGTCGCCATGAGGACCCAGCCCGTGGAGGGGTCGGCGTACGAGAGCTGCTCGAAGACGGCGATCAGCTCCCTCGGGGACGACTCGGCGCCACCCAGTGGCACAGGCACCCATACGCCGAAAAGTCCTGTCTCGTGCAGGGCGTCCACGACGGGGGTGGTGAGCCTGCCCTGCGCCTCGGCGGCGTCGGCCTCGCGCTCGATCAGCGGGCGCAACTCGCGGGCGCGGTCCAGCAGGGTGGTGCCGGCGGTGTGCAGTCGCGACGTGTCGCTCATGTCCAGGTGCTCCTGTTCGTGATCGTCGGCGCTTTACTCCGTCAGATCACGTATGCGGCACGTTGTCCAGAGCGGTGCCGTCAAAAGGGCGCCCCGGCCGGATGCCCGTGGCTGTCAGAAGGGCGCCCCGGCCGGATGCCCGTGGCCGTCAGAAGGGCGATCCGGCCGGGTGGCGGAGGTCGAGCCGCACCCGATCCGCGAGCTTAAGCCGCGTCACCGACAGAGCGCCTGCGGGCCGGAGGGCCGGTCACGGGCTCGGCGTGGGGGTCGGCGTGGCGGTCGGGGTTTCTGTCGGCGTCCCGGTCGGGGACTCGGTCGCAGTCGCAGTCGGGGTCGCAGTCGGTGTCTCCGTCGGGGATCCGGTCGGGGTCGGGGTCTGCGTCGGAGTGGGGCACACGGCCGGGGCTCGCCACGACGGCGGACCGGCCCACGCCTGCCGGGACGGCTTCCAGCCCTTGCCCGTCCAGTACCGCTTGGACGGCCGCGACAGGTCGTAGACGTACAGGGCCGTGGCGGTCTGGCCGTCGGTGGTCGCGGTCACGGACACCCAGTCGTCCTCCCTGACCGCGCTGGTGCCGCGCCGGCCCGCGATCGTCTGGGTGTCCTCGTTGATCGTGTACGCCCGCTCGAAGCCGTCCTGGCTCTGCACGGTGATGGTGCCGTCCACGACGGACAGCGCCCGCCCGGTCTGCGCGAGCACGGTCACGGTGCCGCACCCGTCCTTCGTCGCCACCACGAACTCGCCGTGCATGGCCCCTGCGAAGCCCCACGGGCTGATCGGCGCCAGCTTGACGGGCGGCACGGTCGCCGTCGCTGTGGGCGTCCCAGTGGGTGTCCCAGTGGGCGTCCCCGTGGTCGTGGGCGTCACGGTCGCCGTGGGAGTCGCGGTCGGCGTCGGGGTCGGGGGTGTGCCCGACGCCGCAGCGGCCACGCCGACCCCGCTCGTCGCCACCAACGCGGCGGTCGCGGCGGTGAGCAACGATCGTGGCACGCGCCCGCGCCGCTCGCCCGCCGGTGTCTCCTCGTTCGGTTGGTCGGAATGCATAGGCGTCACCTTGTCCTCCACGTCGTTTCGCTCCGCTGACGACCTCGCCGGACGTGACCACGTGCAAGGCGCCGCCCGGAAGGTCCGGCGCAGAACTCGCTGCCCACTTCCCCCGCACCCATGCGGGCGGTCCGCCGCCCCGGCCCCTCCGCCCGCGCGAACCTGGCGGCGTTCGAGCAGGTCCGGGGGGATATCGCGATCAACGCACATTTCTCGGTACGGCGGACGCCCCGAGGGTCAGGGCAGGGCCCGGGACGCGCAGGGAGTGGCCAGGGAGTCACGGCCGGCTTCGTTGACGAGGCGGGCGAGCTCGACGCGCGAGTTGACACTCACCTTGCGGAACATCTTGCGCAGGTGGTAGTTGACCGTGTGCGCCGACAACGAGACCCGGCCGGCGATCTGATGGTTGGTCAGCCCCTGGCTCACCAGCAGCGCGATGAGGCACTCGGTCTCGCTGAACCCGCGCCACAGGGACCGCCCCTGCCGGATCGGCACCGGCTCCTGCCCCAGTCTCCGCAGTCGGCCGCGTACGCGCTCGCTGTCGCGTACCGCGCCGATCTGCTCGAACAGGCACAGGGCCGACTGGTAGCGGCGGGCGGCCTCGATGAGGTCGGCGGCGGGCGGGGCGGCGAGGCGGGCCCCGAGGTCTTCCAGGGCCCCGGCCTGGTCCCAGGGGTCGGGATGTTCGGCGGCGGCCCAGCGCAGCACCGTCACGTCCTTCTCGCGCAGCCCCCTGGCGTGGCGCGCGGCGACGGCGAGCCGGTGGCACTGCGGGTTGCGCCTGCTCAGCCCTTCCACCGCGGCGAGGGCCTGGCCGGCGAGCCCGTCGTCGCCCGCCGCGATGCCGAGCCGGGTGAGCCAGACGGCCGCGCCGGGCTCGTCGAGCAGCAGCGGCCCGTACGTGGCGAGGTCGGCGTGCTCGGCGGTGAAGAGCCGGGCCGCGTGTTGCGGGCCGTGTAACTCGGCGGCGATGCGCACCCGGATCCATTCGGGGTGCACCGGCCACAGGCGGGGCCGGCCGGCCGCGCGGAGTTTGCCGGGGACCTCCGCGTGCCAGCGGCTGCGGTCGAGGTCGCCGCTCCGCAGGCTCGCCTCGGCCAGGACCGCGTGGCCGAGCGGGACGAGCAGGCCGGCGTCCATCTCGCGGGCGGTGCGCAGGGCCGCCTCGGCCAGCTCCAGCGCCTGCTCCAGGTGGCCGGTGCGCATCAGCAGCTCGGCCCGGGCGATGGCGGGGGCCGGGGCGTAGGCGCTGGGCGCGCCGGGGCGGGACAACTCGCCGGTGGCCTGCTTGATGTGGCCGTCGGCCTCGGTGTAGCGGCCGCCGCTCATGAGCTTGCGGGCGTAGGCGAGCCGGACGAGCATCCGCCACACCGGCGGGACGTTGTCGTCGGCGATCGTGACGGCCTGCCGGGCGAGCCGCATGGCCTGCCCCGCGTCACCGCGCCGCCACGCGCCCGCGGCCAGCGTGGAGGTGGTCACCGCCGCCGCCGCCCCCGAAAGCGCGGGCGTCGCCGCGTGCCGCGCGGCTCGTTCGGGATCGCGCAGGGAGAGGGCGAACGCCAGCGCGGCCCGCGCGTCGTCGCGGTCGCCGTCGTGCTGGTCCTGCTCGGGCGGCGCGGCCTGCGCGACGGTGATCGCCTCGGCGATCCTGCCGCCCGCGACCAGCACGTGGACCAGCCGGGTACGCAGCTCCGCCGCGACCTCGCCGGGCAGTGGCCGCAGCAGGCTCTCGCGCAGCAGCACGCCGGTTCTGGCCAGCCGGCCGTCGGCGAGGTGCGCGTCCGCCACGGTCACCAGGTGGGGAGCGAGCGCGGGATCGAGCGAGTCCAGCTTGTCCAGGAGCCGGTCCGCCAGCTTGACGGCGGCCTCGGCGGACACCGGCAGGATCTCGCGTACGGCGTGGGCGAGGGTGTCGGCGGCGGTGGCCTCGCGGTGCGCCTCGCGGTTCGCCTCGCTCTCCATCAGGCCGGGCGGCGTGACCAGGAGCACCCAGACCTTGCGATGGGCCATGGCGGCGACGGCCGGGCCGGCCTCCGTGCCGGAGGGCTGCGACCGGTGCTGGATGTGCATGCCCCGCCGGCGGGCCGCGGCCACCACGGAGCGGAGCGTCTCGGCGGGCTCGCCCTCCTGCGCCTGGAGCATCAGCGTCCAGCCGGGCCCGGCCTGCCGCAGGAGCTTGAACAACGGACGCCATCTTTGTTTTTCGATATTGTCAAAACCGATCGACATCTGGTGCCGCCCCCTATCGGTTTTCTGCCGTCCAGACACTATTCGTCCGACCGCCCGTCACGGATGAAGTGGATGGGCCGTACATCGCGAAAAGGCAGCTCTTTCTTAGTGGCCCTTGCGCCGCTCATTGTGCGAGCCGGGAAGGCAACGGCGCCGCCTGCGCCGCCAGCCACGCCTGCCAGGACGGCGCCTGCTTGACCGGGCCGGGGCGCAGGAGCTCGGGCAGCGCCCAGCGCCGCACGGGACGGATGCCGTGCAGCGCGTTGACCAGCCAGATCTCGCGGCCCGCGAGGTCTTCCGGGCGCCGGTGCCGGCCGGCCACCGGGATGCCGAGCTCGGCGGCCCGGCGCTGGAGCCGCACGGTCGTCACTCCGGGTAACGCCGGCAGCTCGCTCGACGGCACGCAGAGGGTGTCGTCCTCCCACCACAGCAGGCTCGTGGTGGCGCCTTCGACCACCCATCCGCCGGGTGCGGTGATCAGCGCCTCATGAGCGCCGAGCCGCTGGGCCTCGGCCCGCAGGCGGCCGAGGGCGACGAGATCCGGCCCCTTGACGTGGGGGACGCGCCGGGGGTCGCCGGGCGGCCGGACCCAGACGGTCAGCGGGCCGCCTCTGGGCGGCGCCGTACGCACGCGCAACCGCAGCTCGCCGGAGGCGGACAGCTCGACGCGGGGGAACCAGTCCCCCTCTCGCGGCAGCGCGTCGACGGCCGCCCGCCACATCGCGGCGACCCGGTCTCCGGCCAGGGCCGCCGCTTCGCAGGCCAGGCTGAAGCGGCGGCCGTGGTCGGCGAGAAAACGCACCGCACCGTCCACGACCAGCCAGGAGTCGGCCACCAGCAGGTCGTCCTCGATCGGCCCGCTCGCGATGAACCCGTCCTGCGCGAAGACGCTGATCGTGTCCAAACGGCACCTTCCCCCTGAAGCGTCAGTGGGCCTCAGTAGACCCCTTCAACGATCTCCTCGGTCGTGACGGGGAGGACGGAGGCGATCCCGTCGACCACGTCGCCCGCCCCGGGCGCGATCCGCAGCGCGGTGTCGCGTTCGAGGATGTTGGGCAGGAACATGTCGCGGAAGAGCAGGTGCATGAGCACCTGACCGCGTTCGCCGTAGGCCACGGGGATGCGGGTGTCCGGGTCGACGATCTCCACGACCGAGGCCGGGTGGTAGGGCCTGAAGACGCAGGGCTGCTCGTCCCCGGGCTCGCGGGGGCGCTGCGGCGCGATCCCCATCAGCGTGTTGCCGTAGATGCCGCACACCTTGGCCTTGGGGAACAACGTCTCCTCGATGAGGCGCAGCGTCTCCGGCCCCGCGGAGGTGCCCGCCCAGAGCAGCCCTTCCAGGCGCTCGGACAGGACCTCGTAGATGGCGGGCCGCGCGCAGGCCGCCTCCAGCATCGGCGGGGTGATGAACAACACCCGGATGTCCTGGGTGGAGACGATCGCCTCCATCTGGTCGAGCACGTGCTCGACGTACTCGCCGGCGAGGTCGTCCCGCCCGTCGGCGAGGATCTTGCGCACCCAGCGTGGGTCCATGTCGACGGTGAAGAACAGCCCGTTCCGCCTGGCCGCGATGCGCCGGACGGTCCGGCCGACCACGTGCGGCCCGCACGGTGCGATGTGCAGCCAGTTTCCCCTGGCCGGGAAGCCGTGGGAGTCGAGCACGTCGGCGCACCAGTCGGCGTTGGCGACCCGCGAGGTGGCGTCCACGATGCGTTTGGGCGTCCCGGTCGTCCCGCCGGAGTCGAACACCTCGTACGTTCCCGTGCCGCCCCGGGGGATGAGGTCTTCGGCCGGCACGGTCCGCAGCAGCTCCCCGACGTCGGGGAAGCGGCGCAGGTCCGCGACGGACCGGATGTCGGCGCGCGGGTCGAAGCCGAGCCCGCCGGCGAGTTCCAGCCAGAACCTCGACCCCGTCGCCGGGTCGAAGTGCCAGTCGAGGGTCTCCTGGAGGTGCCGGCTCAGCTCCGTCGCCGGTGCGTGCGCGTCTACCGCGGACATGCTCTACTCCCTGCGTGTGGCTTGGGGACCTGCGGGTGGCTGACGAGGCGCCGATTCCCGGTCACGAACGGCCCTTGTACGCGCCAGGCGCCAGCCGGGCCGAGATGGCCAGCCGGTTCCAGGCGTTCATGACGGTCGCCACGAAGATGAGGTGGGCGACCTGCTCCTCGGTGAAGTGCTTGCGGGCCCGCTGGTAGACGTCGTCGTCGACCGGGTCGGTCCCGAGCAGGGTGATCGCCTCCGCCAGGCCGAGTGCGGCCTGCTCAGGCTCGGTGAAGAATCGGGGTGCGTGCCGCCAGGCGTCCAGCAGGTGGACGCGCTGGGCGGTGACGCCCTCGGCCTGTGCGTCGATGACGTGCATGTCGATGCAGTACGCGCAGCCGTTCACCTGGGAGACCCGGATCTTCACGAGGTGGACGACCTCGGCCTCGATCCCCGACCGCAGCGCACTCTGCGTCACGGTCTGGGCGAACTTCCCCATGGTCGCATAGCTCTCGCGGGCGATTTGGAACAGCGGCAGCCGCGCGGATTGACTCGTCATGGAATTCCTTCAAGAGGTCGGCAGAATTTACACGGGCGCCGCACCCGAAAAGTCATTTGACTTGACACGGCTGCTCTCGTGAACTCACGGCATCACCATAAAAGGCGGTTTCCCGCTCGTCCACTACTCAATCAGGTAGTGGACTTGTCGGCCCCGCGCCTGTTGAACTGCGTGAGCGACGGCTCCGTGCCCCGCTGCCGCGCCCCGAGTCCACGGGGTGAGCGGATTTCCCCCCTTGGCCGATCAGTGATCCTCGCTGTCCGTGCGAGTGGCGGGGGATCACCGACTAGGAAGGTCCGATCGATGAGCCATGAGCAGGAGTTGCTGGTCGTGGGCGCCGGCCCGGCCGGTCTGAGTGCCACTCTGGCCGCCCGGTCGCTCGGCGTCGAGGTGACCTTGATCGAGGCGGACGCCCGGGACCAGGAGCGGCCGGGCAGCCGGGCGCTGTTCGTGCACCAGGAGACGCTGGAGCGGCTGGAGCGGCTGAGCCCTGGACTGGGGGAGAAGATCGCGGGATTCGGTGTCCTGTGGCAGGTCGCGCGCACTTTCTACCGTGGCAGGGAGGTCTACGCCCGCCGCTACGACGACGCGGGGCAGGGTAGTGGGCTGCCTCCGTACGCGAGCCTGCGGCAGCTCGACACCGAGCGGTTCCTGCTCGGCGCGTGCCGCGCGGCCGGCGTGGAGCCCGTCTGGGGGGCCCGGGTGGTTTCGGTCCGGTCCGACCCGGACGGCGTGACCGTCCGCGCCGAGAACGGCGGTGAGTGGCGGGCGCGCTACGTCATCGCCGCCGACGGGGCGCGGTCGGCCGTGCGCGCGTCGATCCCGATCGAGATGGACGGTGGCCGCTCCACCGACTACCGCGTCGCAGTGGACCTGTCCGGCGAGGACCCGGGCGGGGCGCCGGCGGAGCGGCACCTGCACTACCGGCATCCGGCGCTCGACGGCCGGAACCTGCTGATCGTGCCGTTCACCGGCGGCGTCCAGGTGGACGTGCAGTGCCGGGACCCGGCAGACGGCGAGGCGCTGAGCGAGCCCGACGCCGTCCGCCGGTGGTTGCCGGCCGTGGTCTCGCCGGAGCAGGCGGAGCGGGTGCTGTGGGTGTCGCGTTATCCCTGCCTGCAGCGTGTCGCCACCGGCTTCGCCGACGAGCACCGGCGCGTCCTGCTGGCCGGGGAGGCCGCGCACCTGTTCGCCCCGCTGGGCGCGCGGGGGATGAACAGCTCGATCGCGGACGCCGAGGCGGCGGCGACCGCGGTGTGCCTCGCGCTCCGTTCGACCAGTGTGGAGCGGGCGCGCGGCGTCGTCGACGACTACGACACGGTGCGGCGGCAGGCGGCGCGGCACAACAGGGCCCGCGTCGAAGGCGCGCTGCGGCACCTGCGCGCCGAGTCCGCCTGGTCCCGGCTGGCCCTGGCGGGCGCCGCCACGCTGGCTCCCCGTCTGCCGCGCTTCGGCGCCTGGCTGGACAAGGCCCCCTACGGCCCGCGCGGGCCCATCACGCTGCGCGGCGGCTTGTACTGAGACCCCCCTGAGACTCCTGGGACCCCCCGGACAAAGCGGTACTTCGAGAGAGAAGACGCACAGATGACGAGTAACCACGGATTGACCTGGTCGGAGAAGATCGATCTGCTGGCCGGCACCATGCCGGGCGCCGACGCGCGCGCCCTGTCCAGCCTGCTGCCCGGCCCCGAGGCCAACGGCGCGGGCGCGTGGCGCTCCCAAGTCCCCGACCGGGAACGCGCCGCGCTCTCCCACGAGCTGTCCCGCCCCGACCCCGACGACCCGCATGCCGTGCGCCGCATCGGCGTGATCGGCGGCGGCACCGCCGGCTATCTGACGGCGCTGGCGCTGCGGGCCAGGCGGCCCTGGCTGGACGTCACGCTGGTCGAGTCGAGCGACATCCCCGTCATCGGCGTCGGCGAGGCCACCACGCCGCCGCTGCTGGCGTTCCTGCACCACTATCTCGGCATCGACGCCCTGGACTTCCTCAAGCGGGTCAAGCCGACCTGGAAGCTCGGCATCAAGTTCGACTGGGGCCCCTATCCCGACGGGATCATGGCCCCCTTCGACTGGGGCGCCAACTCGATCGGCGTCCTGGGCTCGATGGCCACCAGGAACGACCCGAACGCCTACACCCTGCAGTCGCTGTTCATGCTGCACAACAAGGTGCCGGTGTTCCGCACGGACGACGGCGAGTACGTCTCGCTGATGGACGACCTCCCGTTCGCCTACCACCTGGAGAACCGCGCCCTGGTCACCTTCCTCGCCGAGATCGCCGCGGAGCGCGGCGTCAAACACGTGGACGCCCAGATCAGCGACGTCCGCCTGTCCGGCGAGGACTGGATCGAGTCGTTGCGGACGACCGACGGCCGCAGCCTCGACTTCGACCTGTACGTCGACTGCACCGGATTCCGCTCCCTGCTGCTGGGCGACGCCCTGAAGACCGGCTTCACCAGCTACTCGGACAGCCTCTTCACCGACACGGCGGTCACCGGCTACACGAACCAGAGCGAGGCGATCGAGCCGTACACTACGGCCGCGACCATGGACGCGGGCTGGTGCTGGAGCATCCCGGTCCCCGACGAGGACCACGTGGGCTACGTCTATTCCTCGGCCTTCATGTCCGGCGACCAGGCCGCCGACGAGGTCGTCCGCCAGCACGGCATGGTCGGCGACCTCAAGACGGTGCGCTTCCGGGTCGGGCGGCACGAGAAGACCTGGCGCGGGAACGTCATCGCGGTGGGCAACTCCTACGCGTTCGTGGAGCCGCTGGAGTCCAGCAGCCTGCTCATGCTGGTGTTCACGATCATGTCGATGATGCCGCTGCTGCCGGCGTCCTGGAAGCACCCGGTGCCCAGCGAGACGCTCAACCGGGTCACCGCGAACCGCTGGGACGGCCTGCGCTGGTTCCTGGCCCTGCACTACCGCTACAACCGGCGCCGGGACACGCCGTTCTGGCGCGAGGTCTGGACCTCCACCGACGTCTCCGGCATCCAGCCGCTGCTGGACGTCTACGCCGCCGGCGCGCCGCTGCACCTGCGCGACCCGATCACCCGCCGGCTCGCCCGCGCCGCCGCCCCCACCTTCTACGAGCTGGACGGCGTCGACTGCCTGCTGCTCGGCCAGAACTACCCGGCCGAGCTCGTCACCGGCACCGAGCCGCTGGAGGCGTGGCAGGCCCGCAAGTCGGCCGCCGACGCTCTCGTGGCCCGGTCACTCACCCAGCGCCAGGCTCTGGCGGCCTTCCACGCCCGGCCCGAGCTCACCCAGAGCCTGGTCCACGGGCCGCACAGCTGGGTGAGCGGATACGGCGAAGAGCGGTGGCTCTGGCAGAGCGGCGCGTGACGGGCGCCCGATGGAGATCGCAGTCGACGGAGCGAAGGCCATGGCCGTGTCAGCGAAGCTCGGTGAGCAGACGTGCGCGGAGGACGACTATCGCGCGCTGATGGGCACGTTCCCCACCGGCGTCGCGGTGGTGACCAGCACCGGCGCCGACGGCTTCCCGCGCGGGCTGACCTGCTCGTCGCTGACGAGCGTGGCCGTGAGCCCGCCGACGTTGCTGATCTGCCTGCACACCCGCAGCTCCACGCTGGAGGCGTTGTGCCAGAGCGGCAGGTTCGCGGTGAACCTGCTGCGGGCCGAGGGACGCGGCGTCGCCGAGCTGTTCTCCCGGCCGGTGGACGACCGGTTCGCCCACGTCACCTGGGCCTTCTCGGAGGCCAACGGCCAGCCGGTGCTCTTGGAGGACGCCGTCGCCTACGCCGGTTGCCGGGTGACCAGGAGCCTGCTCGTCGGCGATCACGCGGTGGTGCTCGGCGAGGTCACCGACGTGACGCGGGCGGCGGGCGTCCCGCTGCTCTACGGCCTGCGGCGCTTCGCCGCGTGGCGCCCCGATCAGGACGGATGACGACCATGAGCGACGAAGAGGGAAGACCATGATGGGAGCGGGCGCGCTGGCGCCGATCATGCGGACGGCACTGCGCCGGACGTTCCGCATCGGGCGGATGTTCGAGGAGGCGGCGCGGCGGAACCCGGCCGCCACGGTCAAGCTGGACCGGCCGCTGAGCGTGCTCGGCTCCGACCAGACCACCTACGACTACGACGAGCTGGCCGACCTCGTCGACGACCTCGCCGCCCGCCTGCGGGCGGCCGGCGTGCGACGCGGGGAGTACGTCCCCGTCTACAAGGGCCTGAACTTCGACCTGCCGCTGCTGGCCTGCGCCGCGGCCAGGGCGGGCGCGGTGCCCGTCATGCTCTCCCCGGCGCTGGACCCCTCCGTGGTCCTGATCCTGCTGGCCCGGCTGTCGTCGCCGTGGATCGTCACGGACGCGGCCCAGCTCGCCAGGCTCACGGGCGAGGGCACGTTCACCGGCACGAGGGTCATCCTCACCGACGGCCCGGCCCGGTCAGACGTGCCGTCCGGCACGTCCACGTCCGAGGTGCCGTCAGGGCCGTCCGGCCCGGACGGCGCCCGGGTCATCGACCTCGGGGCGCTGGCGGGCGCGCCCCGGCGCCCGCCGATCGACCTGCCGCCCGACCACGCGACGCTCATCACCCACTCCTCGGGAACGACCGGCGTGCCCAAGCTGATGGTGCACACGACGCGTACGCTCTCCCACCGCCTGCTTCCCCAGCAGTTGCTGGCCTGGCCGGTCCGGCACCGCTCGCGGGTGCTGCTGGCGATGTCGTTCGTGCACTCGCGGTTCTTCAACTCCCTCGGGGTGTTCCTGTTCTACGGCAATCCGCTCGCGGTGATCAGCGAGACGGGGCTCACCACGGTCCGCAGGATGCTCTCGACGACCCGGCCGGCTCTTGTGGAGACCCATCCCAACAACTTCGTGTTGTGGGAGGACTTCGCGGACGAGGCGGACGGGCCGCTGGCCGGGGTGCGCTACTACAGCAGCACCTTCGACGCCATCCATCCGGGCACGGTCAAGAAGCTCCTGTCGGCCTCCCGGCACCGCCGTCCGGCCCTGCTGCAACTGTTCGGCCAGAGCGAGACCGGCCCGCTCACCGGCTGGCTCAACACCAGGCGCAACGTCGAGCGGATGGACGGCCGCTGCATCGGCTACCCGCTGCCCGGCTTCGTGCGGCTGCGGGTGGTCGACGCCGAGGGCCGGCCGGCGCCGCGCGGCACGATCGGCCGCCTGGAGGTGCGCACCCGCGGCCGGGTCCGCACCTATCTGGGCGAGGAGGAGCGCTTCCAGTCCCAGCTCACCGACGGCTGGTGGTATGTCGGCGACATGGGCTGGCGGGACCGGGCGGGCCGGGTCCACCTGGCCGACCGCGAAGTGGACAAGATCAGCGACATCGACAGCAACCTCGGGCTCGAGGACGTTCTCATGGAGCGCCTGCCCGAGATCTCCGAGCTGGTGATCGTGCCGGACCGGGCGGGGCGGCCCACGCCCATCCTGGCCACCCGGCACGACCGGCCGCTCGACCGCGGGCGCTGGGCGGCGGCCGTGGCCGGGCTGCCCGGCCTGGAGAGCCCGGTCCAGTGGCACTTCGCCGACTTCCCGCGCACCTCCACGTGGAAGATCAAGCGGCTGGAGATCCGCGGGCTGCTGGGCACCGAGGAGGAGCCGCCGCAGGTGCCGCTCGAAAACTTCCCGATGACCTCTCAGATTCCGACCACACAACCTGGAGCATTAAATGTCGACAAATCGCTATAAGTGGGGCATCTCGCACCCGGGGCTGGACGGCCTCCAGCAGGCCATCGAGCCGATCAGGGACAAGATCCTCGCCCACCCCATGTACACCTCGCTCAACGACCTCGGCGACGTGGTCACCTTCATGGAGCACCACGTCTTCGCCGTCTGGGACTTCATGTCCCTGCTCAAGAGCCTCCAGCGGCAGCTCACCTGCGTACGGGTGCCCTGGGTGCCGGAGGGCCCGGAGACCAGCCGCCGGCTCGTCAACGAGATCGTGCTGGTGGAGGAGAGCGACACCCTGGCCGGCGGCTACATCAGCCACTTCGAGCTGTACGTCGACGGCATGCGGCAGGCCGGCGCCGACACCACCGCCATCGAGACGTTCATCGCCTGCCTGCGCGCCGGCGGAACCGTCCCCGACGGGCTGGCCGGCGCGGACGTCCCCCGCCCGGCCGCCGCGTTCGTCGGCACCACCTGGCGGATCATCGCCGACGCGCCGCTGCACTGCCAGGCCGCCGCGTTCGCCTTCGGCAGGGAGGACCTCATCCCCGAGATGTTCGACCAGGTCATGCGGATGGACCGGCACGCCGACGTCCTGGGAACGTTCCGCGACTACCTGGAGCGGCACATCGAGGTCGACGGCGAGCAGCACACGCCGATGGCGATGCAGATGCTCGTCGACCTCTGCGGCGACGACCAGGTCAAGTGGGACCAGTGCGCGCTCACGCTGAACACCGCGCTGGAGGCCCGGCACGACCTGTGGGACGCCATCGCGGAGCGCATCGCCACCCGGCCGTAACGACCGACCCGTCCTCCTACCTCCCGTCCTTCCCCTCCCCGTCCTGTCAGAAGGGTGCACCGATGCTGCTTTCCCGGTCGGCGGCGGCCTCGGCCGTGCCGATGCCCGACTGGTCCGCCGGCGACCTCGCCGCGGTGGTCGCGGAGCTCGGGCGGCGGCCCGCCCTCGTGTCCTTCGCGCCCACCCGCGCGCTGCGCGAGCGGCTCGCCGAGGTCGCGGCGGCCGGCGGGTTCGTCCTGCACGCCGGTGACTGCGCGGAGTTGTTCGCCGAGGTGTCGCCCGGCCTCGTCGCCCGCAAGGTCGCGCAGCTCACCGAGCTGGCGGCGATCCTCGCGGACGTCCGCGACCCCGTCGGGACCGTGGTGGTCGGCCGGATCGCCGGCCAGTTCGCCAAGCCGAGGTCGTTCCCCACCGAGTCCGTCGCCGACGGCTCGCAGGTGCCGATCTATATGGGCGACGCGGTGAACGGCCTGGCCGCGACCCCGCTCGCCCGCACCCCCCAGGCGGGACGGCTGCTGCTCGCCTACGACAAGTCCGCCGAGGTGCTCGGCCACCTGGCCGCCGCCCGCACCCCGTACCCCGTCTTCACCAGCCACGAGGCCCTGCTGCACCCCTACGAGGAGCCGCTGGTCCGGCCCGCCGGGATCGCCGGCGCGGTCTACGCCTCCTCCGCCCACCTGCTGTGGGTGGGCGACCGCACCCGCCAGGCCGACGGCCCGCACGTGGCGCTGGCCGCGCGGGTGGCCAACCCGGTGGCGGTCAAGCTCGGCCCGTCCGCCCGCCCGGAGGACGTCGCCGCGCTCGTCGAGGCGCTCGACCCCGGACGGGAGCCCGGCCGGCTGACCTTCGTCGCCCGGCTGGGGGCCGGCCGCGTGGCCGAGTCGCTGCCCGGCCTGCTGGCCGCCGCCCGCGACAGCGGCGCCCGGCCGCTGTGGTTGTGCGATCCGATGCACGGCAACACGGGCCGCCACGACGGATACAAGATCCGCGTCGTCGATCACGTCATCGCCGAGGCACGATCGTTCGTCCGCGTCACCCGCTACCACGGCGTTCGCCCGGCGGGCCTGCACCTGGAGATCACCCCGGACGACGTGGTCGAGTGCCTGGACCACGCCGAGCGACCGCTGCCCAGCATCGATCCCACCCGTTACCGGACCGGTTGCGACCCGCGCCTCAACCCGGCGCAGGCGCGGCGGGTGGTCACCGCCTTCGCGGAGGAGCTCGCCCGATGACGCGCGGCCCCCGTGCCCGCCACCACCCTTGACCGACCGAACGCGCAGGAGACCTGCCGATGCCAACCGTTATCCCCACGATCCGGCCGCTGGTCGCCGGCCAGCCCATGGACAGTCACGACCACTCCGACCTCATCGGCGTGCACGGCGGCCGCGTGGCGGAGGTGCGCCTGGCCGCGCCGCTGACCGCGGTGCCGGCGGTGAAACGGGTCCGCGACGCCGCCGACGGCGTACCGCCCGACCAGGCGACGCTCGCGCGGGCCGCCGAGATCCTGCTCACCGAGGAGGTGGACGGCGAGTCGCCCGGCGACTACCTGAACCGCTGCGCGCTCGCCACCGGCGTGCCGAAGCCCGTCGTCCGCGACGGCCTCCACTACCTGGCCCGGGTGCTCACCGACGTCCGGCGGCACAACGCGCTCGATCTGCCGCCGATCCCGGACGTGGACGGCGTCGCCGCCCGCTGGATCCCCCGGGGCCGGCTCTTCGCCATGCTCACCAACCTCGGCACCCACTCCGGAGGCAACTCGCTCTGGGTGCGGGCACTGTCGATCGGCTACAGCGTCATGATCCGCCCGGGACGCTCCGATCCGTTCACGCCGCACCGGCTCATGGGCGCGCTGCGCGCGGCCGGGGTCGCGCCGGAGAAGCTCACGCTGCTGCCGGGGCCGGACCGGATCGGCCACCTGCTGGTCGAGCACGCGGACGCCGGAGCCGTGCAGGGCCCGCCCAAGCTGACCCGGCAGTGGGAGCGGCGGCGCGACGTCCGGGTGAACGGCCCCGGCCGCAGCAAGCTCGTCATCGACCACGAGCCCTCCGCCGCCGAGCTGGACTACCTGCTGGACACCGTGCTCGGCGACGGCGGCGTCCGCTGCGACAACGTCTCGGCCATCCTCACCACCGAGGACCCCGGCGCGCTCGCCGACGCCCTCGCCGAGCGGCTCGCGGCGACCCCGGCCCACCTCGTCACCGACGACCGGGCCCAGCTGCCCGCCGTGTCGGCCGAGCGCGCCACCGTCCTGCGCAAGCACCTGGACGAGCTGGCCGCCGGTCTGACCGACCACACCGCCCCGCACTACGGCGGAGATCCGCTGGCCGCGCTGGACGACGGCTCGTACGCGGTGCGCCCGGTGGTGTTGTCGGCGCCGAGCTCCGGCCATCCGAGCGTGCACACCGAGCTGACCTCGCCGTTCGTCGTCGTCGCCCCTTGGCACCCGGACGAGGGCGTGGCGCCCTTACGCGACTCCCTGGTCGTGACCGTGCTGGGCGACGATCACCTGGCCCGCCTGGCCGAGGACGAGCCCGGCATCGGCCGGGTGGTCACCGCCCCCGTGCTGCCCTGGGCCACGATGCCCCCTTCCCTGTACGGAGACGGCCTCATGCACATGCTCGCCGTCCGCAAGACGACCGTGATCGGCGGTGGCCGGAGTTGATCCGCTGCCTGCTCATCGACAATTACGACTCCTACACCTACAACCTGTTCCAGTTGCTGGCGCAGATCAACGGAGTCGATCCCGTGGTGGTCGCCAACGACGACCCGCGCTGCGTCGACCTGGCCGCCGAGCTGGACTGCGTGGTCATCTCCCCAGGCCCCGGCGACCCCGGCAACCCGGAGGACTTCGGCCGGTGCGCCGACGTCCTGCGGGAGGCGACCGTACCCGTGCTCGGGGTGTGCCTCGGGCACCAGGGGATCGCGGCGGTCGGCGGCGGCGTGGTCGAGCGGGCCCCGGCCGCGCGGCACGGGCACGTCAGCCGTGTCCGCCACACCGGCGACGAGCTGTTCCACGGCATCCCGCAGGACTTCAGGGGCGTGCGCTACCACTCGTTGCGGGTGCCCGAGCCGCTGCCCGCCCACCTTGAGGCGACCGCGTGGGCGGAGGACGGCGTGCTCATGGGGCTGCGCCACCGGCACCGTCCGGTGTGGGGGGTGCAGTTCCACCCCGAGTCGGTCCTGACCGAGTACGGCGCGCGGCTGCTGGCGAACTTCCGGCGCATCGTCGAACGGCACCACGGCCGCCCGCCGGTGTGGCCCGCGGCCGAGCTGGAGTACACCGCGCACACCCGGTCGGTCCCGCTGCGCGCCGGCAGCGAGCCGGTCTACCACGCGCTCTTCGGCGGCTCGCGGCACACCATGTGGCTGGACAGCGCCCGGCACGGCCCCGGCCTGGCCAGATTCTCCTACCTGGCCGAGGCGTCCTCCGCGCACGGCGAGGTGCTGACCTACCGGGTCGGCGAGGGGGAGGTCAGCATCGAGACGGTCGGCGCCGGCACGAGGCGGGCCGCCGGCTCCATCCTGGAGGTCCTGGACCAGGAGCTCCGGCGGCGGTCGGTGCACACGCCCGAGCTGCCGTTCGACTTCACCGGCGGGTTCATGGGCTACCTCGGGTACGAGGTCAAGGCCGACTGCGGGTCCTCGGCCAAGCACTCATCCGAGGTGCCGGACGCGGTGTGGATGTTCCCCGACCGGTTAGCGGTCGTCGACCACGCCGACGACACCCTGCACCTGGTGGCCCTGAGCGTCGCCACGCGGGAGTCGGAGCGGGCGGCGGCCGGCTGGCTGGAGTGGGCGGCCACGACCGCGGGCGGGATCACGCCCGCGCCGGCGCCGCCGGCGGACGGCCTGGCGGGCGGTCCCGGCCTGCGCGCCGTGGCGGAGGCCGGTCTGGTACGAGGCCGCGCCCGCTACCTGGCCGACGTGCGGCGCTGCCAGGAGGAGCTGCTGGCGGGCGAGTCGTACGAGATCTGCCTGACCAACGCGGTGCGCCTGCCCGCCCTCGTGAGCCCGCTGCGTTTCTACGGCCGGATGCGCACCCGCAACCCCGCGCCGTACGCGGCGTACCTGTCGGCCGGCGGCGTCCAGGTCGCCTGCTCCTCGCCCGAACGCTTTCTGAAGATCGACAAGGGCCGCGTCGTGGAGAGCAAACCGATCAAGGGCACCGCTCCCCGGGGCGCCACCCAGGCCGAGGACGAACGCCTGCGCACCACCCTGGCCGCCGACCCGAAGAGCCGCGCGGAGAACCTCATGATCGTCGACCTGCTCCGCAACGACCTCGGCCGGGTGTGCGAGCCCGGCAGCGTGCACGTGCCCGCCCTGATGCAGGTCGAGTCGTACCAGACCGTGCACCAGCTCGTCTCGACGATCCGGGGGTCGCTGCGGCCCGAGGCGTCGGCCGTGGACTGCCTGCGCGCGTGTTTCCCCGGCGGCTCCATGACCGGCGCGCCCAAGCTGCGCACCATGGAGATCATCGACGAGCTGGAGACGGAGGCGCGCGGCCCGTACTCGGGCACGATCGGCTTCCTGGGCTGCGACGGGACCGCCGACCTGAACATCACGATCAGGACGGCGGTCTTCACCCCCGACGGCATCAGGATCGGCGCGGGCGGCGCCATCGTGCTCGACTCCGACCCCGCCGACGAGTACGAGGAGATGCTGCTCAAGGCGTGCGCCCCGCTGCTCGGGCTGGACGGAGAGCCCGTCGAGGAGGAGCTGGTGGCCGGTGGGTTGCCGGAGGCGGCCCGATGAACGTCACCCGGCAGATCGAGAAGCTCGCCGCCGGCGGAGGATGGCTCGGGCGCACGGCGTTCTGGGACAACGGCGTCCCGCACACGCACGCGAGCCTGCACCGGATGGCCGCCTCCGCCGCGGCCGGCCTGGCCGCTCGGGGGGTGCGCCGGGGCGACCGCGTCCTGCTCGCGCTCCCCGACGGCATGGGCGTGATCGCCGCCTTCCTCGGCGCGGCCCGGATCGGCGCGCCGGCCGTCATCGTCAACCCGGACGTCACCGCCGCCGACCACTCCAGGATCGCCGCCGACTGCGCGCCGCACACGATCGTCGCCGGCGCCGCGCTGCGCGGCCGCTACGACGCCGCCCGCCACGTCACCTCCGACGACCTGCTCGCTTCGGGCCGTACCCGCCCGGTCCCCGGACCGGTCGACGTCGGCCCCGACGAGCCCCTGTACATCCAGTACACCTCCGGCACCACCGGCACCCCCAAGGGCGCGGTGCACACCCACGGGCAGCTCGCGGCCTATCACCGGTGCGTCGGCAAGGGCGTGCTCGACGTCCGCGCCGAGGACGTGCTGCTGTCGGTGTCGAAGGTGTACTTCGCCTACGGCTTCGGCAACGCGCTGGTCTTCCCGCTGTTCACCGGGGCCGGCGCGGTGCTGTTCGGGCACCGGCCGAAGGCGGAGGAGGTCGCGGCGGCGATCGACCGGTACGCGGTCACGCTGCTGTTCTCCGTCCCCGGGTTCTACGCCAAGTTGCTCGACCACTGCCCGCCGCAGGGGTTCGGGTCGCTGCGCGCCGCCGTCTCGGCGGGCGAGCGGCTGCTTCCGGCGCTCGGGACCAAGGTGACCCGGTCCTTGGGGGCGCCGGTGCTGGAGCAGATCGGCGCGACCGAGGCCGGTCACGCCTACTGCGCCAACACCGTCTGGGACAACACCCTCGGCACCCTCGGGCGGCCGGTGCCGGAATGCGAGCTGCAACTCCGCGGCGAGGACGGCGGGCCGGTCGCCGACGGCGACATCGGGGAGTTGTGGGTACGCGGCCCCATGATCATGCCGGGCTATCTCGGCGCGCCGGAGCTGACCGCGAACGTGCTGGTGGACGGCTGGCTCAACACCCGCGACCGGGTGAGCCGCAACCCCGACGGCACGTACGCGCACCACGGCCGCACCGACGACATCGAGGTCGTCGGCGGGATCAACGTGGCGCCCACGGAGATCGAGGCGGTGCTCGCCCGGCATCCCGGCGTCCGCGAGGTGGCCGTGGTGTCCGTGCGCGACGACGCCGGTGTCACCGCGCTGCGCGCGTTCGTGGTGCCGGGCACGCCCGGGGTGGACGCCGCGCTACTGGAGCCGGAGCTGATCGCGCTGGCTCGCGAACACCTGGCCGCCTTCAAGGTGCCCAAGTCGGTCCGCGTGGCCGCGGAGCTTCCGCGCACGCACACCGGCAAACTCCGCCGCTTCGTTCTGCGCGAAGGCGCCGAGGCGGCGGGCGGACCGTTCAGAAAGGACGTCTCCTGATGAGACCTGCCATCGTTCTCGCGGCGACCCTGCTCGCCTGCGCGGCCCTGCCCCTCCCGGCGCAGGCCACCACCGCGGCGTCGCCCGCCCTGTCCGCACGGCCTGCGGCCGGCGCGTCGCCCGCCCTGTCCGCTCCCCGGGTCGTCGCGGAGGGGCTGGCCCATCCGCGCGGCATCCGCGCCCTGGCCGACGGCGTGGTGCTGGTCGCCGAGTCCGGGCGGGAGGGCACCGAGCCGTGCCTGCCCAGAAGCCCGGGCAGCGCGGGCGCCGAGCAGTGCCTCAGCCGGACGGGCGCCGTCTCCCTGTTCACGCACGGCCGCAAGACCACGCTGGTCAGCGGCACCGCGTCGCTCGGCACCAAGGACGGCACCTTCGCGCACGGGCCGAGCGACATGCTCCTCACGCCGAAGGGGCTGGTCGTCGTCATGGGCCTGGCCAACAACCCCACGGGGCGCGAGGCGCTCGGCGAGGCCGGCCGTGAGCTCGGCACGCTCGCGTACGCGACCCGCAAGGGGCTGCGGCCGTTCGCCGACCTGGCCGCCCACGAGATCGCCAACAACCCCGACGGCGGCGCGGGCTTCTCCGGGTTGTGGTGCCATCCGTACGCCGCGATGGCGGACGGCGACGGCTTCCTGGTCGCCGACGCCGGGGCCAACGCGCTGCTGCGGGTCGCCGGGAACGGCTCGATCTCGGTCGTCGCGGTGTTCCCGACGCAGACGGTGACCACACCGAACGGTCCGGTGCAGGTCCAGGCGGTGCCCACCTCGGTGGTACGCGGCCCCCGTGGCTCGTACTACGTCAGCGAGTACACCGGCTACCCGTACACCGGCAAGGTGGCGCGCGTCTGGCAGGTGACCCCGGGGCAGCCGCCGCGCGTCTTCGCCCAGGGCTTCTCTCCCATCCTCGACATGGACGTCGACGCCAGGGGACGGCTGCACGTCCTGGAGGTCGAGTACACCGGCAGCCCCTACACCGTTCCGCCGCCGGCCGGCCGGGTCACCCGCGTCGAGCGCGACGGGACCACCGTGCCGGTCGTCACCGAGGGCCTGACCATGCCCAGCTCGTTGTCGTTCACCCGCGACACCCTGTACGTCGCCGACAACTCGGTGTCACTCAACGGCCGGCTGCTGGCCTACCGACTGCCGTGACGGACATCCGGAACCCCTCCGACGTGGACAGGACGGCCGCCGACGCCGAAGTGGCCCGCGTCCAGGCGCGGACCGTACGCGTGCTGGCCGTCACGCAGGTCGTCGGCGGCGTGGGCGCGCTGGCGGGCACGACGGCCGGCGGGCTGCTCGCCGCGTCCGTCGCCGGCGATCCGGCCGCCGCCGGATACGCGCAGGGCGCCCAGGTGGCCGGGGCGGCGCTGCTCGCCCTGCCCATCGTGCTGATCATGCAGCGGTTCGGGCGGCGGCGAGGCATGGTCGCGGGCTTCAGCACCGGGCTCATCGGCGCGTGCGTCGCCGTCCTGGGCGGCTGGGCGGACTCGCTGCCCGTCCTGATGGCCGGGCTCATCCTGTACGGCGCCTCGACCGCCACCAGCCTGCAGTCCCGGTACGCCGCCACCGACCTGGCCACGCCCGCGCAGCGCGCCCGCGCCCTGTCCACCGTCGTCTGGGCCGCGACGGCCGGCGTGGCGATCGGCCCGAACCTGGTCGGGCCCACCGCCGCGATCGCCGAACGGGCCGGCCTGCCCCCGCTGACCGGCGCCTACGTCTTCGCGGCGGTGGCGTTCCTGGTGGCGGCCACCGTGGCCGGGACGATGCTCCGCCCCGACCCGCTGCTGCTGTCCCGGCGGGTCGCCGGCGAGCCGCCCCGCCCCGCCCCCGGCGGGACCTGGGTGCCGCGCCTGATCCTGACCACCCCACCGGCGCGGCTGGCGCTGATGACGATGGTGGTGAGCCACTCCGTCATGCTGCCCCTGATGGTGATCACCCCCGTGCACATGGCGGCGGCGGGCACGGGCCTGACCGTCATCGGCGCGGCGGCCAGCGCCCACGTGCTGGGCATGTACGTCCTGTCGCCGCTGGTCGGCCGGCTCTGCGACCGGTTCGGGCGACGGGCGGGACTGGTGACCGGCGCGGCGTTGTTGCTGACGGCCACCGTGGTGATCGGCACGTCCGGCCACGACTCCTGGCGGCTCACCGCCGGGCTGGTGCTGCTCGGCGTGGGCTGGTCGTCCTGCCTGGTGTCCGGTTCGTTGTTGCTCAGCGAGTCGGTTCCGGCCGAGCGGCGCGTCCGGGTCCAGGGCACGGCCGACATGACGGTGGGCCTGTGCGCGGCGACGGGCGGGCTGATCGCCGGCCCGGTGGTCGGCACGTTCGGCTTTCCGGGACTCACCCTGGGCGCCGGCGTCCTGGTGCTCTGCCTGGTCGCCGTACAGGTGCACGCCCTCCTCGGAGGCCGGGCCGGATGAGCGGGAGGGCGTGCGATGGACGGGCTCCGTCTCACCGGCCCCGTGGTTCGGGGAGTCGTGGACAGCGGGTGTGAGGTGCGGTTACGGCTGGTCGGCGAGTTCGCCGTCTTCGTCGGGGCGCGCCGACTGACCGGCGCCGAGGTGGGCAGCCGCAAGGCGCGTACGCTGCTGGCGCTGCTCGCCGTGGCCGACGGGCGGCTGGTGCACCTGGACGCCGCCGCCGAGGCGTTGTGGGGTGAGACGTGGCCGTCGCGGCCGGGGGACAACGTGGCCACGCTGGTCAGCAGACTGCGTGCCACGCTCGACCCCGGCGTCGTGCTCGGCGGGCGCAGCGGATACCGCCTGGGCCGGGACGTCCGCGTCGACCTGTGGGAGGCGCGTGAGCTGGCCGGCGTCGCCGAAGGCGCTCTGGCGGGCGACGCGCGCCGGGCCATGCGGCTCGCGGGCGACGCCGTCCGCCTCGTCGCCGACGCCGAGGTGTTCCCCGACGCCACGGACGCGGCGTGGGCCGAGCCCGCCAGGGCGGCGCGGGCCGACGTCCTGCGGCGGGCGCTGCACGTGACCGCCGCCGCCGCGCTGCGCCGCCGGCGGTCGCGGGAGGCGCGGCTGGCCGCCCAGTCCGCCGTGGCGCAGGATCCGTTCGACGAGATCGCCTGCCGCCTGCTGATGCGGGCGTACGAGCTGGCCGGCGAGCCCGCCAGGGCGCTGGCCGCCTACGAGCGGCTCCGGGTCACGCTCGCCGAAGAGCTGGGCATCGACCCCACCCCGGCCACCAGCGCCCTGCACGTGGCGATCCTCCGCAGCGCCACGCTCACCCCCTACGACCGCGCCCCCTGGGAGAGCCCGGCCGCCGAGGGCTGAACGTGCGCCGTCAGGTCGCCGGCCCCCGGGTCGGGGAGCAGGACGGAGGGCAGCGGGCAGCCGGGGTGCATCCGCAACAACTGGTACGCGACGCCGCCGAGCCCGGACAGCAGCCCCGGCACCAGCGCGTCCCCGGCGAACCCGCTGGAAGGGCCGAACTCCTCGATCCCGGTGAGCACGCGGGCGTCCAGCCGCTCCCTGTCGACGTCGAGCGCGCCGGCGGCGGCGGCGAGCGTGAGCACTTCCCAGGCGCCGAGATCTCCGTGGGCCAGGGTGTGGCTCCGGCCGAAACCGTCCGCCCGGCACACCGCCGCCGCCCGCCGCAACACGGCGCGCCACCGTGCGGCGCTCGCCGGGTCGCCCGGGGCCACCCGCCGCAACTCGTCCGCCGCGACGACCCCGATCCCGCCCGCTCCATAAGCCCAGGTGGCGGCACCGATCGCGGTGGCGGTCGAGCGTTCCGGCTGCTCCGAGACGGTGGTGGCGAGAGTTGCCGCCTCCGTGTTTCCGGTGGCCGTCGCCAGACGGGACAGCGCCCAGCCGATCCCGGCGGCACCATGCGCCAGCCCGGCGGAGCCCAGGGACGACTCCGGGCTCGCCCATCGGGCGACGCCGCCGCGGACCTCCGCCGCTGCCGCCAACCGGTAGCCGATCTCATCCGCCAGCGCCACCGCGCCGGCGTGCCCGCCTTCGACATGCTCGTTCAACCTGAGCAGCGGCACCACCGCCCCCGCCAGCCCGCCGACCAGCCCGAACGACACGTCGCCGGCAAGCGAGGCAGGCAGACCGGACGCCACAGCCGACGCCTGGGACACCGCCTCGGCCGGCTCCACCGCACCGAGCCGTCCCAGGAGCAGCCAGGCCCAGACGCGCGACCCGATACCGAGATAACCTCCGGCGGCCTCCCGCGCGTCGGCCGACAGCAGGGCATCCTCGGTGTCGCGCATGGTGCGCAGCACGGCCCGCAGCAGCTCGGACGCCTCGGGCACCGGATCAGCCCGGTCGTGCTCCACCTCGTGCTCGTAGCCCGCGAGCAGCACGGCGATCCCCGCCGTACCGCCGTACATGTCCAGACCGAGCGGCAGCACCGCCCAGCCGGCCGAGTCGAGCACCGGCCCGATCCACGTGGCGCTGCCGTCGTCCCCCCGCACGGCGGACACGGCCAGCCCGCGCACGATCCCGGCCGCCGCCGTACGCCGGCGCCGGTCCAGGTTCGCGGTACGCACCCGGCGCGGCACCAGGGCCCGCGCGCCGCGCAACCACCCGTCGTTCAGGTACGCGCCGACCACGGCGGATCGGATGACCTGCCGTTCCACCGCGAGGTCGGCCGCCCGCCAGCGGCGCAGCGTGCCGGCGAACCGGTCCTCCGCGGCTCCCCACGTCGTGCCGCGCGGCCCGGTCAGCCGTCCCAGGCGAGGCGTGGTGGAGTACACGGGCACATCCGCGACGAGCAGATCCGCCACCTCGGCCGCGATCACGGCCGGATCGTCCGGCCTGCCGGGCACGTCGACCGCCTGCCGGGCGAGCACGGCCGCGGCGCGTTCGCGGGCGGCGGGCTCGTCGTGCAGCGACGCCGGGTGCCACAACATGCGGCCCAGCTCGGCGTACGACTCGGTGGAGCGCGGAACGACCCGGACCGGCACGTCGGCGAAACCCGCGAGCGCCGGCTCCAGCTCACCCGCCTCGTCCAGGCTCCGCAACCGCTCGGTGAGCTCGGTGAAACCGGCGACCACCTGGTCCCAGTACGCGCCCAGCACCGGCTCGGGGCTCGGCAGGTTCCGCTCCATGGGCACCTCGACGGGCGCCCGGCCCACTCTGGCCCGATCGGTGCCCGCGTCCAGGATGACCTGCAGCTCCGCGGCCGGTTGCTGGCCGGGCAGCGAGCCGATCCCGGACGGGTCGATGCCCCGCCAGCCGAGCGCCACGCCGCGGTCCGGCAGCAGGCCGGTGCTCAGCACCGAGCCGCCGAGCAGCGCCGCGGCCCTGTCGGTGGCGCCGCCGAAACCCAGCTCCATGGCGGGTGGCAGCGGCGTGAACAACGTCTCGCAGTCCACCACGACGGGCACCGGCCCGGCCGCGATGAGGTTCTCGGCGTGCATGTCGCTGCCGCCGAGCAGGAGCATCACGGCCAGCCAATGCCCCAGGCCACGATGGAAGGCACGCAGCTCCTCGTCACCGTCGCAGTAGCGGTGCTCGACGAACTCGACCCAGCCGTAGGTGGCACGGGCCACGGCCTCGGGCACCCGGATCCGGGTGTCGGCCGGCTCATCGTGCAGCACCCGCTCCAGGAAGCGCGCCAGGGCGCGGTCCACGGTCACCGGCCGCGGTTTGTAGGCGACGCTGCCGCCCGCGCAACCCAGCAGGACCACGGTCTGCCCGCCCCGATGGCTGTCCCCGGCCGCGAACTCCACCTCGGCCAGCTCGGTCCCGCCGCCACCCATGAGCGGGCCGAGCGCGGCGCGGTCGGTGACGAACCGGTGCGCCAGGGTCAGCGCCGCCGCGCACCTGTTGCCGATCACCCGGCGCAGCCGGGGCATCAACGTCGGATAGTGGCCGCCCAGCGAGGTCCAGAAGGCGGAAGTGGCCGTCTGTGCCTGCCACTCCGCCCACCGGGCCGCCGGGTCGGTCGCGGTGAGCCGGCCGGTGAGCCGGGCCGCGTGCAGCTCCAGGAGCAGCACCCGGTCGATGAGCCGGCGTACGGTGTCGCGCAGTGCCGATTCGGCGGCGGCGTGCAGCGCGTCCCGCTCCACCTCCGCCAGCCCCGGAACCGCGCCGAGCCGGGCCGCCAGCCGAACCAGGGCAGGTTCCAGCAGGTGGCCCGGCACGGTGTCGCTCACGGTGTCGTTACCCGCGTGTGCAGATGTGTCCGGTCAGAGATGCTCACGGCTAGGAGACCGCGGCCATCTCGAACCGAACCGCACGGGTGTTGCCGAAGGTGCGGGTGTTGACGGTCCGGGTGTTGACCGCACGCGTGTTGATGGTGCGGGTGTTAACGGTGCGGGTGTTGGCCGCGCGGGTGTTGATGTCGCGGGTGTTGGCCGCGCGGGTGTTGATGTCGCGGGTGTTGGCCGCGCGGGTGTTGATGTCGCGGGTGTTGGCCGCGCGGGTGTTGATGTCGCGGGA
>NZ_JBSFVA010000015.1:224178-235702 GCF_053592075.1 Nonomuraea sp. NPDC002799
GGTGTTGGCCGCGCGGGTGTTGATCTCACGCGTGTTGGCAGCGCGCGTGTTGGCCAGGCTCCGGGTGTTGTCCATACTGCGCGTGTTTCCCGAGGTGACCGACTCGAAGGTGAGGTCGTCCTCGCCGGCGCCGAACAGCGGTCCGGCCGGGTTGATCAGTTCGTCGAACCCCTGAGCCGTCTGCTGCCCGGCGCGCCAGGCGGCGACGACCTCCTCGGCTTGCCACTGGGTGAGTTCTGACATGTGACCGGTCCCTCCTGGGCTCGTCTTCTTGGTCAATCCAGATGCTCCCAGCGGCCATTGCAGATCCGTTGCAGTCCCGCCCGCACCGCCTGCACGCGGAAAAGCACGGAAAAGTGCGGAAAAAGTGCCATCATCCTCGGCGCCGTCCGGGGCGTATCAGTCCGCAGACCCCGGACCTCTGTCCTTGGTCGGCGGGCGCGTGTGGAGGCGAAAATACGCGGGGATGATCGCGAACATGCGGTGAGCCGCCGCCTGTGGAGGAGCCGCGAGCCGGGCAAGTCCAGTGACGCAAGAAAGGGCAGCACTGTGAACTACTTATCCAGCGTGGTGATCACCGAAGGGGAACGGCCCCAGGGCCGGGCCCTGTCCGTAACCCCCATCTCCCAGCCGCGCATCGACACGCGCCCGCTGAGTCTGCTCAAGACCCGGCGCGGCGGGGAAACCCCGCGGTGACCCCGCCGGTCCCGCCGCTCGGCACCCACCTGCTGCTGGTGTTCCTGCTCCAGGTCGGCGTGCTGCTCCTCGTCGCCGTGGCGCTCGGCAGGCTCGCCGTACGGTGGAAGATGCCTGCCGTGGTCGGCGAGTTGTGCGCCGGCGTCATCCTGGGCCCGTCGCTCCTCCAGCATGCCGCGCCCGCGCTGACCGCCTGGCTGCTCCCGCGCGACGTGGAGCAGTTCCACCTGCTGGACGCGGTCGGCCAGATCGGCGTGTTGCTGCTGGTGGGGGTCACCGGCAGCCATCTGGATCTCAGCCTGGTGCGCAAGCGGGGCGCCACGGCCGCCAAGGTCAGCCTGTTCGGCCTGGTCATCCCGTTGGCGCTGGGCATCGGCACGGGCCTGCTGCCCTCGCCGCTGGC
The DNA here is from genome assembly GCF_053592075.1 of Nonomuraea sp. NPDC002799. Lineage (NCBI taxonomy): Bacteria > Bacillati > Actinomycetota > Actinomycetes > Streptosporangiales > Streptosporangiaceae > Nonomuraea > Nonomuraea sp. NPDC002799. The sequence goes on from NZ_JBSFVA010000015.1 coordinate 225,278, forward strand.
CGCCGGCAGCCCGGACCGTACGGTGTTCGCGCTCTTCCTGGGCGTGGCCATGTGCGTGAGCGCCATCCCGGTCATCGCCAAGACCCTGTTCGACATGAACCTGCTGCACCGCAACATCGGCCAGCTCACCTTGGTCGCCGGAATGGTGGACGACGTGTTCGGCTGGGTGATGTTGTCGATCGTGTCGGTCATGGCCACGACCGGGCTGGCCACGGAGAACGTGGTGCTCTCGATCGCGTACGTGCTCGCGGTGCTCCTCTTCGCGGCGCTCATCGGCAAGCCGCTGGTCGCCATGCTCTACCGCCGGGTACGCACGCCTTCCACCGTCACCGCCGTCACGGTGGTGCTCATCCTCCTGTCCGCCGCGGGCACCCACGCGCTGGGTCTGGAGGCCGTCTTCGGCGCTTTCGTGATGGGCATCCTCATCGGCGCATGGGGCAAACCCGACCCCGCCGGGCTCGCTCCGCTGCGTAGCATCGTCCTGGCCGTGCTCGCCCCCGTGTTCTTCGCCACCGCGGGGCTGCGCATGGACCTGACGGCGCTGGCCAGACCCGAGATCCTCGGCGCGGGACTCCTGGTGCTGACCGTCGCCATCGTCGGCAAGTTCGCCGGGGCCTTCATCGGCGCCCGGCTCAGCCGGCTGACCTCCTGGGAGGCGCTCGCGCTGGGCGCGGGCATGAACGCCCGGGGCGTCATCGAGGTCATCGTCGCCATGGTCGGCCTGCGGCTCGGCGTCCTGAACGCGGAGACGTACACGATCATCATCCTCGTCGCGGTCGTCACGTCCCTCATGGCACCGCCGATCCTGCGGGTGGCGATGGCGAGGGTAGCCCTCACCGAGGAGGAGAAGCTGCGGCACGTCGACGGCCCCGAGCCCGCCGCCGTCCCTCGAAGCCCGACCTGATCCGCAGCTCGTGACGGCCCTTCCGCTCCCGACCTGATCCGCCGGCGTCACCCGTTCCCGGAGCTGCACGCGTTTCGCGCGCGATGGCAGAGGACGGGCAGTCTGCTCAGCACGTCCAGCACCACGCGATCACCGAGCGGCTCGTCGAGCCTGATGACGCCTCGGCCGGATCGGCCGACGCCGGCGCACACACCGCCGCCGCCCTGGCCGAGGACGTCAAGCCCCAGCACCACCACATCCGGCTCCACCCGCATGCGCAGCCTGACCTGGGGCTCCGCACGGCCGCAGGCGCCGTAGCCATAGGTCACGAGCAGGGTGCGTTCGTCGAGCAGCTCGTAGTCCGCGATGGATTGGTCGCCCGCCATGTGATCGCCGACGGCGCCTTTGACGGTGCCGATCGCGGCCTGATCGATCGCGGCGTGGTCGATCGGGCCAGGCAGGTTCGAGAAGGACAAGCGCCACGCCGGCACCGTCGCCATGCCGCGTACGGTCTTCATCCTCATCGTCGTGAGGTCGGCGCCGGTCAGCTTGTACACCTCGTCATCGGGAAAGGTGTACTCCTCCGGCCAGGGGGACAGAGCCTGCAGCGCCTGTCGCGCCCCGATCACGGGCACCCGCAACGTGCTCCCGTCGTCCCAGCGGATCTGTGCCTCGGCGGGCGCAGCCGGGAGGGAGCCGGCGACGACCCAGCCGTACTCCTCCTGCGCAATCCGTTCGGACGCTTCCGGCGGAACCGCGCTCAGCTCCTCGGCCGGGACGAAACCCTTGCGCCAGATCTCCTCAGCACCGCTCAACCGCCAGGTCCAGACGGCTTGTGCTGCGTGGTCTTCGAACGTGCGCGGCCCGATCAGGAGACGGCCACTGGTGAGCAGCAGCATCATCGCCAGAAGCGTCATGACTAATCGCAGCATGCGGTGATTTTGGCAGGATGAGCGCCAGGTCATCCTGAGAAGCGATGAATGCCCGAGCCCGCTGAGTTCAGTGGCGGAGCACGAAGCTGCCTGACCATTGTCCCCAGTCGGAGCTTTGGACGCCGTTGCGTTTTGCCGAGCCGTAGCTTTTCTGGCCGGGGCGGATTTCGAAGGTGACGGGGCCGCCTTTCCGGAGGGTGATGATGCCGGCGTGGACGGCGGCGAGGCCGATGGAGGAGTCGTCGGTGTAGATTCCGTCTCCCCAGACGTTTCCGGCGTTACGGAGTGTCCCGCCGGGTGGGTAGACGAGGGTCAGGACGTCGTAGGCGAGGCCGCGGAGGTCGGCAGCCGTGACGCTCCACTTCGCGGTGCCGAGGTAAATCGCTTCCGACCCCGGCGAAGCTGGGCGGGTGCTCTCCTGCCGCTCGGAGAACACGAAGCTGCCTGACCATTGTGCCCAGTCGGAGCTTTGGACGCCGTTGCGTTTTGCCGAGCCGTAGCTTTTCTGTCCGGGGCGGATTTCGAAGGTGACGGGGCCGCCTTTCCGGAGGGTGATGATGCCGGCGTGGACGGCGGCGAGGCCGATGGAGGAGTCGTCGGTGTAGATTCCGTCTCCGTAGACGCTTCCGGCGTCATAAAGTGTTCCGCCAGGTGGATAGACGAGGGTGAAGGCTTCGTAGTCGCGGCCCTGGAAATCGGTCGCCGTGACGCTCCAGTCCGCGGTGCCGAGGTGAATCGCCCCCGCCGCCTGCTCATCCACCGGCGGCATGCGCCGGGTCCGCGCGCGGGGCGGCTGCTGCTCGTGGCAGGCGGCGCGTAGCCGGGCAGCGAGCGCGGTGGCGTCGTCCGGACGGTCGGCGGGGTTCTTGGCCAGCAGCTCCATCAGAAGCTCAGCCAACGCGGCGGGGATCTCGGCGCGCAGCGCACCCGGCGGGACGGGCAGCCGGGACAGGTGTCCCGCCAGAATCTCGACAGGGGTCTCGCCGGGGAACGGTGGCCGCCCGGTCAGCAGGTGGTACAGGGTGCAGCCCAGCGCGTACAGGTCCGCACGCCCGTCCACGGTGTCGTTCGAGAGCTGCTCGGGAGCCGCATAGGGCAGGGAGGCGAACCCCTGGGCGGTCACGCTGTTGGTGGCCCCGGCGGCGCGCGCGATGCCGAAGTCGCAGACCTTGACCCGTCCGCCGTCCAGCAGCATCAGGTTGGCGGGCTTGATGTCACGGTGCACGATCCCCAGGGCATGCGCCACCGCCAGCGCGTCCGCCACCTGCGCGCCCCACTCCGCGACCTCGGTGACCGCCAGCCCCTGCGGGTTCGCATCCAGCACCGTCGCCAGGTTGTGGCCGGAGAGCAGCTCCATCACCACGAACCGGCAGGAGGCGTCCACCCCCACGTCGTGCACCACGGTGATCCCCGGATGCGCCAGCTTCGCCCCGAGCTTGGCCTCGCGCTCGAAGAGCCGGGCGGCCTGTCCGTCCCGGTCTCCGCCGCCCAGCAGGATCTTCACCGCGATCTCGCGTTCCAGGCGCTCGTCGACGCCCTGCCAGACCTCTCCGAAGCCGCCCGCGCCCAGCGGATGGACCAGCCGGTACCGCCCCGCCAGCAACCGCCCTGCGACGATCATCCGCCACCTTCCGCTTCCGGCATGAACAGTTCGATCATGCCGAACGCCCTGACCTGCCGCCAGCCCGCTGGAGCGTTGACCATTTTCTAAAATATCGTTCTAATATTGTCGTGGGAGAATCCTGAGCCGGCAACGGTCCCAGAGAGGACAACCATGGGCGTACTGGAAGGCAAGGTCGCGGTCGTCACCGGAGCGAGCCGGGGCATCGGCGCCGCGGTGGCCGGACGGCTGGCCGCCGAGGGGGCGAAGGTCGTCGTCGCCGCCCGCACCGTCGACGCGTCGCAGAGCCGCCTCGAAGGGACGATCGGCGACACCGTCGCGCAGATCGAGGCGGCCGGTGGCACCGCGTTCGCCCATGCCACCGACCTGTCGCGCGAGGAGGACAGACAAGCGCTCATCCAGGCGGCCGAGCAGCGGTACGGCCCGGTCGACATCCTGGTCAACAACGCCGCGGTCACCTACTTCACGCCGGTGTCGGAGTTCAGCGACCGCCGCTACGACCTGATGTTCGAGGTGCAGGTCAACGCGCCCTTCCATCTCGCCCAGCTGGTCATGCCCGGGATGCGGGAACGCCGTGCGGGCTGGATACTCAACATCTCCTCGATCGCCGCCCGCCACCCGGCGTTCCCGCCCGGCCCGTACGCCGGTCGCGGCGGCACGGTGTACGGCATGTGCAAAGCCGCACTCGAACGCTTCACCACGGGTCTGGCCGCCGAGCTCTACGCCGACAACGTCGCCGTGAACGCGCTGTCGCCGAACCAGGTCGTCCCCACCCCCGGCACCCTCTTCCATCGTCTCACCACCGACGACGACCCCAACGCGGAGCCTCCCGCGGTCATGGCCGACGCCGCCCTGGCGCTGTGCCACCGCCCCGCCGCCGAGCTCACCGGCCGTATCGCCTACTCACAGGACCTGCTGGCCGAGCTCCAGGACGGCTGACGCCGGCGAAAACCAGTTGCGCTTCGCGCGGCGACCAGCCAAGGATCGGCACAACGGCACGGCGAGCAGAACCGCCGGCCGCCTTTCTGGAGCGTGTCGCGGTACGGGAGGAGACCAGCATGTTCACCGACCCTGATCGATGTGGCAGTGAAAACTCCGGTCAGCGTGAGCAGGCCCGCCCGGTCCCGCGACCCTGACGTCCGGCCCCGCCGCGGCGGTCTGACCACGCGCGCTGACCTCCAGAAGTCGAGGGAGATCATGGCGCTCGAAGACGCGCGCAAAAAAGCGATCATCGCGGAGTACGCGATTTTCGTAGGTGACACCGGTTCACCTGAAGTGCAGATCGCGCTGTTGACCCATCGGATCGCCGACATCACGGAGCATCTGCGCACCCACCAGATGGACTATCACAGCCGCCGTGGGTTGCTGATGCTCAACGGGCGTCGGCGGCGACTGCTGAAATACCTCCGCAGAATCGACATCGAACGCTACCGACACCTCATCCGGCGGCTCGGCCTGCGCCGATGACACGGCGTGCCGGGGAAACGACCACGACACCGTCGACGTGGCGGTGTCGTGGCGCCAGGTCCAGTCGTCGCGTACGTACAGCTGGGCGAAGCCCGCCCGCCTCAGGTTGCGCAGGGATGAGTTGTGCGTGCCCGGCCCCCCGACCTCGGTGTCAGCGAAGGAGAAGCGGCATCCGGCCGCGGCGGCGTCGCGGATCCGAGCCCGCAGCAGCGCGGACTGGCCGCCCTGCCCGCGGTGCGCCGGGAGCGTGGCGGCGGCGACGAGATGGGCGACCTCGCCGTGCACGTACATGGCGGCCACGGACACCGCCTGGCCACCGGACCTGATCAGGTACGCGTGGTAGCCGGGGTGCCCGGCGGCGGCCGCGGTCATCTGCGTGAGCGGCCCTTCCGGCATGCCGAAGCCGCGCATCAGCACCGACGCCCATTCCTGGGCCGTCGCGCCTGGCTCGGCCGGCTCCCTGATCCGCTCGACGGCCGGCCCGGCGTCCTGCTCCGGCAGGTCCACGGTCAGGTCGCGGGCGAACTTCGCCCAGGACGAGGTGCGGCGCAGGCCGTACTTCATGCAGATCTGCGCCCAGTCGGCGGGCAGGACGGCGGGCGCCAACTGCAGCACGGCCGCCGGGACGGACCTCGACCGGTAGAACTCGCAGATCTCGCCGATCAGCTCAGCGGTGACGGGCCTGTCGAAGCCGAACCCCAGCGCCCTGCTCCAGTAGTTCGCCGGGTCGTTGCGCATGGCCAGGACGACGCCGCCGGTGAGCCGGACGCACTCAAGGCCCAGCGCGTCCCGTGCCGCCGCCGGCGCTCCCGATCCGAGCTGGTACATGGCCTCGGCCTCGGCGCGCTCGACCAGCGCCGGCTCGGGACGTGCTCGCATGGACATGACACTCCTCGCACGCTGATGGAAAACCCGCGTGGGTGCGTGGCCCCAGAGGTTTCGGCCCTCCCTCGGTCGGGCCCACCTCTACTTCGGCCCGCCCTCGGGTCCGGCTCACCCATCCGGGGCCTCAGCGCCGTTTTGACCTGATATGCCAAAATTTCCGTATATGGCACAGAGGGGGTGACGGGGAATCGTGGAGCTACGGGACATCGAGATCTTCCTGACCTTGGCTGAGGAGCTGCACTTCGGCCGGGCCGCCGAGCGGCTGCACGTCTCCGTGGCCCGGGTCAGCCAGGCGATCAAGAAGCAGGAACGGGCCATCGGTGCCGAGCTTTTCGCGCGGAACAGCCACAGCGTCCGGCTCACGCACCTGGGTGAGCAGTTGCGGGACGATCTGCGCCACCTGCACGACGGCCTGTCGCAGACCATGGAGCGGGCACGGCTGGCCGCACGCGGCAAGACCGGCACGCTCCGGGTGAGCCTGTTCCCGGCCAACATCCAGGAGCTGCGCCGCTACTGGGAGACCTTCCGCGCCCGGCACCCGCAGTGGGAGCTGCGCCTGCGGGCGTCGGGCTACCAGGATCCGTTCGCCCAGCTCCGCAACGGGGACGTCGACATCCTGGTCACCTGGCTGCCCATCGAGGAGCCCGACCTCACGGTGGGTCCGCTGCTTTTCGCCGAGCCGAGGGTGCTGGCCGTGGCCGGCGACCATGCGCTCACCCGATGGTCCTCGGTCTCCCTGGAGTCGATCAGCGATTACCAGCACGTGACCGTCGAGTCCGCGCCCGGCTACTGGTTCGAGCGCTACGTCCCGGAGCACACCCCCAGGGGCCGGGCGATCGACCGCAGCGCCAACGTGGACAACATCGAGCACATCTTCATGACCACGGTCCTGGGCGAGGCCGTCGCGCTCTTCCCCATTCACGTGAGCTGGTATTACCCCCGCCCCGACATCGTCTATCTGCCCGTCAAGGACATGAGTGCGCTGCCGTACGGGCTGGTGTGGCGGAGCGACGCGGAGAACGACATGATCCGCGCCTTCGCCGGCATCGTCCGCGACCTGGGACCGCTGCCCGGCTGAGACCGTACGCCCGGCGTGAAGTCTGCGGTTAACGCGGCGTTGCGGGATCCGGCGTTGCCCGGGTCAGGTCGTGCTGTCAGCCTTGATCCAGGACGAAACGCCGTATAGGAGGGAATGCGTGGCAAGCGACCACATACAAGCAGAAATATGAACATTGTCGCCTCAACGGTCGTCTTCACCGTCGACGATCTGACAAGCTCCCGCCGCTTCTTCACCACCTATCTGGGCTTTCGCGAGGTGCTCGACACCCCCGATTTCACCTGGCTGAGCCACGACGGTGCCGCCGACATCCTGCTGCGCCAACGCGACCTCGAACGGCCGCGAGAGCGGATCGCCCAGCCGGTGATGGCGTTCGCGGTCACCGATCTGGCCAAGGAATACGCGCGCCTGCACGCCGAGGGCGCGCCCATCACCAAGCAGTTGTCGCGCAGCCCGTGGAGTGAGTGGCTGATGCGGCTCACCGACCCCAACGGCATCGTCGTCGAGCTGACCGAATGGATCGCGCCCGGCGGTCATCCCGGCGTCGGCTGATCCCGTTCCCCCCAAGAACCACCTATTCGAAGGAGCGCACCACCATGTCCATCACCCTCAACGACCAGGACACGCTGACCCTGCGGACCGCCGCGTGGGGCGCCGTCTCGCTGATGTCCGCCGCCGGTGCCGCCGGCTCGGCCCACAAGGTCGCCACCGAAGGCTCCATCGCCCTGACCTCGGCGACCGGCCTGGCCGGGCACGTGCTCACCAAGGCGCCGAAGGGTCTGAACGGCAAGTCCACGGCCGCACTCGCCGACCAGGTGCTGCCGGCCCTGACGGCGTCCATGAGCCTGCTCAGGACGCAGGCGCCGGCGGAGGCCGACAACTTCCGCCGTACCGTCATCGTCGCCATCGAAGCAGCCGCCAGGACCCACGAGGGAGAGCCCAGCCCCACCCTGGCGGAGATGGCCCGCAAGATCACCGAGGCCCTCGACGCCGCTTGATGAACGCCGATGTCACGGGGTCCTGCCCGGCCCCGTGACGTGGCGGCGTACCGGGTCAGGGAAGAGACCGGGCGCCGATGCGCCGACGGTCCGCGAACGCGGCCATCCGGCCGTTCGCTCGAATGTCGTAACAGCACCAAAAGGAGCACACCAGCATGTCCAGCACCTTCACCGGCCAGGACGGGGTCACGCCGCAGACCGGGCAGGACCGCCCGGAGCTGCAGCAGGTCATCGAGGAGATCGTCGGTCTCGGTTTCGTCGGGGTGACGCTGCGCGTGCACGATGAGCGGGGTGAGTGGGTCGGCAGCGCCGGGGTGCGCAAGCTGGGCGAGAGCGCCAAGCCGCCGATCGACGGACACGTACGGATCGGCAGCGTCACCAAGACCTTCACCGCGACCCTGGTGCTGCAACTGGTGGCCGAGGGCAAGGTCGAGCTGGACGCGCCGGTGGATGACTACCTGCCCGAGTTCGGGCTGGACCGGCGGATCACGGTGCGGATGTTGCTGCAGCACACCAGCGGGGTGTTCAACTTCACCGGCGAGTTCTACGAGGACGGGACGGTCGTGCCGGGGATCACCTGGTCGGGCCGGGAGTGGGTGGAGGACCGGTTCAAGGTCTACCGGCCGGAGGAGCTCGTACGGCTGGCGCTGTCCAAGCCCGCGCGGTTCGAGCCGGGGACGGACTGGAGCTACGCCAACACCAACTACGTGCTGGCCAGGTTGCTGATCGAGAAGGTCACCGGCCGGTCGGTCGCCGAGGAGATGCAGCGGCGGATCCTGGGGCCGCTCGGGCTGTCGGGCACCATGGTGCCGACCACCCAGACGGAGATCCCCGAGCCGTACATCCACGCCTACTATCGCTACGAGGAGGACGGCCAGGAGAAGACGGTCGACGTCAGCAGCCAGAACCCCTCCTGGATCTCCAGCGGCGGTGACATGATCTCGACCACCCAGGACCTGCACACGTTCATCTCCGCGCTGGTCGGCGGCAAGCTCCTGCCGGCGCCGCTGCTGGCCGACATGTGCACGCCGGAGTCCAAGGTCGGCTACGGCCTGGGGGTGTTCGTGCAGGGCACGGACGGCGGTGGCACCGTCATCACCCACAACGGCGGCCACGGGGGCAACGGGGGGCTGATGTACAGCACGCCCGACGGCAGGACGACCCTGACCGGCTCGATCTCCTACGTGGACGACGCCGCACTGTCCATGGGGGAGGCGTTCCAGAAGGCGACGCAGAGGCTCGTCAGCGAGGTGTTCGGCGGGCAGGCCGCTCCGGCTGACGCGGCCGAGCCGGCTGAGTAGACCCGGGCCGAGCGCCGGCCGAATCAGCTGACGCGCCCGAGTCGGCTGCGCAGACCCGGGCTGAGCACCGCGCCCCCGAGTCGGTTACGCAGACCCGGGCTGAGCACCGCGCCCCGAGTCGGCGGCGGTCATTGCCCGGCTGGTCCGCCCAACGGCGTGAACAGCGCGCCCAGCCGGGCGACCTGCCCGGGGATGATCCAGTAGTAGACCCAGGTGCCGCGCCGTTCACTGCCGATCAGCCCGGCGGTGCGCAGCACCTTCAGGTGGTGGCTGATGGTGGGGGCGGTCAGGTCGAAGGCGTCGGTCAGGTCGCACACGCACGCCTCGCCGCCGGCGTGGGAGCCGATCATCGAGAGCAGCCGCAGCCGGACCGGGTCGGCCACGGCCTTGAGCAGCACGGCCAGCTCGGCCGCCGCGCCTTCGCTGAGCGGCTGGCGGGCGATCGGCGCGCAGCACACCGCATCCTGCGCGTCCTTGCGGTTCGGGACGAGGGGCAGGGTGGTGGTGGTCATGCGGGAGCCTCCGGACCGGGCTGGTGGTTCGATGCCTGTCTAAATGATAGGCGGTGGCGGCCGACCGGCGACACCGCGTCCAACCCCGCCACCAGCCGTCACTCCCGGCCGGGCGAGTCAGCCGCCACCCCTATGGCCGGGTGGGTCAGCCGCAGCAGCCGCCGCCCTGGGAGGCGCCGGCGGTGGCCAGCGGGAGCGGGGTGCCCAGCAGGCCGCCGCTGATCCCGGTGGCCAGGCCGACCCGCTGTTCCTGGGCTTCGGCCAGGTTGGAGGAGCACACCCCGGTCTCGGGCAGGTCCAACTGCACATCGCGGGCGGCCTGCCAGTCGCCGGCCAGGGCGGCGACAACCGAGCGGGCCTGCTCGTAGCCGGTGGCCATGAGGAAGGTGGGGGCACGGCCGTAGCTCTTGACGCCGATGGCGTAGTAGCCGGGCTCGGGGTGGGCCAGCTCGTCCACGCCGTGGGCGGGCACGGTGCCGCAGGAGTGCGCGTTGGGGTCGATCAGCGGTGCCAGCGCGCGGGTGGAGCCGAGGACTGCATCGAGGTCGAGACGCAGTTCGCCGGCGATGGCGTGGTCGGGACGGTAGCCGGTGGCGGCCACGATGCGATCGACTGTGATGGCCTGCTCGGCGCCGGACGGGTCGCGGCTGACCACCCGTGCCTGCTCGCCATCACGCTCGATGGTGTGGGTGAAGAAGCCGGTCACCAGGCGGATGCGGCCGCTTTCGACGTGGGCGTGCAGGCGGGTGCCGAGCGCGCCACGGGCGGG
>NZ_JBSFVA010000016.1:0-161870 GCF_053592075.1 Nonomuraea sp. NPDC002799
ACCCCCCCCCCGCGTTTTGTGCTCGGGTCTTCCGCGGTGCCCCCTCCCCCTCTGTGGTCGCCCCGCCCCCCCCCCCCCGGGGGGCCCCCCCCGCGCTTGGTTTCCGCTGGTGCGGCCCCGGTTCGCCGGGGTGGCCGATCAGCGGTCGCCGACGAAGACCGGGGGTGTCCGGTCCTTCCAGGGCAGGGCCCGCTCCAGGTGGGCGGCGACCCGCAGCAGCAGGTCCTCGCGGCCGTGGGCGGCGCTGATCTGCACCCCGATGGGCAGCCCGCTGTCACTCTGGCCCAGCGGCAGGCTGATCGCGGGGTGCCCGGTGATGTTGAACAACACCGTGAACGGCCCGTAGTCGGTCAGTGACTCCAGCCAACTGGTCAGGGTATGGGCGGGATCGTCATACCTGAGGGTGCCGTGCGGCGCTGGGAGGCGGCCCAGCGTCGGGGTGATGAGCAGGTCGTACTCGGTGAAGAACCTGCTCACCGACCGGGTCAGCCGGTTCTGGGCGTCGAAGGCGCGCAGCAGGTCGAGCGCGCTGTAGTCCCGCGCCACCTGCAGGAACCGCCTGGAGACGGCCTCCATCCGCGACTGGTCGGGCTCCCTGGGCGCCAGGAGCAACATGGCGGAGAGAGCGACCCCCTCTGCCACCCAGGCCCGCATGACGGCGTCCCAGTCGACGAGCGGGCTCGCCTCCGTGACGGCGTGCCCGGACTGCTCCAGCGTCCGGCCGGTCCTGGTCGCCCAGGCGGCCACCTGGTCGTCCACCGCCGTCCCCGACCAGGGCTTGGTGGTCACCGCCACCCTCAGGGGGCGGAGATCGGCCGTGATCTCGTCGGCGTACCGGCCGAATGGGGGTGGCGCGGTGTACTTGTCGCCGATCCCGGGCCCGTGCACGGCGTCCAGGAGGTGGGCGGCGTCGCGGACGGTCCGCGTCAGCACGAACTCGTACGCCATGCCGAGCATCGGCTCGCCCGCGTCGGGCCCTGGCGTGATCCGGCCCCTGCTCGGCTTGAGCCCGACCAGGCCGCAGCAGGAGGCCGGAATCCGGATGGAGCCGGCCCCGTCGCTGGCATGCGCGAGCGGCACGGCGCCGGCGGCGACCAGTGCGGCGGCGCCGCCGCTGGACCCGCCCACGCCTCTGTCCAGATCCCAGGGGTTGCGGGTCGGCCCGTACCTGAGCGACTCGGTGGAGTAGCTGACGCACATCTCCGGCACCGTGGTCAGGCCGAGGGTGACCAGTCCGGCGGCCCGGAAGCGGGTCATCAGGTCGGTGTCGTGCTGGGCGACGATGCCCGGCAGGGCCCGGCTCCCGAGGAAGAACGGCACCCCCTCCGCCACCGGCCCGTGGTCCTTGATCAGGAACGGCACCCCGGCGAACGGCCCGTCCTCGGCGTGGTCGAGCGCCGGCGCGAACAGCGGCGACGCCAGGCCGTTCACCTCCGCGTCCGCCACGGCCAGCGCCTGCCTGGCGGCGGCCTCGACCTCGCCGGCGGTGACCTCACCCGCTCTGATCAGGTCGCGAAGGCCGACGGCGTCATACCGCGCGTACTCATGGATGTCCATGAAGAATCCTTTTTTCTCGGGCGTCCTCGACGCCCGCACATCGATCACAGGATGCATCCGTGTCGTCCGTGGATGCGTGGGCAGCGGATCGCCGCTGCCGCTGACGAGCAGCCTGAGCAGGAGGTGGGTCGCGCATCGGGCCGGCGGCCCCGGGGACCCTCACCTGGTGGTGATCGAGAGGTTTCTACGCTCGGTTCATCGCCGTCCATGCTCTCAGCCGCCGGCCACGCCGTCGAACGATTTTCGACCGCCGCCGGCCTGGGATAACGCGACATGACCGCCATTCAGGGCAGTCGCGGATTAGTCTGGGGCTCAAGACACCTGGGCCGGGTGTCGGTCCGGCCGGAGCCAGGAGACGCGGATGGCGTTCTTGTCACGGCTGTTCAAGCGGGACGATCCGCTGGCCGAGCGGGAGGAGGCGCGTCGGCAGGGGATGCGGGACGCCCGCCGGCATCCCTTGGGCGAGTTCACCGATCCCGCGTTCCAGCCTGCTTACGTGACGGAGGTCAGGGCCCGGGCCCGTGAGCAGATCACCGAGGTGGACCGGCGGCTGGCGACCGCGCGTACGGACCTGCTGGATCGGGCCCTCGGGGCCCGGGAGATCATCCTGCGGGAGCTGGGCCGTGGTGACACACGGCCGCACGGGCCCGCCAACGGGCACGCTCCCGCCGCATCCCCGGACACGACGCGGGACGAAGGGGCGGCCGATCCGTTCATCTCGATCGCGGAGGCCAGGTCGCGGCGGGCGGAGGCGCTGCGGCGGACGTCGGTCGAGGAGGCGAACGCGGGCGTGCAGGGGGCCAGGGCCTGCATCGAGCGTCTCACCCAGGAGTGGGAGAGCGTGCTGATCGATCGCGACCACGCGGTGGAGGCCGTGCACGCACGGGCCGAGCAGCTCATCTCCGCCTACAAGCGGGGCGTGCTGCAGGCCCATCCGCGCAGGGAGGAGGTCCCGTCGTTGTGGCAGGGCGAGGTCATCGCGATGGGCGCGAAGGGCGACACACCCGCGGCGGTCTCGGGGCGGGCGGAGATCGGGCGGATCCTGCGTGAGGTCGAGGACCGCATCGAGGTGTGGCACGCGGAGGTCATGCCCCGGGAGTTGCCGAGCGAGTCCCGCCGCCAGCTGGAGGGCGGCTGATGGCGGGCGGCGGCGGGGCGCACGTCCGAGGCACGGCCCGGAGCCCGCAGGCCCGCCCGCAGGCGCTGCGGCTGGTGGCCGTGCTGGGGGTGTCATCGCTCGTCGTCGCGGGACTGGCCGCGTGCGGAACGGAGGCCAGGGCCGTCTGCGGTGTCATCGTGGACTCCACCAGCTACGCCGACCCCGCCACCTCCAGGACCGACGTGACCTCCAAGCTCCCCTCCTTCGCCCAGGGATGCGACTGGATGGGCTTCGCGGCGGTCACCGGCAGCTCCGAGAGCAGCACCTGCCGCCAGGACCCCGTGTCCCTGGCCGCCACCCGGGCCGAGAACCCCAACGGCAACCCCGTCGTCGAGGAGCGCGTCAGGGCGCACCGCACCACCGAGGTGCTGCCCAGGGCGGTCAAGCTGTTCGACTGCCCTGCCGAGGGCCAGGGGTCGGACGTGCTGGGCGCCCTGCGCTATCTGGTCAAGCAGCTCGGCGCGCAACGGCAGCCGGACAAGGCGCATCAGATGATCGTGTTCAGCGACCTGATCAACAACCGGGGCGACCTGGACATCGACCAGGTGGATCTGAGCGAGGGCGCGCGCAGGCGGAAGATCCAGGAACTGCGGGACGCGCGGCTGCTGCCGGACCTGACCGGGTACACGGTGGTCGTCCACGGTTTCCTGCGCGCGAAGGGGTCGAGCCCGGACCGGTTCCCGCTGCTCGAAGCGTTCTGGCGGGAGTCCTTCGAGGCGGCCGGCGCGGCCACGGTCGACTTGCTCTGAACGCACGGGAGAGCGCTCTCCAGACCGGGACACTCCTGGCGAGTGAGCTCACCGAGCATTGTTGACAGGAAGTAAACCCTGTGTTCACATCTCCAGAGAGCGCTCTCTTTCGCCCCCGCACCCCCCTGGAGCGACCATGACAACAACGACGCGGCATCGGCGCCGCCTGACGGCGGTGGCCGTGGTGCTCGTGGCACTCACCGGCCTGTTCGTCAAAGCGGCCGTCAGCGCCTCGGCCACCGTCCCGCCCACCCCGTCCGGCTGGTCCCTCGTCTGGTCCGACGACTTCAACGGCGCCGCGAACACCCTGCCCTCATCGGCCAACTGGATCGTCGACACCGGGCACGGGTACCCGGGCGGCCCGGGCAACTGGGGTACCGGTGAGATCCAGAACTACACCTCCAGCACCTCCAACCTGAGCCTCGACGGCTCGGGCAACCTGCGCATCACGCCCCAGCGCAGCGGCTCCGGCGAGTGGACCTCGGCCCGCGTCGAGACCAGGCGGGCGGACTTCAAGCCCGCCGACGGCCGCGTCCTGCGCATCGAGGGCCGCGTCCAGATGCCGAACGTGACCGGCAACGCCGCGCTCGGCTACTGGCCGGCGTTCTGGGCGCTCGGCTCGCCGTACCGGGGGAACTACTGGAACTGGCCGGGCATCGGCGAGTTCGACATCATGGAGAACGTCAACGGGATCAACTCCGTCTGGGCCGTGCTGCACTGCGGCGTCTCCCCCGGCGGGCCCTGCAACGAGACCAACGGCCTCGGCGCCAGCCGGGCCTGCCCCGGCTCGGCCTGCCAGGCGGCCTACCACACCTACCGGTTCGAGTGGGATCGCAGCGTGAGTCCCAACCAGCTCCGCTGGTACGTCGACGGGCAGCAGTTCCACAGCGTGAGCCAGGGTCAGCTCGACGCCGGGACGTGGAACAACATGACCGGTCACGCCGGCTACTTCCTGCTGCTGAACGTGGCGATGGGCGGCGGCTTCCCCAACGGCGTGGCCGGGTTCGGCACGCCGACGGGTGACACCGTGCCGGGCCGCTCCATGATGGTGGACTACGTGGCGGTGTGGCAGAGCGGCACCGGCTCCACCCCGACCCCGACGCCGACCGTCCCCGGCGGCGTCGACGCGCGCTCCACGATCCAGGCGGAGCGCTACCAGGCCCAGTCCGGAACCATCGTCGAGACGACCACCGACACGGGCGGCGGGCAGAACATCGGCGCCATCGCGGGCGGCGACTGGCTCCGCTTCGACGGGGTGAACTTCGGCACGGTGGCGGCCCAGCAGTTCAGGGCCAGGGTGGCCTCCGGGGCGGGAGCGGGCGTCAGCGGGCTGGTGCAGGTGCGCCTGGACAGCCCGACCGCCACGCCCATCGGCGACTTCGCGGTCGGCAACACGGGCGGGTGGCAGAGCTGGCGCACGGTCCCGGCCAACATCTCGGGCGTGACCGGCACGCACACCGTCTACCTGACCTTCAGCAGCGGCCAGCCCGCCGACTTCGTGAACGTCAACTGGTTCACCTTCGCCACCTCCTGAGGGTCCGCTGAGCGGAGCCCCGGACTCCGGGGCTCCGCTTCAGAGGGTTTCGAAGAGGTGGGGGAAGACCTTCGAGACCTTGGACAGCAGGTACTCGCCGTAGGTGCCGGTGAAGTCCACCTGGCCGTCCCAGCGGTGGCCCGGCGCGTACGGCAGGGGCGGCACCTCGTTGTCCCAGCCGGGGTCGAAGAAGAACGGGAAGCTGAGGCGCTCGTTGCCGCTGCGGTTGCGTACCCGATGAGGGGTCGAGCGGTACTGCCCGCCGGTGAGCTTGTCCAGCATGTCGCCGATGTTGCAGACGAACGTGCCCGGCACCGGCGGGGCCTCGATCCAGCCGCGCGTGCTGCGGACCTGGAGGCCGCCGTTGGCGTCCTGAAGGAGGAGGGTGAGCAGGCCGTAGTCGGTGTGCTCGCCCACGCCCCAGGAGCCGGCGTCGTCCGGCGGGCCGGGCGGATAGTGAAATATCCGGAACAGGATGGTCGGGTCGGCGGTGTAGCCCGCACGGAAGTAGTCCTCGTCCAGGCCGAGGCTCAGCGCGATGCCCGACATGACGCCCTGCGCGAGCGCGGTCATCGTGCGCAGATAGCCGAGCACGGCCGGGCGCAGCTCGGGGACCTGGGCCGGGAACAGGTTCGGCCCGTGCAGCGGGCGCGATCCCCGCGGCGCCTCGGCGCCGAAGTAGACGCCTTCCTTCAGATCGGGCCGCCCCGAGGTCAGCTCACCGCCGACGGGGAAGAACCCGCGCCAGGCGGGGCCGCCCCGGGCCATGGCGATCTCGTCCTTCACCGCCTCCGGCAGGGCGAAGAAGCGCCTGGCGGCCGTGTCGAGCCGGGCGACCAGCTCCGGGGGCACGCCGTGGCCCGAGATGTAGAAGAACCCGCTGTCCCGGCAGGCCGCGCCGATCGCGTCGGCGACCGCGCGCTTGCCGGGGCCTCTGGTGTCGGTGAGAAGGGGCGCGACATCGATCACCGGCAATTCGCTCACCGCACCATTGTTCCCTCCTTATCGCGCTTTAGCATCGAAGGGGAGCACCCGCTGGGAGGCCAGATGCGCTTCATACGCCGCAGGCAGGACGAGCCCGATGAGCCCGGCCAGGTGATCCGCATCACACCCGCCGTCGCCTACGACGGCGACCTCTACCACCTGCCGGACTGGGCGCAGCGCCGCCGCGAGGAACGCGACCTCGGCCGCGCCCACGCCGGCGACGGCCAGATCGACACGCTGACCCTCCAGACCGGCAGCGTGCCGCGCTTCCATGAGCTGGAGGACGAGCGGCTCGAAGAGCTGGCCAAGCTCGAAGAGCGCACCGAGCAGGAGATCCAGCAGGGCCGGGCCGAGTTCGAGTCGCAGAAGATTCGGCTGGCGGAGTCGCAGCGCACGTTCGGGCAGGCGCGCAAGGCCCTGGACGACAGTCAGCAGCGCGTCACGGAGCTGGAGCAGCCCAGCAGGCGCCCCGGCGACGGCCGGCCCAGCTCCATCGCCATCTCGGGCAGCCACTGGCCGGTCGTCCGCCGCTGGCTGCCGGCCGCGCTGCTCCTGCTGCTCCTGCTGATCGTCGAGGTGCCGATCCTCTACCAGGTCATCCTGAGCTGGGGCGACAGCATCGCGCTGACCGCGCTGCTCGCCGCCGGCGCGGCGCTCATCATGCTGGTGGCGCCGCACATGTACGGCCGGGCGTTCCGGGCCTGGCAGGAGCACGGCAGCTCGGCCAAGGGCCGGTGGTCGCTGGCCGGGGTGGCGTTCGTCTGGCTCGGCCTCATCGTCGCCGTGGCCGTCCTGCGCCGCGACGCCCTGGTCAAGCCGCTGGTCGTGGACGGCCAGAACATCGGCCCCGCCACCGAGGGCGTCAGCGGGCTGCCCACGATGATCCTGCTCCTGGCCCTGCTGATCGCCACCGCCCTCATCGCCGCCGACCTGGGGCGCCGGATGCACAACCCGAACGACCGCCGGCTGCGGGAGCTGCGGGCCAAGCGCGACGCCGAGGCCCGCGCCTGCACCGCCGCCCAGGGCTCCTACCAGCGGGACGCCGGCTACGCCGAGAGCATCGCCCAGTTCCTCCAGGCGGTGGACCGCCGCCGGGCCAGCCGCCTGCGCCGGCTCGACAGCGGCTTCGACAGCCTGGCCACCGCCTACCTCGGGGGCGTGGTCGAAGGACTCAGGGACCCGGAGGCGGCGAGCTGGGCCGAACGCATCGTGTCGCGCCGGCGTACCCGCTCCTGACCCGCCCGCGAGACCTCAGGTGGAGTCACGGACGACGAGCCGGGTCGGGAGCACGACGGACGTGGTGTGCCGCCCGTCCAGCCGGGACAGCAGCAGCCGGGCGAGGGCGAGCGCCTGGTCCGTGACGGGCACGCGGACGGTGGTGAGGCCCGGCGTGGTGGCCGAGGCGGCGTCGGCGTCGTCGAAGCCGGCGACCGCCAGGTCCTCCGGCACCCGCAGCCCCGCCTCCCTGGCCGCCTGGAGCGCGCCGATGGCGAGCTGGTCGGTGGCGGCGAAGACGGCGTCCAGCGACGGATGGTCGCCGAGGAGCTGCCGGGTCGCCGCCGCCCCCGACGCGCGGGTGAGGTCGGCGAGGGCCAGCAGCGGGTGCCGGCCCGCGCGCCGCAGCGCCTCCCGGTGACCGGCCAGACGGTCCTGGACGGCGATCAGGTCCATGGGGCCGCAGATCATGCCGATCTGCCGGCGTCCCCGGCCGAGCAGATGCTCGGTGACGGCCGCGGCCCCGCCGGCGTTGTCCACATCCACGTACGGCACCATCGACGCGATCGCCGGCTTGCCCAGCAGCACGAGCGGCACCCCGGTCCTGGACAGCCGCTCGGCCAGCGTGTCCGCCCGGTCGGGCGGCAGCAGCACCACCCCGTCCACCAGCCGGGCCTCCACGTGCTGGACGATGCGCCGCCGGCTTTCGGCGGTGTCGGCGAGCATGAGCGTGATCTGCTTGCCGGCGCCCTCCAGCAGGCTGGTGACGTACTGGACGACGGCGGCCGTCAGCGGATCGCCGCCCTGCCGGGGCACGGCCAGGACCAGGGCGATGGCGTTGGTGCGCCGCGTGACCAGGCTGCGGGCGGCCGCGTTGGGCACGTAGCCCATTTCCTCGACCGCCCGCATCACCGCCGTGCGCACCTCCGGGCTCACCGACGCCTCGCCGTTGACCACGCGGGAGACCGTGGCCCTGGAGACGCCGGCGCGGGCGGCCACGGTCTCCAGGGTGGGCCGCTTCGGGCGGGTCTCGGTGAGGCCGTTGCGCCGGATCACCTCGCGGTACCACAGGGCGCTGTCCTTGGGCCGGCGCCGCTGCGTGGCGAAGTCCACGTGGACGAGGCCGAACTTGCGCTGGTAGCCGTCGGTCCACTCATAGTTGTCGAGCAGCGTCCAGACGAGGTAGCCCCGGACCGGGACGCCGTCCTCGATCGCCGAGCGCAGGGCGCGCAGATGCTCCTCGATAAAGCTGATGCGCTCCAGGTCGTGGATGCCGTCGCCGGTGACGACGTCCACGAAGTCGGCGCCGTTCTCGGTGACCATCAGCTCGGTGCCCGGATAGCGCGTGGCCAGGCGCCGCAACAACAGCGAGAGGCAGTCGGGCACGATGGGCCAGCCCATGGCGGTGACCGCCGTCGGGATCGTGCAGAACAGCACGCCCTCGCTCCCCGGGAAGGCGGGGTCGGCGGGCTCGCTGGGCTGCGCCTGGACGACGAGCGGGGTGTAGTAGTTGACCCCGAGCAGGTCGATCGGCCCGCCGATGACGTCGAGGTCGCCGTCGTGCACGTGGTCGAGGCCCGCGACGCGCTCGATGATCGGAAGCAGGTCGGCGGGATATTCGCCGCGCAGGATCGGGTCCAGGAACTGCCGGTTGGCCAGGGCGTCGATCCGGTTCACCGCCTCGGCGTCCTCCTCGGGCAGTCGCCTGGCGAAGTCGCTGACCTGGGCCGGCGTGAGGACGGGCGAAATGTTCAGCACGGTGCCCACCTCGGCGGCCCCGGCCGCGCGCAGCGCCTGCACGGCCAGCCCGTGCCCGAGCAGTAAGTGGTGGGCGCTTTTGAACGCGTCGGCGGCCGACTTGCGGCCTGGCGCGTGAATGCCGGAGCCATAACCGAGAAAGGCCGCCACCCACGGCTCGTTCAGCGTGAACCAGGTGTGCACCCGGTCGCCGAGCCTTTCGTGGACGGCCGCGGCGTAGTCGGCGAAATGGCGGGCGGTGTCGCGGGCCGGCCAGCCGCCGAGGTCTTCCAGCGCCTGTGGCAGATCCCAGTGGTAGAGGGTCGCATAAGGCGTGATCCCCGCGCCGAGCAGCTCGTCGAGCAGCTTGTCGTAGAAATCGAGGCCGGCGGAATTGGCCTTCCCCGAAGCATCGGGGAACACCCGCGCCCAGCTCACCGAGAACCGGTAGGCGGCCATTCCCAGATCTTTCATCAGCCGCACGTCATCGGGATAACGGTGGTAATGGTCGCACGACTCCGCGCGGTCGGCGGAGAAGGTGTCCCAGATGGACGGCCCACGCCCGTCCGCGGACGTGGCGCCCTCGATCTGAAAGGCCGAGGTCGACACTCCCCAGACGAAACCCTCGGGGAAGCTCGTTGTGCTCATCCTGACGAATACCCTTCAACGACGGTCGCAGCGCCCAGTGTCTCGCGCGGCGCTCGTCGCGCGCCAGCCTGGCCAGGCGGTATACAGAGCGCGTGGAACTGGACCGGCTCGATCGTGACATCATCGCCGCACTCGTCGACGACGCCCGCGCGACCTACGCCGACATCGGGCACGCGGTGGGGTTGAGCGCGTCGGCGGTCAAGCGGCGTGTGGATCGGTTGCGCGAGACCGGGGCGATCACCGGGTTCAGTGCGCGGGTGGCCCCGCAGGCGCTCGGCTGGACGACCGAGGCGTACGTCGAGCTGTTCTGCCAGGGCAAGACCAAGCCGTCGGACATCGCGCTGGCCGTGTCCAAGTTCCCCGAGGTGGTGGCCGCGGCCACGATCACGGGTGAGGCGGACGCGCTGCTGCACATCAGGGCCACGGACGTGCGGCATGTGGAGCGGGTGATCGAGCGCATCGCGGCGCAGTCGTTCGTGGTCCGTACGAAGAGCGCGATCGTGCTCTCCAGGCTGATCGACACACCTCCTGGGGCCGCTCCGCCCGACCCGCGCAACGGATCGCAGGCCCTGGCCTGATACTCGCAACAGAACCGCGCCAACGCGCAATGCCGACCGCTGGCCTGCGCAAACGTGCATTCCTAGGCTGGCTCCATCATCCCGCATCGGGATCTCCCCTGGTAAGAGACGATGGAGCGCCGCATGCCCAAACACTTCCTGATGTGCCGTCCGGACTACTTCGCGGTGGAGTACGCGATCAATCCGTGGATGCATCCCGAGGCCGGCGCGGACCGCGAGGTGGCGGTCCGGCAGTGGGAAGGGCTGAAGGCGACGTACGAGGAGCTGGGCCACCAGGTCAGCCTGATCGACCCGATCGAGGGCCTGCCCGACATGGTCTTCGCCGCCAACGGCGCCCTGGTCGTGGGCGGGCGCGTCTACGGCGCCCGCTTCGCCTACCCCGAGCGCGGCCCGGAGGGGCCCGCCTATCTGCGCTGGTTCACCGAGCGTGGCTACCAGGCGCTGGAGGCACGGCACGTCAACGAGGGCGAGGGCGACTTCCTCACCCTTGAGGACGTCATCCTGGCCGGCACGGGCTTCCGCACGGACGTGGTCGCGCACCAGGAGGCGCAGGAGTACCTGGGCCGCCCGGTGATCTCCCTCACGCTGGTCGACCCGCGCTTCTACCACCTCGACACGGCCCTGTTCCCGCTCGACGGCCGCAACGTGGCGTACTACCCGGAGGCCTTCTCCGAGGGCAGCCGGTCGGTGCTGCGCCGGATGTTCCCCGACGCGGTGCTCGCGACCGCCGAGGACGCCGAGGTGCTCGGCCTCAACGCCGTCAGCGACGGGACGAACGTGATCATCAACGCCGAGGCGTCCAGCCTGCAACTGGAGGTCAAGCGACGCGGCTACGAGGTGATTCCCGTCGATCTCTCGGAGCTGCGTAAAGCAGGCGGGGGCCCCAAGTGCTGCACACTGGAGATCAGGGGGGACAACTGACATGACCAGCAGCGCAGAGCTGATCGAAGTGAGCGAGCGCCGCAGCGCGCACAATTATCATCCACTGCCGGTGGTGATCCACGAGGCGCACGGCGCGTGGGTCATCGACGTCGAGGGCAAGCGTTATCTCGACTGCCTGTCCGGCTACTCGTCGCTCAACTTCGGCCACGGCCATCCAAAGATCATCGAGGCCGCCCAGGAGCAGCTCCAGCGGCTGACCCTGACCAGCCGGGCCTTCTACCACGACCAGTTCGCGCAGTTCTGCGCCGGGCTCGGCGACCTCACGGGCAAGGACCTGATCCTGCCCATGAACACCGGCGCCGAGGCCGTCGAGACCGCCGTCAAGGTGGCCCGCAAGTGGGGCTACCAGGTCAGGGGTGTGGAGCCGGACCAGGCCAACATCATCGTGATGGACGGCAACTTCCACGGCCGCACCACCACGATCATCAGCTTCTCCACCGACGCGGAGGCGCGCGACGACTTCGGGCCGTACACGCCGGGGTTCCGGATCGTGCGCTACGGCTCGGCCGCGGCGATCGAGGAGGCGATCGACGCCAACACGGTCGCGGTGCTGCTGGAGCCGATCCAGGGCGAGGCCGGCGTGCTGGTGCCGCCGGACGGCTACCTGAGCGAGGTGCGGGCGCTCTGCTCGGCGCGGGGCGTGCTGATGATCGCCGACGAGATCCAGTCGGGGCTCGGGCGCACGGGGCAGACGTTCGCGTGCGACTACGAGGGGGTCGTGCCGGACGTCTACGTCCTGGGCAAGGCGCTGGGCGGCGGCGTCGTGCCGGTCTCGGCCATCGCGGCGAACCGGGACGTGCTGGGGGTCATCCAGCCGGGGCAGCACGGCTCCACGTTCGGCGGCAACCCGCTGGCGTGCGCGGTCGGCAACGCGGTGATCGAGATCCTGAGCACGGGCGAGTTCCAGGCCAGGGCGGCCAAGCTGGGCGAGGTGCTGCACACGCGGCTGCGCGACCTCATCGGGAACGGTGTGCTGGAGGTGCGCGGGCGCGGGTTGTGGGCGGGCGTGGACATCGATCCGGCGCTCGGGACCGGGCGCGAGGTGTCGAAGGCGCTGATGAAGCGGGGCGTGCTGGCCAAGGACACGCACGGCTCGACGATCCGCCTCGCCCCGCCCATCGTCGTCTCCGAAGACGATCTGTTGTGGGGGTTTGATCAGCTCGCTGATGCTCTTTACGAGCTGAAAACGCAATAAATCATCTTTTACGGCTTCGCACGGGAGGGCCCAGCCGCCATACGTGGCTGGGCCCTGTCCAGGGAGACGCTCCTCCGGCTCACGGAGCCGGGCGCCGCGACGGCGCCCGGACACCGGCCAGGTGGGACTGCCGGCCCCGCTCACGGGGACGGGCGAATCGTTTGACAACGGTCGTGACCTGTTGCCAAGATCAGCATCTCCCGGCGGACCAAGTCCCGCGTATCCATAGAAGAGGCCATATGAAGAAACTTGCGGTGGCGGGGATCGTGCTCGCCGCGTCGTTCTCCGTCCTCACCGTCAGCCCGGCCGAAGCGAGCCTGGCCAGCAGGAACCTCATCACCTTCTGGGAACACGACGACTATCAGGGCACACGCATCGACTACACGTGCGTCACCCAGGGGCGTGAGAACCTGGGGGCCCTGGAGAACCAGGCGAGCTCGATGGCGAACGCGTCCTACTCAGGCGTCGACCTCTACAGTGGCGACAACCTGACCGGCGTCAAGTACTACGCGGCGCCGCGTAGCAACGACAGCGACTTCACCAACAACGGCTTCGACAACACCGTCGAATCCCTCCGGTTCAGGAAAGTTCCCTGCGACGTAGGGTGATCGCTGGACGGCGGGCGTGGAGCTGCCTGGCTGTGGTGCTGGTGTTCAGCGCCGCGTGCGCGGCTCCCGCCCCCCAGACCGCCGCGAAAGCACGTGATCTGCCGGTCATCGACCCTTCCGCCGAAGCACGGGCGCTCCGCCTGCCGTTCGACGGCTACAA
The DNA here is from genome assembly GCF_053592075.1 of Nonomuraea sp. NPDC002799. NCBI lineage: Bacteria > Bacillati > Actinomycetota > Actinomycetes > Streptosporangiales > Streptosporangiaceae > Nonomuraea > Nonomuraea sp. NPDC002799. The sequence continues at coordinate 13,067 of NZ_JBSFVA010000016.1, forward strand.
GCGGACCGAGACGGACATCGGGCTCGTCGAGCGGGCCGCGGACGTCCTCACCAGCCGGTGCCTGCGCGACAAGGGCTACAGCCGGTCGGCACTGGCCGCGGTCACCGTGATCGAAGCGCCCAACCGCCGCCGCTATGGCGTCATGGAACCCCTGGTCGCCCAGCAGATGGGCTACCGCGCCCCGCTCACCTCCGCCGAACGGGACCGGGACCGGGCCGACCGGGCACGCGGCGGCTACCGCGACGCGGTGGAGCGAACGGCGGCGCACAACTGCGCCCAGGACACCATGGGCCGCGTCTACGTCGACGGCGCCGAATCCGCCCTGGTGACGCGCCTGGAACGGGAGATCTTCGAACAGACCCGTGCGAAGGACGGCCACGTGCGATCCGCTCTCGGTGAGTGGCGGGCGTGCATGCGTGCGCGCGACCAGAAGGAGTACGCCGATCCGCTGGCCGCCGCCGCCGACGACCGGTGGAAGGACCCCGGGGCGGCGAAGACCGAAACGGCCACCGCGGTCGCCGACGTCGCCTGCAAGAAGGAGACCGGCCTCGTCGAGGTCTGGCGCCGCGCGGAGGAGAAGCTGCAGAGCGCCGCGCTGAAACAGCACCCCGCCGATTTCGACCAGGTCCGCCAGGCACTCCAGCGGGAACGCACCGAGGCCACCCGCGTCCTCCGAGGCAGCACCGAGTAGGCGCCCGCGGCGCCAGGTGAACAGCGGCGTCTCGCGGGCGATCGGCTCGGTGCCGATCGCCGGCGAGGGTGAGGCCGGGTGTGGTGCTGGTCAGGGTGCGGCCGGGTGTGGTGCCGGTCGCACGCGGGTGACTCAGCGCAGGCGGACGGTGTCGATCGGCCGGACGGCCTCGCCGGTGGACTCGTACCAGGTCACCTCGTCGGGGAGGGTCAGCGTGGCCACCGCGTTCTGGAACCACGGCCCGTTGGTGATCCGCCATCTGAACGGCGGGCGCGGGATGCCCGCCAGGCGCGCCAGCAGGCCGCCGACCAGCGTGGCTATGCCGAACTGGGTGAAGACGTTGGCCCAGCGCAACACCGGGCTGAGCGGGTTGCGGATCGGTGAGCAGACGATCTGGTAGACCGGGCCGGTGTTGGCCTTGGCCAGGTAGGAGTAGTGGACGTCGCCCGAGAGGATCATCACCGGCTTGCCGACGCGGATCAGCAGCTTGGCCAGGTCGTCGAACGAGCGCCGGAACGCCGCCCAGTGCTCCAGGTCCACCGCCTGCCTGAACGCCTCCGACAGGCGCCGCACCAGCCGGCCCCACTTGCCGTCGGCCAGGGCCTCGTTCCAGTTCTGGACGCCGTGGACGCCCTCGGGCAGCAGGAACGGGATCGAGGAGCCGATGACCAGCCGCTCGGCCGGCGCGGCGACCTGCTCTTCGAGCCAGGCCCACTCCTCCGCGTCGAGCATGCGGCGGTCGCCCGGCGTGAGCTGCCTGGCGCACCGCGTGTCGACCATGATCAGGCGGGTGCCGCCGAGATCGCGGGCGTAGCTCCAGCGGTTGCTGCTCGGCTCGGCGTCGGCCCGCTCGGCGAAGGCGTCGAGCGCGGCGCCGCCGTCACCGTCCATGAGCTTGCGCAGCAGCGGATCGCCCGCCCGCTCCTCCGGTGAGAGATTGCCGAGGTGCTGGTAGATCCAGTAAGCCCCCAGGCCCGCGATCACCCGGCGCGGCCACCAGGACGTCTTGCCCATCTTCTCGCGCCAGGGTTGCGAGGTGTTCCAGTCGTCGCGCAGGTCGTGGTCGTCGAAGATCATGGCGGTCGGCACGGTGGACAACAACCACTGAATCTCGGGGTCGGTCCACGCCTGGCGGTAGAGCTCGGCGTACTCCTCGTAGTCGGCGATCTCGCCCTGTGGCTCCGTGTCCCGGCGCCCGCGGATGTAGTCGAGCATCTCCGGCGATGGGCTGTCGGCATAGACCTGGTCGCCGAGGAGCAGCAGCAGGTCGGGCCAGTCGTCGTCGCCGCCCTTGGCGAGATAGGAGCCGTAGGAGCGCAGGACGTCGTTGCCATGGGTCAGGACGTGCGCCGCGTCGTGGGGCACGCTGGTGCGGCACGACCCGAACGCCAGCCGGTGCGCCCCACTGGCGTCCAGCAGCCGGATCCGGCTCGGCGGGCGACCCGCCAGGGGCCATACCTGCTCCCCATCGAGCTTCACCGAATACGACGCGATATCCTGGGACAACTCAACGAGATCCACGATCGCGTAGTGGTGACCGTGCACGGTGAAGGTAGGCGACCGGTAAGTCCTGCCGTCGGCCTCGATGGCGACCGTGCAGGGATCGGCGGTCTCCACCCAGACAGAGGCGCTGACGGAGTCGACGTAACGCAGCATCGGCCCCACCACTAGTGCGGGCATTCGACCCCCTGAGATTCGACGATTAGGCACACTTACGCCCGCAAGCCTGCCAGAGTGGCACGGTCCACAGCATCTCGATCAACGGCTTGGATTTCTACCAACAACTAGGCAAGGCCAAACCCCCCGCTCTAGGATGATCGTGACAACAACGCCTCAAAACGGGAGGCAATGGCGCTTCCCGTTAGAAATGGCGTCATAGCAGGAGGAAACTCTTCCATGAGCATCATGGTGCCGTCAAAGACGCCGGCCCTGATCACCCCGGGCCGTCAGGCCCTCGACTCCGCACTCCAGCAGTTCGACCAGGCGGCCGACCACCTCGGGCTCGATGACGGGCTCCGCACGATGCTGGCCACGCCACGCCGCTCGCTGACCGTCTCGGTCCCGGTGCGGCGCGAGGACGGGCACATCGAGGTCGTCCAAGGCTTCCGCGTCCAGCACAACGTCTCGCGCGGCCCCGCCAAGGGCGGGCTCCGCTACCATCCGGGCACCGACATCCACGAAGTCACCGCGCTCGCGATGTGGATGACGTGGAAATGCGCGGTGGCCGGCATCCCGTACGGCGGCGCCAAAGGCGGCGTGGCCGTGGACCCGGCCGGGCTCACCGGCCGCGAGCTGGAGCGGCTCACCCGCCGCTACGTCAACGAGATCCTGCCGCTGATCGGCCCGGACAAGGACATCCCGGCACCCGACGTCGGCACCGACGAGCAGACCATGGCCTGGATCATGGACACCTACAGCGTCACCACCGGCTACTCGGTGCCCGGCGTGGTCACCGGCAAGCCGGTGACGCTGGGCGGCTCGCTGGGCCGCGCGGGCGCGACCTCGCGCGGCGTGCAGATCGCGACGCTGGCCGCGCTCGGGCGCTCGCCTCAGGGCGTGACCGTGGCGGTGCAGGGCTTCGGCAAGGTGGGCGGCCCGGCCGCCCTCTACCTGTCCGAGGCCGGCTGCAAGGTGGTGGCCGTCTCCGACGCCGGCGGCGCCGTGTACGCCAGCGGCGGCCTCGACATCCACGACCTGAGCGCGTGGGCGGCCGAGTCCGGCGGCGTACGCGGTTACCGCCACGCCGACGCGCTGTCCCACGAGGACCTGTTCGAGCTGGACGTGGACGTCCTGGTCCCGGCGGCGCTGGAAGGCGCCATCACCGAGGCCAACGCGCCCAGGATCCGCGCCCGCCTGATCGTGGAGGGCGCCAACGGCCCCACCACGCCGGAGGCCGACGAGATCCTGACCGCGAACGGCACGACGGTGGTGCCCGACATCCTCGCCAACGCCGGCGGGGTGATCGTGTCCTACCTGGAGTGGGTGCAGAACATGCAGGCCTGCTCGTGGAGCTCCGGCGACGTGGAGCAGAAGCTGCGCGAGCTCATGCTGGACGCCTTCTCCTCGGTGCAGGCGCTGGCGGCCGAGCGCGGCCTGACGCTCAGGCAGGCGGCGCACGTCATCGGCGTGGACCGGGTCGTGGAGGCGCACCGGATGCGCGGCCTCTACCCGTGACCCTGAGGTGAACCGGGGCAGGCACAGACCCTTGACGCCAAGGGCTCTGTGCCACGCCCCGAAACACCGGCTCGGCGCGCCCGGCCGCACGCCCGGCGCGCCGGCTCGGCCTCGTCCGTCCACGGCCCGTCGCGACGATCACACTTCGAGCTCGGCGTGGTCGAGGGCCGCGACCAGGCTCTCCAGGTCGCGCATGAGCCGCTCGGTGCGTTCGGACCCGAAGGCGACCGCGATCAGCGCGTGATGCTCGGCCACCGTGCCGTCCACCCGCGCGAGCAGCTCGGCCCCCCGATCCGAGACGAACACCGCCACCCGCCGCCGATCCCCCTTCGACGGCCCGCGATAGACCAGCGCCCGCTCGATGAGCCGGTCGATCGCCTTGGTCAGCGTCGGATGCGGCATCAGCACCGCCTCGGCCAGCTCCCCCATCGAGTGCCCCCGCCCGTCGGCCAGCGCCCGCATGATGCGCCACTGCTCGACGGTGACGTCCTCGCCGGCCAGCACCGCCGCCAGCGCCCGGTTGACGCCGCGCTCCGCACGACTGAGCAAGTACGCGAGTGAGGACCCGAGGCCAGAGGTGGTCATGGGATCGGTCCTTTCGCGGGGGAGCTACGACGGAGGATACTCGTCGGCGTGGCGGCGATCGTCGATCCCTACGAAGCGCGGCTCCTGCCCTCGGGCGCGCTCCGGATCGCCCTGATCGTGCCCGTCTCCGGGGTCCTCGGCTTGATGGGCCCGTGTGCGATCAACTGCGCCGTGCTGGCCGCCGATGAGCTGAACGCCGAGGGCGGCGTGCTCGGCAGGCCGGTCGAGCTGGTCCTCATCGACGGCGGGCGGCCCGCGCGGGTGGTGGCGGCCGAGGTCGCCGGGCTGGTGGGGTCGGGCACGGTGGCGGCCGTCGCGGGCGCGCACGCGAGCGACGTGCGGGTGCGGGTGGTGGCGGCGATCGGCGGGCGGGTGCCGTTCGTGTACGCGCCGCCGTACGAGGGCGGGGGGCACGCGCCGGGTGTCTACTTCCTCGGCGAGACTCCGGCGCGGCAGCTCGCGCCGGGCATCGAGTGGCTGGCCGGCGCGCGGCGGGCCCGACGGTGGTACCTGCTGGGCAACGACTACGTCTGGCCGCGCCTGGTGCACGCGCACGCCCGCCGGCGGCTGCGCGCGCTGGGCGCCGTCGTCGTGGGCGAGAGCCTCGTCCGCTACGGCGAGGCCGTGCGCCGGCTCGACCAGGTGGCCGACGCCCGGCCTGACGCCATCCTGCTGACGCTGATCGGCAGCGACCTGATGGCCTTCAACCGGGCGTACGCGGGCAGCGCTCTGGGCGCGGCCCGGCTCTGCGGCGCGCTGGAGGAGCACGGCCTGCTGGGCGCCGGCGGCGACGTCACGGGCGAGCTCTACGCGTCCATGGGCTACTTCCGCGACCTGGAGACCGACGCCGCGCTGGGGTTCGCCGAGCGGTACGCGGCCAGGTTCGGCCAGGACGCCCCCATGCTGAACGCGCACGGCCACGGCTGCTACGAGGCCGTCACCATGCTGGCCGCCCTGTGCGCGCGGGCCGGATCGCTGGCCGTGCCGGCGCTGGACGCCGTGGCCGACGGCGCCACGATCACCAGCGCGCGGGGCACGCTCACCCTGCGCGGGCGGCAGGTGAGCCATCCCGTCCACCTGGGCCGGGCCGAGGGCCTGGACTTCTTCCTAAAGAAACCTTTTCACTAGAAAGCTTTGGCTCTAGGGTGCGAAACGCCCCTTCAGCACCCCCCACGCAGCTAGGAGCCGTCCATGAGCACCATCGAGCAGTTCGGCTACCGCCAGGAACTTCAGCGTTCCTTAGGCTTCGCCGATCTGATGATCTACGGCTTGATCTTCATGGTGCCGATCGCGCCGTTCGGCATCTTCGGCAACGTCTTCGCCGTCTCCCACGGGATGGTGGCCCTCGCGTACGTCGTCGGCCTGGTGGCGATGGCGTTCACCGCGCTGTCGTACGCGCAGATGGCGCGGGCCTTCCCGATGGCGGGCTCGGTCTACACCTATGCGGGACGCGGCATCTCGGCGCCTGTCGGGTTCATCGCCGGCTGGGCGATCCTGCTCGACTACGTGCTCGTGCCCTCGCTGCTCTACCTGGTGGCCAGCGTGGCCATGAACACCTTCGTGCCGGTGATCCCCATCTGGGGATGGCTGGTGGCGTTCGTCGTGCTCAACACCATCGTCAACTACTTCGGCATCCAGATGACGGCCCGGATCACCCGGATCATGCTGGTGGCCGAGCTGGCGGTGCTGGCCGTCTTCCTGGTGGTCGGCGGCGTCGCGCTGGCCCAGGGCAAGGCGCAGACGAGCGCGTTCACCCCGATCTTCGAGTCCTCCGGCTTCACCTGGAGCGTGGTGCTCGCGGCGGCGTCGGTGGCGGTGTTGTCCTTCCTCGGCTTCGACGGCATCTCCACGCTGGCGGAGGAGAACCGCGAGGACGCCCGCCGGCTCGGCCGCTCGATGATCGCGGCGCTGGGGCTGGCCGCGGTGCTGTTCGTGGTGCAGACCTGGGTCGCGGCGCTGCTCACCCCCAACCGCGACACACTGATCGCGCAGGGCGACGCGGCGGGCAGCGCCTTCTACGACACCGCCGAGTTCGCCGGCGGGCACTGGTTGTCGGTGCTCACCGCCGTGGCCACCGCCGTCGCCTGGGGCTTCGCCAACTCGCTGGTGGCGCAGGCGGCCACGTCGCGGCTGCTGTTCGCGATGGGCCGCGACCGGCAACTCCCCTCGTTCCTCGCCAAGGTGGACCCCAGGCACAAGGTGCCGGTGCACGCGACCCTGGTCGTGGCCGCCATCTCCCTGATCCTCGGCGTCTTCATGAGCGGCAGGAGCAACGGCATCGGCGAGCTGGCCTCGCTGGTCAACTTCGGCGCCATGACCGCGTTCCTGCTGCTGCACGTGGCGGTGATCGTGCACTATGTGATCCGGCAGCGCAGCCGCAATTGGCTGGCGCACCTGGTGGCGCCCGCGATCGGCTTCGTGATCCTGGTGGCCGTGGTGGTCAACCAGAACGTCGCGGCCCAGTGGGTCGGCGGCCTCTGGCTGCTCCTCGGCCTGGTGGTCCTCGGCGGCACCTACCTGTCCGGCCGCAGGCCCGTCCTTCCCACGGAGGTCAAATGAACGTCGTCTCCTACCACCCCTCCCCCGACGAGCTCAGCTACACCTTCGGCGGCCGCCCGGCGGTCGGCAAGGTGCGGCCGGGCACGATCATGGAGCTCTACACCGAGGACTGCTTCGGCGGGCTGGTGCGGACCGTGGACGACCTGCCGTCGCGGGTGTGCGAGTTCCCCTATCTGAACCCGGTGACCGGCCCCTTCCACGTCGAGGGCGCCGAGCCCGGCGACACGCTGGCGCTGCACTTCGTCAAGATCACGCCGGCCAGGGACTGGGCGGTGTCCACGACGTTCCCGCACTTCGGCGCGCTGACCGGCACCCACACCACGGCCATGCTCCAGCCGCCGCTGGAGGAGCGGGTCTGGCGCTACGACATCGACCTGGAGCAGGGCGTGGCCGTCTACCACGCCCGCAACAGCGACTTCAGCGTGGCGCTGCCGCTCGATCCGATGCACGGGACGGTCGGCGTGGCCCCCGGGGCGAACGAGGCCCGCATGACGATCACCCCCGACGCGCACGGCGGCAACATGGACACCCCCGAACTGCGCGCGGGCGTCACCGTCTACCTGGGCGTCAACGTCGAGGGCGGGATGTTCTCGATCGGCGACGGGCACGGGCGGCAGGGACACGGCGAGGTGTGCGGCACCGCGGTCGAGTCGGCCATGAACACCGTGGTGGCGGTGGAGCTGATCAAGGGAGTCGGCACGCCGTGGCCGCGGCTGGAGGACGACCTGCACCTGATGTCCACCGGGTCGGCCAGGCCGCTGGAGGACGCGTACCGGATCAGCCAGCACGACCTGGTCACCTGGACGTCGGAGCTGACCGGGCTCGACACGCTGGACGCCTATCAGCTCGTCAGCCAGGCGGGACAGGCGCCGGTCGGGAACGTGTGCGACAGCAACTACACGATGGTCGCCAAGATCCCGAAGGGCTATCTGGGCGAGGCCGCGGTCTATGAGTCGGCCCACGCCAGGCTGCGGGCGCTAGGTTCCCAGTACACGAGTTAGTAAACACGAATGTCGCAGGTCAGGTTGCTGATCATCTTCGCCCTACAGTGTGAGGGTGCTCAGGTTGGTGCTGTCTCTGATCCTGCTCGATCCAGCCGCCGTCACCGAGGCGTCGCAACTCAACGTACCCGTTCCGCGCGTGCTGACTCCTGACGGCGACCGCCTGGGCTATGCGCCGGTGCCGCGCCCCTACACGGGGGCGCGGCGGCTGACGGGGGTGCTGATCGGCAGCGACCCCGCCAGCCGGACGGCCGTCCTGTGCGGGGGCACGGTGATCGGCTCGCGCAGCCGCAGCCTGGTGCTGACGGCGGCGCACTGCCTCTATCACGACGGGCGGCTGCTCAAGCACCTCGTCTTCCTGCCCGGCTACGAGCGGGGACGGCCGCCGCTGGGCGTCTGGCCGGCCGTGCGCGCGTGGGTGCCGGCGAAGTGGCGCAACCAGCCGTACTCGCCGGAGCTGCTGCCGTACGACGTGGGCCTGGTCGGCGTGGTCCGCCGCAAGCGCCCGCTGGAGGCCGTCACCGGGCGGGGGCTGACGCCGATGCCCACCACCAAGGGCACGGTCCTGCGCGGCCTCGAACTGCTCGGTTACCCGGCGGGCAACGGCTATCCGGGCACGGAGATGTACCGGTGCGTGGCCGACACGGCCGAGGGACTCGCCGAGGGGCCGGGGGTGATGGTCACCCGCAACTGCCACGCCGCCGCCGGCGGCAGCGGCGGGCCCGCGCTGTACGGCGACGCCGTGGCGGGCGTCGTGTCGTCCTCCAGCCCACTTCGCGACGCCAAGGGCTTCACCGTGCTGACCAGGCTGGGCGGGCGGCCGTTCGAGCGGATGTTCGCCAGAGCGGACAAGTCGATGCGGCTCCAGCCGCTCAGCCCTTGACGCGGCAGATGCGGCTCCAGCCGCTCAGCCTTGACCTGGCAGATGCGGCTTACGCAGCCCTTGACGCGGCAGATCACCGAGGCCCCCTGGTTCGCGATCTCGTGATCGGCGGCAGGTGGCTCAGCGCTGCTCCGTCTGGGTGACGATGTCCTCGCAGACGGCGTGTGTGATCAGGGCGTCGGCCGCGTCGATCCGGCGGCCCTCGCGGACGGCGGTGAGGAAGGCCAGGCAGACCTGCTCGATGCCGCGCTGCCTGGCCACCGGCGTCCAGTCGGGGCGCCTGGTGAGCCGCTCGCCGCCCTGGTAGTCGGTGACGTCGCCGAGGTTGACCACGCGGCGCTTGACGCCGCCGCCCGTGGCCTCCAGGGTCTCCTCGCCGGCGCCGCTCATCCGGTCCATCACGCCGATGGCGGTGAAGCCGTCGCCGGACAACTCCAGGACGATGTGCTCGATCAGGCCGTCCTTGACGCGGGTCCGGAACCTGGTGCCGGTGACCTGGCCGGGGGCGAGGAACCGGAGGGTGTCCACCACATGGATGAAGTCCTCGAATATCGCCCGGCGGGGTGCGTCGGGGTGGTTGTCGCGGTTTTTCGTCATAAGGAGAAGGTGGCGGGGATGGGCGGCGAGCCCGGCGTATCCGGGGGCGTAGCGCCGGTTGAAGCCCACCATCAGCGACCTGTCCTCGGCCTTCGCCAGGCGGACGAGGTGCTCGGACTCCTGGAGCGTGTAGGCGATCGGCTTGTCGACGTAGACGTGGATCCCGGCCTTGAGCAGTGGCTCGACGATCTCCGGATGCGCCTCGGTGGCGGCGTGCACGAACGCCGCGTCGACCCCCGCCTTGATCACCTCGTCCACGCCGGTGAACCGGGCGGCGACGCGGTAGGCGTCGCCGAGCCGGTCGAGGCGTGCGCTGTTGCGGGTGCACAGGTGCAGATCGAGGTGGGGCTGGGCGGCCAGCACGGGCAGGTAGGCCTTCTCCGCGATGTCACCCAGGCCGATCATGGCTATCTTCACTGGTCAAGCGTAGCCTTGAGCGCCTCCGCGAGCGGCGTGGGCGCGACGCCGAACGTCCGCTGGAAGTCCGAGGAGTCGAGCACGTAGGGCGCCGTGAACTGGTAGCGGACGTGCCGCAGCTCGCCGAGCATGGGCACGAACAGGCCCGCCGCCCGCACCACCGGCCAGGGCAGCCGCGCCATCCGGGGCGTGGGCAGGCCCAGGTGCGTGGCCATCCGCTCGCCCATCCGGCGGAAGCTGAGCGGGTCGCCGGTCGGCACGTGCCACGGCCGGCCCCAGGCCCGCGCGTCCTGCCCGGCCACGATGAGCGCGTCGGCCACGTCGGGCAGGTAGGTCCAGCTGTGCGGCATGTCCAGGGGGAAGACGAGCTGGATGGTCTTGCCCGCCCTGAGCGGCACGATGAACCGGTCGCCCAGGTGGGACTGGTCGCTGGCGCCGGGCCCGAAGTAGTCGGAGCCGCGCACCTCGGTCGCCCTGATCCGGCCGGCCTCGTGGGCGGCCAGCGCGTCGGCCCACATCCGCGCCCGCACCTGGGCCTTGGGGCTGGCGGAGCTGAGCGGCAGGCCCTCGGTCATCGGGCCCGTGACGGGTCCGTACGGGTAGAGGTTGCCCAGCATCACGTACGCGGCGCCGCTCGACTCGGCGGCGGCCAGGAACGACTCGGCCATCGGCGGCCAGTCGGTGAGCCAGCGGTCGTACTGCGGGTTGACGCAGTTGTAGAGGACGTCGGCGCCCTTGGAGATCTCGATCAGCCGGGCCTTGTCCGCCACGTCGGCGGCGACCTTGACCGCTCCCGCGGGCCCGCCGCCCGACCGGGTCACCACGTGGACCTCGTGGCCTTGGGCGATGAGCTTGGCGGCCAGGTGGGTGCCGACCTGGCCGGACCCCACGACGATGTGCTTTCCCATGATCAAACCTGCTTCCAGATGAGGCGGAGGACCGCGTTGACAACGAAGACCGCGAAGAAGACGACGGCGGGGGTGATCAGACCGGAGGCGTACAGCGCCGCGGCGCCGCCACCGAACCAGAGGATCTCCAGCGCGGCGCGGGCCAGACCGGTGAGCGGGAATGTGGCGTTGGCGCCACCGCCCGCTCCGAAGAGCGCCCACGCGGCGATGAACAGCGCCGGGGCGCCGAGGCCGGCCAGCAGCTTGATCGCCCAGTTGGGGCTGAGGGTGAAGCCCCAATATCCCACGGAGGCCAGCACGCCGAGCTCCAGGAAGAACATCAGAGCCGCGTTGGCGCCTTTGGCGATGGTGAGCATTCGAGAACCTCCGGGGGGATGTGTCGTTCGCTTGCGAGAGCAATGCTCTCGCAAGAGAGCACCACTCGTCAAGAGCGGTGCTCTCGTTTCTTGGCACCGCTCTGATAATGTTCCTCCCATGACCGCCAGCCGCACCGCCAGAGAACGGGTCAGAGCCGAGCTGACCAGAGAGATCACCGACATCGCGCGCCGCCAGCTCGCCACGGAGGGCGCGGGCGGCCTGTCGCTGCGGGCCGTCGCACGGGAGATGGGCATGGTCTCCTCAGCCATCTACCGCTACTTTCCGAGCCGCGACGACCTGCTCACCGCCCTGATCATCGACGGCTACAACGCCCTGGGCGCGGCCGTGGAGCAGGCCGAGGCCGGCTGCCCGCGCGACGACTTCCTGGGCCGCTGGCTGACGACCTGCCACGCGGTGCGCGAGTGGGCGGTGGCGCACCCGCACGAGTACGCGCTGCTCTACGGCTCCCCCGTGCCCGGCTACCAGGCCCCGCAGGACACGATCGAGGCCAGGCTCCGCGACGTCACCGTGCTCGGCGCCCTGGTCTCCGACGCCTGGGAGGCGGGCGCGCTGCGGGCGCCCGCGACCGAGCCGCCGCAGGAGCTGGCGGCGGATGCGGCCCGGTTCAGGCAGCTCATGCCCGGTGTGCCCGACGGCGTGGTCTGGCCTGCCGTCTCGGCGTGGACCGCACTCTACGGGTGGGTCAACTTCGAGGTGTTCGGCCAGTTCAACAACACGATCGAGGGCCGGCGGGCGGCGTTCGACCATGCGATGCGGCTGATGGGCGTGACCATGGGCCTCGCCCTGTAAGAGCCGACGGGCACGGGCCGGTCAGCTCCGGGTGAGTAGCGGGACCAGCACCTCGTCCACGATCTCGTCGATGAGCCGGTCCGGGAAGGGCGTGCCGTTGAAGAGGAAGTGGTGACGCAGCAGCGCGTGGCCCGCGTCGAGGCGGCGGGGCGTGACGACCTCCGGGTCGACCTCGCCGCGCTCGACCGCCCGGCGAACGATCTCCTCCATCATCTTCCTGGCCGCACCCTGGGAGTTTCGCCGCATGGTGCTCAGCGGCGACTCGCCTCTCAGCGCCTCGCCGAGCAGCCCGCGCATCGCCTCGCCGGCCGGTCCTGACAGGGCCTGCGCCGTACGGCCGAGCATCGCCACCAGGTCGTCGCGCAGGTTGCCGGTGTCGGGCGAGGACTCCGGCGTGGGCAGCGCGTGGTAGACCGCCTCCATCACCAGCTCGATCCTGGTGGGCCAGCGCCGGTAGAGCGAGGCCTTGCCGGCCCTGGCCCGCTCGGCGACCCGCTCCATGGTCAGCCCGGCATAGCCGACCTCGGCCAGCTCGTCGAGCGTCGCCTCGTAGATGGCCGTGCTGAGCGCCTCACCCCGGCGTCGCGGCAGCTTGCGGTGGTCGGTGACCATGGCACACATCCTAGGTACGCCGGGTGACCGTGCCGGCGTCACCGTTGACGGTGACCGTACCGGCGCCACCGCTACCGTCACCACCGCCCATGACCGTACCGGCGTCACCGCTACCGTCACCACCGCCCATGACCGTGCCGGCGTCACCGTTGACGGTGACCGTCTGGCCGTCCTGGAGCACCGCGGTGCCATGACCGGTGCCCATCACGGCCGGGATGCCGTACTCCCTGGCCACGATGGCGGCGTGCGAGGCCGCGCCGCCGGTGTCCACGACCACCGCCGCCGCCCGCTGGAACAGCGGCGTCCACGACGGGTTCGTGTAGGGGCAGACGAGCACGTCACCGGCCACGAGCCTGCCGAACTCGGCCGGCTCCCTGATCACCTTCACCGTGCCGGTCGCCACGCCGCCGCTCGCGGGCGATCCGGCGACCAGCGCGTCCCCGGTCGTCCGCGTGAGAAAGACCGCCGCGGGGTCGATGAGCCGCACGCCCGCCAGCTCCTGGCGCTTGGCGGCCCGCGCGCGAACCGTCTCGCGCAGCCGCTCCCGCGCCGCCGCTGGCAGGGCGGCCACGTCCCGGATCGCCTCCAGCTCCTCCAGCCGCAGGTGGAAGAGGTCCTCCGGCATGGCCAGCACCCCCTCGTCACGCAGGCGGCGACCCATTTCCAGCAGCGACCGGCGCAGGATGGGCTGGGGCAGCGTGAAGGAGAAGTGGCTGTCCTCGCGGAAGGCGACACCCGCGCGGGCGGCGCGCACCCAGCGGCTCATCCTGGCTCGGCGGCCGGGCGAGCGCAGGAGCGGATGGCGGAGCAGGCGGTCGAGGGCGTCGCCGGGCTCCCGCGCCGGTGGCGCGGCGGCCAGCACCCTGACCAGACCGAGCACGGCCTCGGGGGCGTCCGCCCAGGTGGGCGGGGTGACGAGGATCGGGCTGACGGTCTCGCGGTGACCGTACTCGGCCAGAAACGCCCGCAACTCCGCCGCGAACTCGGCGGGCAGCGGATCCGTGTCGAGCGCGCCGGTGCGCCGGGCCAGCTCGGCCAGCCGCTCCAGCGCCTCGTTCGCGTCGCCGGTGCGCGTACGGGCGCCGTGCAACAGGTCGCCGAACAACCTGCCGCGCCCGAGCAGCTTGACCACCGCCAGCAGGCGCAGCAGCGCCAGCCCGGTGCCCGGAAGATAGTCCGCACGCAGGTCGGCCACCGGCTCCACCAGCGCGAACACCTGCCGGGGCACGCGTACGAGCTCCTCCCACGGCATCGCGCCCAGGTCACGCGCGGCCAGGTCGCGCACCTTCGCCTGAAAGCCGCGGAAGCGCGAGTCCTCCGTCCACCGGGCCGGATCGTGCCTCCTGGCCCTGGACACCACGCTGAACGGGGCGGCCAGCGTCTTGGCCGTGGGGTGCGGTCTGGGCGGCAGGAGCTGGTAGACGACGCCGTCCTCCTCCCGCAGGAAGCCGTCGAACGCCCCGCGCACGCCGAAACTGGCCAGCACCTTCTTCATCAACCCGGCCGGACCGTACGGGATCCAGGTCGTGACGTCGATCGGGTACGGCCGCTCGGGCAGGTATTCGAGCAGGACGGTCGCCAAGCGGCGCTGGATCGGGTTCAGCTTCCCGACCGGGGGCGGCGGCAGCGCGGTCATGGGCCGCGCCTGCACCAGGTACGTCCGGCCGCCCGCGAAGGCCCACTCGATGTCCTGAGGACGCCCGAAGTGCGCGGCGACCCGCCGGCCGAGCCCGGCCAGCTCCACCACCGCCTCCTCAGGCAACCGCTCGACCACCCCTCCCCTCCCACCCCCGGCCTCGCCTCTTGTATCCGCCACCTTGCCCGCCGCGTCCGCCACCTTGCCCGCCGCAGCCGCCACCTTGCCCGCAGTATCCGAGGCCGCGCCGCTGTCCTGCGTCACCCCGCCGCCCGCCGCGCCTCTGATGACCACCTCACGCCGGCCGGGCGTGAAACGCGTCGCCCCCGAGACCTCGACGACGTGGTGATCGGGCGTGACCAGCCCGGACACGACCGCCTCCCCGAGTCCGCTGCTGGCGTCGATCACGACCTGGGCGCGGTCGCCGGTGAGCGGGTTCGCGGTGAACATGACCCCTGCCATGTCGGCCTCGACCATGCGCTGCACGACCACGGCGATGCTCACCTCCTCGATGCCGAGCCTGGCGCGGTAGGCGATGGCGCGCTCGGTCCAGAGCGAGCCCCAGCAGCGGCGTACGGCATCGAGCAGGGCCTGCTCACCGATGATGTTCAGGTAGGTGTCCTGCTGGCCGGCGAAGGCGGCGCCCGGCAGGTCCTCGGCGGTCGCGCTGGAGCGCACCGCCACGGGCCCGCCGCCGAGCGCGGCGTAGGCGCCGGCGATCTCCTCCCGCAACTCACCGGACATCTCGTACGCGCGGGTGTCGTCCACCTCATACCCGCGGGTGTCGTCCCCCCGCCCCGCCCTCTCGTACGCGCGGGTGGTGATGACGAAGCCGTCGGGGACGGGAAAGCCGTTCCTGACGAGCTCCCCCAGGTTGGCGCCCTTCCCACCGGCCAGGGGCAGGTCGCCGCGGCCGAACTGGTTCAGGGGTGCGACGAGTTTCACGACGTCTCCTTGACGTGGGCGGTGGTGCGAAGCGGGCGCGCCGGCATGGCGAGCGCGAGGACGAACGCCACGGCGAACAGCGGCGCCATGGCACCGAACACCGGCGGCACGGCCTCGGCGAAAGCCGCCCGCATGGTGCCGGTCAGGTCGGACGGCACGGCGGAGATCCCTGACCGCGCGGTGATCAGAGCCCCCACCAGCGCGACCCCGGCCGAGGCGCCGATCTGGCGCAAGAACGTCACCGACGACGTGGCGGTGCCCAGGTCGGCGTACTCGACGGCGTTCTGCGCGGCCAGCACCATGACCTGCATGACCAGTCCGACGCCCAGCCCGGTCAGCAACATCGCACCCGCGAGCGCGACCGGCGCGGCCCCCGCCAGGCCGATCAGCCCCAGCCCGGCCGCGGCCACGGCCGTGCCCACGACAGGGTACGGCTTGTACACGCCGGTCCGCGTGATCAGCCGCCCGGACACGATGGTGGTGGTCAGCACGCCGCCCATGAGCGCGGTCACCAGCAGCCCCGCCTGCGTGGCGCCGGCGCCCAGAGCGATCTGCAGGTACGCGGGCATGTACGTGATCGTCCCGAACAGGGCGAACCCGACGATCGCACTGATCGCCACGGGCGCCGCGAAGGCCCGGTCCTTGAACAGCCGCAGCGGCAGGATCGGATCCGCCGCGAACCGCGCACTCACCACCCACGCCACCAGCCCGGCCGCCGCGAGCAGCAGGAAGGTCAGGTTCCTGGTCTGCCCGGCCAGCACCACACCCACCACGGCCACCGCCAGCGTGACGGCCCCCGCGACGTCGAGCGGCGCCCTGCTGCGCCGCCTGGGCAGCCGCAGGGTGAGGCTCAGCACGACCAGGGCCAGCAGGCCCAATGGCGGGTAAATGGCGAAGATCCACCGCCAGCTCGCCCGATCGATGATGAACCCCCCGATCAGCGGCCCGCCCACGGCGGCCATGACGTACGCGGAGCCGATGAACCCGAGATAGCGCCCACGCTCGCGCGGGCTCACGATCTCCCCGATGATCGCCTGTGCCCCGATCATCAGCCCGCCGCCGCCCAGCCCCTGCACCGCGCGGAAGGCGATGAGCTGCGGCATCGACGTGGCCAGCGCGCACAGGACGGCACCGGTGACGAAGACGACGATGGCGGCCTGGATGACGGGCTTGCGGCCGTACCGGTCGCCGAGCTTGCCGTAGACGGGCATGACGACGGTGGCGGCGACGAGGTAGGCGCTGACCACGGCGGGCATCTGATCGAGCCCGCCCAGCGCCCCGGCCACGGCGGGCAGCGCCGGAGCCATGATCGTCTGATCAAGCGCGCCCAGCAACATCACCAGGATCAGGCCGGACAGCACCAAGCCCATGCCGTCTCTCCTTAGAGATCGAATCGTTCTCTAAGGAGAGTAGGGTTCACGCCATCGAAACGCAACGTTCATTAAGCTGCGGCACCATATGTTGCACTCCGGGCACCACTGACTCGACCTCGCCTCGATGCTCTGAAGCACGTGGGGAACGCTCGCGGAGCCCGTATTCCTCCACCGCGACACGCTGGATGAGCCACCACCGTCTCAGCTCACGCTGCGCTTCCTGCTGAACGGCGCGGAATTCCTCACCCGGGCGGAGAAGCTCGATGATGATGAACTGAAAGAGCAGGCGAAACTGCCGCCTGACCCGTTGGCTGCGTGTTCAGCCAGAGCCGCGTCCGCCGGCCGATCCGGAGACCGGTTCGGGAGCGGACAGGTCAGAGCGAAAGACGCACCAGACGGTACGACCAAGCCCACAGCCATGCTCTCGGATACCCCAGTCCTGGGAGATCTCACTGACGATCAGCAGCCCCCGGCCGTCCGCCGCCTCCGGCTCCTGCCGGATGTGCGGCGCGGAGAACGTGGAACCGGGGTCACGCACCTCCACGTAGACCATGCCCTCCGTCGCGGTGACGGTGAGGCCGATCAAGTCGTACGGCCTGGCGTCGGAGTGACGGAGCGCGTTGGTCACGAGCTCGGATGCCGCCAGCACGGCGTCGTCGACCGAAGGATGGTCCTCTCCCAGCCATCTGCGCACTTCGGAGCGCGCCTGCGATACAGACTCGCGAATGCCCGCCAGATGGATCGAACCGATGACCCTCGGCTCTGCGCTCGCTGCTTTCATGGCTTCACCCACTCGAAGAAGTCGGCCTCGATCGGCCTTCCAAGCATCACAAAGCTCGGCTACATTAAGTAGTCGATCGACTTCAACCAGTCATCAACGGTTTCTCCGGGCGTCCGTTGAAACCTTGGTGAAAAGTCCCCTCGGAGGTCAGGTGCCGAAGGAAAGCGATCTATATCCCTCAGATTCGCCAACGGCTCTCTTTGGATTCGAGCTCCGGCGTCACCGCAAGGCGCGAGCCTGGTCTCAGCTCCGACTCTCGAAGATGGTGCCCTACTCCGTCGGTACCATCAGCATGATCGAGACTGCACAACGGTCACCCTCGGAAGAGTTCGCCCGCTACTGCGACGAAGCGCTGGAAGCGGAAGGAGCGTTGATGCGACTCTGGCCGATGGTCAGTCGCACGGCGGCCCCCATGTGGTTTCGCCCGTGGCTCGACGTGGAGGCCACGGCAGAGGCGATCCGGGCCTGGGAGCCGTTGATGATCCCCGGGCTGTTTCAGACCGAGGACTACGCCAGGGCCATTTTGAGCGGTGAACCAGGCGTGGGATCGGAACAGATCGAAGAGCAGGTCACCGCTCGAATGGAGCGCCAAAGCATCCTCAAGCAGACCCACCCGCCCATGCTCTGGGTTGTCCTCGACGAAGGAATCCTGCATCGTCCAATCGGCGACTCCGCCGAGCACGAGCACGTTCTCAGAAAGCGTAAAGTAACGGAGCTTCTCAACTCACCGCCCGAAGCCGGAGCGTACCGGATCGTCCCCTTTTCAAATGAACGAATCCGCTCTCAACACCCGCTTGACTCCTAGCTCTACTGCACGGCTCCCAAACGCTGGGCCACCCTGATGAGCTGACCCCGAGTGGCCTCACCACGCTACAGAAGTTGGGAGATGGCCGAGTCGATAACATCCTGGCCAGCAGCTTCGGCGGCGGACGCGGCGATCGCCCGCAGAGGCGTAGTCACCTTGAATCCCTGGCGATCCTCGATCTCCTCCGGGACAACGCCGTACGGTGCAGGACAACCTGGTCGTTCTTCTGCCGGAATGCCGGCCTTACCGTCAGGTGGATCTCCGCCAGGTTGTCGATCCCGAGATCATGATCTTCCCCAGGCAGCACGATGAACTCACGGAGCCGGTAGAGCCCCGTTCGATACGCAGCGAGTTACCCCGTTGCGCGTGAAAGTACTGGGTTTGGTGGGAGCAGCCCGCTCGGATGACTTGAGCTGCGGCGAAGTAGCCCCGCTGTCTCGCGGCGAGCTCCCAGAGCCTGTCGCGGCGTTCGTTCTGGGACCACAGCTGCCGCTCGATCAGCATGCCGCCATCCTGGTCGGCCAAGACTACAAGTTGATTTTAGTTCCACGGAACAGCCGTACGCGAAACTAAAAGTTAGTTGTAGTTATGCCGTGGCACAGACGTACTCGCCAGCCGGTCGAGGACCTCTCGCAGGCGCTCGCGTCCGCCAAAGCCTTTCCGGTCCCAGTAGCCAAGACGAGCAGGACGCGATCCTTGCCTCTTCCGATGGCCTCGACCGCCTTGTTGACTGCGAGCCGCTGGTAGTAGCGCGGAACCTTCGGCGTTTCGAGCGCGTGGTCCGCACGCAGTTGCGCTCCTCGCCGAGGATTCGCCTCCCGCGGCGAGGATCTTCCCGTCTGCAGTGTGACTTGTCGACCATCTGGTACCGGTCCCAGCCCGACCGTTTCAGCTGATGCTCAACGAGCGTCGCCGGAGTTTCATTTTCGTTAGGGAAAAGATCCATGGGCCACGGTCAATTATTTACCCGACAGAACCGACGGAAGATCACATCTCTACCAGACCGTAACGTTGACTCCGGACACCCCTCTCTTTCGGGAGGTCAGCCAAGACATGCTCTCTTAGGGATGAACCATCCCATTATCGAACAAAACTCGGACGCGCTATGCCTTTCACTGCATTTACACTTGTTCTGTTGACGTGTTGTTCATTACGGTGTGGGCACGCGGGAGACGCCACCTCCTGATCTGTTTTAGTGCAGCGAGCCGTACAAGGGGATCATCTTGGCCGACCTCGACCGCCGGGCGATGCGGGCCGTGGCGGAGCGCATCCAGCGGCTGTCCGACGAGCACTGGTGGGCGCTCGATGCGTCCTGCCGCCTGATGGAGAACGACGCGTGGGTGGGCCCGACCGGCTCCCGGTTCGACATCCAGGTCCACGCCGATCAGCGCGAGCTGCGCAACATGCTCACGCGGTCCGTACACAGCGCGAACCAGAAGCTTCAGGAAACGTCGTGACGGAGTTCACCGGGATCAAGCAGCCCGAATTCGACACGATGGCGACCAAGCACACCGAGGCCGCCAGGAAGCTGGACGAGCTGGCGCAGGCGCTGCACGGCGAGTTGCAGAGCGCCGGGCTCGACACGTCGCCGGCGGCGCGGCTGCGCCAACTGGCCGGACGGGTCACCGCACAGGCCGAGGACCTGCGGCGGCGGCAGAAGCTGGTCCATGAGCTGCAACGGCAGAAGATCACCTTCGGCAGCAGCACGCCCGCCGGGAGCTTCTTCGAAATGCCCGACGGTCTGCAAGCCGCGAAGGGACTGCTCGACGGGACGCTCGCGGGACGCGCGGCGCTGAAGGCCGCGAACGGGGACATCGGCGCGCTCGCCGAACTGGAGAAGTACGCAGCGTGGAGCGGAAACGCGGAGTTCGCCGCATCGTTCCTTGACACGCTGGGCGCGCAAGGCGTGACACGGCTGCCCGGTTCGCTCGCCGGACAACTGCGCGACGCCAGGTGTCACGGGGACGCCGACCGCCTGACCCGGCTCTCCGCCCAGGGCAAGAAGATCCTGAGCATGCTGAGCACGATTCTGGCCAGGGGAACAGACCCGAAGAATCCCGGCTACCTGGGCACCGCTTTCCTCAAAGACCTGGCGCTGGAGGGCCGGGCCGAGCACCGGACCGGCGGCACCCGCTACTCGGGTTACCAGGCTCAGGCGCTCATCTGGCGGGCCCACGACGGGAAGACGCCGTTCTCGAAGGAGTTCATGGAGGTCATCGGGCGCGACGCGATCGTCTATGAGCACGAGGAGCGCAAGAGCGAATGGGCGGCCAGTAAGGACGCGCTGGGCCGGGTTTTCGCGGGAGTGCAACTCCCCATCGTCGACCTGGCCGGCGCGCTCGGCCTCGGCACCCTGCTGAGACCAGAATCGCAGGCGAGCAGTCCGGGCGCGGAGCTCGGATCGTCCATGGTCGACGCCCTGTTCCATGCGGCGAAGTCGAACCGGGATGCGTCCCAGACGCTGCTGGATCACACCCCCGCCGGATGGAAGGAGTCCGTGCTGCACTACCTGCTGACGACTCGCTGGGAGGTTTCCCACCATCTGGCCGACTACAAACCGATCAGCGACATGCTGGTGACCGCCACGACCGGCCAGGACGCCACCTCCAAGAAACTGGCGGCCGAGATGATCAAAGTTCTCTCCGACGAGGTGCGCGGCGCCTTCGGCAAGGCAGGGGAGGGCATCCTGGAGATCAGGAACGGAGACATCTTCGATCGGTTCGCCCCTCTGCGGTACGTTCTGGGCCGCGCGATCGCTGCCAATATCGACCAGCTCTCCCACCTCATACTGAACCATGAGACCTTCGGAAAGATCGCGGCCCAGGACATGGCCTACGCTCTAGCCTTGGCCACCTCCGACGACGCTGCGTTCGAGGTACTGGTGAGAGCCCAGACCGAACACATGCGAGCGGCGCTCGAGACCGTACCTCCGGTTGGCCTCAACATCTCCAACGCCGAGCAGCGTGGATTCACGGAATCCGAGGTCAAAATGTACGACTACAACGAGAACGGATGTGTCGACAAAGACGACGTCATGCGCTTCCTGGAGGACCGGGCGGTGGAGGAGGCACGTCCCTTCACCCACATCGTAGAGATCCGCCGCCAGGTGATGATCGCCCAAGGGCTGGGTGACAAAAAGGCGGACGAGGCGCTGAAGGCCATGGTGGGCGATGCGATCGGACTACTCCCAGTGCCCGGAGCCAAGCAGCTGGGCACGCTGACTACCGGAGTCTTCGGCGAGATGGTCGGTAAGGGGTATGACAAGCTCGCCGGCACCGCGTGTGACGAGATGGCCAAACAGGTGGCCCAGCGGATGTCGGAACACAGACATAGCCTGGACGAGACGCACCAAACTCTGGCGAATAACCGACTGGCGGTTGACAGGCTGGCAGAGCAGATGCTCGCCACAGCGCTACTGAACAAGGGTGTACTCGACGAACTCGTCCTAAAAAACCAGTCATTCGCTGCCAGTGCCCCTAGGATCAAGCCCTTCGCCAAAATGACGCCACAGGAATACAGCCAATACCTCGCGTGGGCTCGCGAATCTGGCGGGAGTAGCGCCATCCTCAATAAATTCAGCCTCACCTTCCGCAGCGCCAGTGAGGTATACGACTACCTCGGCCTTGGAAACCCCTTCTCGGGAGACAGAAAATGAGGCATCTGCGTCTACCTGCCACTTTGGCTACCCTCGGGTTGCTCACCGCAGCCTGCACCCCGGAGAACGACATCGTCTCCAAGTCGGGATTCATTCAGCCGATAACAAATACTGCTCCATACGTCTGCAAGCTGATCCCGGAGCAGGCATTTCGACTGGTTAGCGGCGTTACCGGCCCTCTAATTGAGAAAACAGACGGCAGCCAGACGGACGGCGACTGCTGGGCGCCGGATATCGTCCCTCGGCCGTTGGAGGTGCGGTGGATGCAGGAGGGCGATGGGATGTCTCGAAAGCATCTGGATTTCGTTCTCAATGACAGGCGTCAGGTTTACAGCAGCCATGGCGGCGTCATGGTCCCTACCGATCTCGGTGATGGTCTGGCCGCGTACCTGCCAGATTCGCCGTTCGCCAACCAGCCATATCGCATTGTCGCGAAGTTTTCATGTGATGGCAGAGAACAACTGATCACCATCTACCTAACCCAAGTCACCGAGGGCCGGGATGCGATCGAAGACATGATCGAGCTCATGCGCATCGCCCAGAAACGCTATGGCGAGGTGTATGACTGCACTCCCGGCGCATAGCAAGGCACACCGTTCACCATAAGACTCAACCGCGCCTCCCCTGATCGCGGGGGGCGCGGTCGAATGATCCGTACTTGGCCTTGTGGGCGCGTGCCGGGTGCCGGGCCCCGCAGGTCTTGCTGGGCCCGGAGGTCAAGGCTGGTGGTCAGCGGGTGGCGCGGTTGACTGCGGAGGTGATGGCCTTGAGGGCGGCCGTGGTGGTGTTGGCGTCGACGCCTACGCCCCACAGCACCTGTCCGTCGACCTCGCACTCCAGGTAGGAGGCGGCCTTGGCGTCGGAGCCGGCGCTCATCGCGTGCTCCACGTAGTCGAGGACGCGGACCGTGATGCCGACTCCCGCGATGGCGTCGATGAACGCCGAGATCGGGCCGTTGCCCGTGCCCGCGATCTCGCGGATCTCCCCGTCGAGGCGGATGTCGGAGCTGATGCGGTCCTTGTCGTCGACCGTGGACTCGTGGCGGTGGGCCAGGAGGCTGAGGCGGCCCCAGCGGTTGGCCGGGTTGGGCAGGTATTCGTCGCGGAAGATGTCGTACATGGCGGCCGCGCTGATCTCGCCGCCCTCGCTGTCGGTACGGGTCTGCACCACCTTGGAGAACTCGATCTGCAGCCGGCGCGGCAGGTCGAGCTGGTGGTCGGCCTTCATGATGTAGGCCACGCCGCCCTTGCCGGACTGGCTGTTGACCCGGATGACCGCCTCGTAGCTACGGCCGATGTCCTTGGGGTCGATCGGCAGGTAGGGCACCGCCCAGGTGAACTCGTCGACCGGCACCCCGGCCGCGGCGGCGTCCTTCTCCAGGTGCTCGAAGCCCTTTTTGATGGCGTCCTGGTGGGAGCCGGAGAAGGCGGTGTAGACCAGCTCGCCGCCCCACGGGTGGCGCGGGTGCACCGGCAACTGGTTGCAGTATTCGGTGATGCGGCGGACCTCGTCGATGTCGCTGAAGTCGATCTCGGGGTCGACGCCCTGGGAGAACAGGTTCATACCGAGGGTGACCAGGCATACGTTGCCGGTGCGCTCGCCGTTGCCGAACAGACAGCCCTCGATGCGGTCGGCGCCGGCCAGGTAGCCCAGCTCGGCGGCGGCCACGGCGCTGCCGCGGTCGTTGTGCGGGTGCAGCGACAACACGATCGAGTCGCGGTGCTTGAGGTTGCGGTGCATCCACTCGATCTGGTCGGCGTAGATGTTGGGGGTGGCCATCTCGACCGTGGCGGGCAGGTTGACGATCACCTTGCGGTCGGGGGTGGGCTGCCACACCTCGTTGACCGCGTCGCAGACCTCGACGGCGTATTCCAGCTCGGTGCCGGTGAAGGACTCCGGGGAATACTGGAAGCGGACGTCCACGTCGGTCGCGTCGGCGAGCTTCTTGACCAGCTTGGCGCCCTCGACCGCGATGGCGGTGATGCCGTCCTTGTCCTGGCCGAACACGACGCGGCGCTGCAGCGTGGAGGTCGAGTTGTAGAGGTGGACGATGGCCTGCTTGGCGCCCTCGATGGACTCGAAGGTGCGCTCGATCAGCTCCGGCCTGGCCTGGGTCAGCACCTGGATGACCACGTCATCGGGGACGCGGTCCTCTTCGATGATCTGCCGGACGAAGTCGAAGTCGGTCTGCGAGGCGGCCGGGAAGCCCACCTCGATCTCCTTGTAGCCCATGCTCACCAGCAGCTCGAACATCTTGAGCTTGCGGTGGGCGTCCATCGGGTCGATCAGCGCCTGGTTGCCGTCGCGCAGGTCCACCGCGCACCATCGAGGCGCCTGGGTGATCACCTGATCGGGCCAGGTGCGGTCGGTCAGGCGGATCGGCTCGAAGGGCTGATAGCGCTGGATCGGCATCCGGCTGGGCTGCTGGGCGGTCATGTCTGAGGCTCCTCGTCGGTCGGAAGAAACGGCCGACGCGCACGACTCGCTCCGCGACGAGGGAGCCGGCCTTAGAGGCCCTCGCCGCGGCAGCTAAGGAGGAGGCCGCGCAGCATGTCTTGCACGCTACCAGACGCCTCCGGATGCACCGTCCCGTATCTCACATCATGAGAAGCGTTAGTCGGGGATGAGGACGCTGAGGCAGGTGACGCAGCCTTCCAGCTTCTCGTACTCCGAAATATCTACCTGCGTCACGATAAATCCGTGCTTGTCGAGCATTTTGGCTGTCTGGGGCGCTGAGGCGGCCAGCAGGACCCGGTCGCCGCCCAACGGCACCACGTGCGCCCCCGCCTCCTCCGGCGGCACGAGCAATCCTGGCAGGTCCACCCGGGCGGGATCCCCGATGAGCCGCCCGTCGGGCAGAGCGGTCACCGCCGACTTCAGGTGCAGAACGCCCGTCATGTTCACGGGCACGACCCGGCGGTCCGGCAGGAGGGAGGTGAGCTGCGTGATCCCCTCGCCGTTGGTCCTGGCCGACCTGCCCACGTACACGGTGTGGCCGACCTGCAGCACGTCGCCCCCGTCGAGCGTGCCGGGCCGCGCGATCATGACCGCCCGCAACCCCAGCTCCCGTACGGCCTGCGCCACGGAGTTCACCTCAGGCCGCCGCTCCGGCGCTCCTGGCCTGGTCAGCACGGCCAGCCGCTTCGACACGACCACCGTGTCCTCCACGAACTGCGCGTCCGGCAGGTCGTCGGCCGCAGGGAGGTGGCGGGGTCGCCATCCGCCGGCGGAAAGCGCGGCCACGTAGGCGTCGTGCTGGGCCAGCGCCCGCCCGAAATCCACGGGTTCGCGCTCGATATGGGTGACGATGCCCTCCGAAATACGGGGGCCGGGCTTCCTTACCAGCGCGATACCAGACATAGGGCGTGTTCTATCACGCAGTGATTAGTGTCTTGGACATGCGGGACGACGAAATTCTGACCAGGATCAGTGCTCTGGTCACCGAAGAGCACGAACTGCGCGACAAGCTGACCGCGGGAGAGGTGGCCTCCGACGAGGAGCGCGCCCGCGTCAAAGAGCTGGAAGCGGCGCTCGACCAGTGCTGGGACCTGCTCAGGCAGCGCCGGGCCAGACGCGGCGCGGGCGAGGACCCCGACACCGCCGCGGCGCGCCCGGCCGGCGAGGTCGAGAACTACCGCCAGTAATAAGAGGTCGAGGACCGCCGCAGGTAAGAAGTTGGGAGCCACCGCTGGTAAGAGGTTGGGCGCGACCGCCGGTGGGAGAGTGAGCTGTCGCCGGTAAATCGTTCGCCCCGGCCGGATCGGGTGCGCTTTGCTGAGCGCATGCCGATCCAGCCCATCGACCTCGACGAGCCAGGCGACCTGATCACGGATCTGTACGACGCCTACGTTCGCTCCTACGCCGCGGACGACCCAGGCCCGCCGATCCCGCCGGCCCGCTTCCGCCGCGACATCTGCAGGGACCGGCCAGGCGCACGGGCCGAGGTGTGGGCGATGGTCGAGGACGGCCAGGTCGCCGGCGGCTACGGCCTCTCGTTGTCCACGCTCGACAACACCCACATGGGCTGGCTCTTCCCCCTCGCGGTACGCCCGCTGAGCAGCGGCCGGGGGCTCGGCTCGGCGCTGTTCGAGCACGCGCTGGAGCGGATGCGCGCCCACGGCAGGACCCTGCTCCTCACCGAGACGCCCGCCACCGGCAACGGCGCCCGCTTCGCCCGCGCCCGCGGCATGACGGTCTCGATCGAGGAGGCCCGCAGCACGCTGGACCTCCGCACGGCCGACTGGGCGGCGCTGGAGCGCCTGCTCCCCCAGGCCGGCGGCTACAGCCTCGAACGCTGGATCGGCCCGGCCGGCGCCGAGTCGCTGCCCGACCTGGCCGTGCTCATGAACGGCATGAACGACGCCCCGCGCGGCGAGAACATCGAGGACATGGCCTTCAGCGTCGAGCACTTGCGCGAGCGCGAGGAGACGATGCCCGAGGGCGGGCAGACAGCCTACACCGTGATCGCCCGCCGCGACTCCGACGGCGCGCCCGCCGGCTACACCCGGATCTACCTCGCGGCCGACCGCTCCTCCGGCTGGGCCCGCCAGGCGGACACGGTGGTGCTGAAGGAGCACCGGGGGCACCGGCTGGGCCTGCTGCTCAAGCTCAGCAACCTGCTCTGGCTCCGGGAGCGGGAGCCGCACATCGAGCGGATCCTCACCTGGAACGCCACCTCCAACGGTCACATGCTGGCCATCAACGCGGCCATGGGGTTCGAGTCCTTCGACGTGTGGAACCAGTGGGGTCTGCCGCTGTGAAAAAGGGAACACCCATCGCCGCTGAGGCTAGTCTGATCGTCTATGACCTTGGACGCGTTGAGGGACGGGGATCCGCGGCAGGTGGGGCCGTACACGCTCCTGGGTCGGCTGGGCGAGGGCGGCATGGGCGTCGTCTACCTGGGTACGGGCCCGGACGGCCAGCGGGTGGCGGTCAAGCTGATCCACGCCCGGATGGACGCGAACGCCGACTTCAGGCGGCGCTTCGCCCGTGAGGTGGCCGCCGCCCAGCGGGTCGCCAGGTTCTGCACCGCGCCCGTCCTCGACGCCGACGTCGAGGGGGACGTGGCCTACCTGGTCACCGAATACGTCGAAGGGCCCAGCCTGGGCGAGGCCGTCCAGGCGTCCGGACCGCTGAAGGGCTCGGCCCTGGACGGGCTGGCCGCCTCGATGGCGATGGCGTTGCGGGCCATTCACGGGGCCGGGGTGGTGCATCGCGATCTCAAGCCGTCCAACGTGCTGCTGTCCCAGGTGGGGCCCAAGGTCATCGACTTCGGCATCGCGCAGCTCATGGACGCGGAGATGAGCAGCGCGATCGTGGGGACGCCGTCGTACATGTCGCCCGAGCAGGTGTCGGGGGCGACCATCGGGCCCGCCTCGGACATCTTCTCCTGGGGCTGCACGGTGGCCTTCGCCGCCGGAGGTGAGGCGCCGTTCGGGTTGGGCTCGGTGCCGACGATCCTGCTGCGCATCGTCAACGAGCCTCCTGACCTGCGGGGGCTCTCGGGGTCGTTGCGGGAGCTGGTGGTGGCCGCGCTCTCCAAGAGCCCGGCCGCCCGGCCCACGGCCCAGGCCCTCATGGACCGCCTCAGCACCGCCACCGCCCTCATCAACCTCTCCCCGGCCTCCGCCGACGCATCGGGCGGCCCTTCCCCGGCGGGTTCTTCCGATGCGGGCGCGACGGGGCCGGGCGCCGGCCTCGTCTTAGACCGGCCGCCCCTCCCCGACCGGCAGCAGCGCAGCACCGCGGAGGACGCCCCGCAGCAGACGTCGGCCGGCCCGAAGCGGGCAACAGCCAGCCCGAAGCAGGCAGAGGCCCACTCGAACCAGGTAGAGGCCCGCCCGAAGGAGCCGGGGGACGGCCGGAGGAGGCTTTTGGCGGCGGGCGCGGTAGCGGTCGTGGCCGTCGCGGGCGTGGCAGCGGCGCTGGTGTGGTACATCCAGAGCACCCAAGACACCCAGTTGGACTTCTCGACGACGGTCGCGACCAGCGGCACCCCCACGAAACAGGTCTCCCCCGGTCAGAACCCGCTGCGCGCCCAGGACGACGTCCCCCTCTACGCGGCGCAGGAACCGGCCGCCACCAAGCAGGCCGTCCAGTGGGAGGCACAGGGCCGCGCCGCCGACGCCGCCCTGATGCGCAAGCTGGCCGCCGTCCCCTACGCCGTCCGCCTGGGCGAGCCCGAGGTCAGGTCCAAGGTGAACGCCACGATCACGGCGGCCCGGCAGGCAGGCGGCGTGCCCGTGTTCCTGGTCCACTACCTCCCGGCCAACGACTGCACCCAGGCGGGAGCGCCGGACATGCGGACGTACCAGGAGTGGGTCAAGGGCATCGCGGGCGAGATCGGCGACGCGCCGGCGGTGATCATCCTGGAGCCGTCCGGTCTGCTCCCCAGCACCAAGGACTGCGACACGGCGACCTCTCAGGACGGGCGGCTCAGGGACGTGCGCCAGGCCGTGCGGTCGCTCAAGACCGCCCCGAACACGGCGGTCTACCTCGACGGCGGCCAGGACTACTGGCCGGGCAACGAGATCACGGCCGAGCGCCTGATCGCGGCGGGGGTGGACGAGGCCGACGGGTTCTTCGTCAACGCCACCGGCTACCAGCGCACCCGCAACGCCGTCACGTACGGCAAGGCGCTGTCCGCCTGCGTCAGCGTCCAGCGCAGGACGGGCCGGAAGGACTGCCCGTCCGACGCGAAGGTCGACGCGGCGACCATGCCGCACTTCGTCGTCGACACCAGCAGGAACGGTCAGGGCGCCTGGGCCGGGACCAAGAAGTGGCCGGACCCGCAGCCCTGGTGCAACCCGCCCGGCAGGGGCGTCGGCGACCGGCCGACGACCGA
Organism: Nonomuraea sp. NPDC002799; assembly: GCF_053592075.1. Classification (NCBI taxonomy): domain Bacteria; kingdom Bacillati; phylum Actinomycetota; class Actinomycetes; order Streptosporangiales; family Streptosporangiaceae; genus Nonomuraea; species Nonomuraea sp. NPDC002799. Next base: position 41,700 of record NZ_JBSFVA010000016.1, read on the forward strand.
CACGGGTGAGGAGCTGGCCGACGCCTACCTGTGGATCGCCCGGCCCGGCGTCTCCGGTGGCCGCTGCCGGCGCGGCACCGACGGCGAGAAGGATCCCGTGCGCGACGCCGTCTCCCCGGCGGTCGGCGAGTGGTGGGACGTCCTGGCGCTGGAGCGGGCGAAGAATGCCCGTCCCGCGTTGCGGTGAGGTTACGCCCGAGTAAGACCTCATGTTAAGCGGACGTTAGATCTGACCCCTCCCCCCTTGTCCGAACATTCTTCTGGGGTAAGGCTCTGGCCTGCAACTATTCCCCCCAGGAGGTCTGACGTGAGCAAGGCACGTGTGCCGTGGAAGGCCGTGGTCGGCGGTTCTGTCGGCAATATGGTCGAGTGGTACGACTGGTTCGTCTACAGCAGCTTCGCCGTCTATTTCGCCGCGTCCTTCTTCCCTGAGGGCAACGACACGGCGAAGTTGCTCAACACCGCGGCCATCTTCGCCGTCGGCTTCTTCATGCGCCCGCTCGGCGGCTGGCTGCTCGGCCGCTACGCCGACAGGAAGGGCCGCAAGGCCGCGCTCACGCTCACCGTCACGCTGATGTCAGCCAGCGCCCTGCTGATCGCGATCGCGCCGACGTACGAGTTGGTCGGCTATTTCGGCGCCGCGGTGCTCGTGGTGGCGCGCCTGTTGCAGGGCATCTCGGTCGGCGGCGAGTACGCCGCCAGCGCCACCTACCTCACCGAGGCCACCCCGCGCGGCCGCCGCGGCTTCGCCTCCAGCTTCCAGTACGTCTCCATGACCGCCGGCCAGCTCGTCGGCCTCGGCCTGCAGATCATCCTGCAGAACACGATGTCCACCGAGGCCCTCCACTCCTACGGCTGGCGCATCCCGTTCGTGGTCGGCGCCCTGGCCGCGGCCGTGGTGTTCTACCTGCGCCGCAGCCTCCTGGAGACGGAGGCGTACGGCGAGGAGGAGCAGCACGAGGGCAAGGGCACGATCGCGGAGCTCCTGGTGCACAAGAAGGAAGCGCTGCTGGTCATCGCCCTGACCATGGGCGGCACGGTGGCGTACTACACCTACACCACCTACCTCACCAAATACCTGTCGAACACGGCCGGCCTGGAGAAGTCGACGGCCACGCTGGTCAGCTTCTGCGCGCTGTTCCTGTTCATGCTGCTGCAACCGCTGGCCGGGGCCCTGTCGGACCGGATCGGGCGCAGGCCGCTGCTGATCACGTTCGGCATCGGCTCGATGCTGGGGACGGTGCCGCTGATGACGGCGCTCGGCGGGGCGAGCGGCTTCGGCGGCGCGCTGGTGCTCTCGCTGATCGGGCTGGTCATCGTCACCGGCTACACCTCGATCAACGCGGTGGTGAAGGCCGAGTTGTTCCCGACGCACGTGCGCGCGCTCGGCGTGGCGCTCCCGTACGCGATCGCGAACGCCCTGTTCGGCGGCACCGCCGAGTACGTGGCGTTGTGGTTCAAGGACCGCGGCATCGAGTCCGGCTTCTTCTGGTACGTCTCCGGCTGCGCCGCGGTCTCGCTCATCGTCTACCTCACCATGCGCGAGACCAGGGACAGCGCGCTGTCGCGGACGGAGCGCGCCGCGGGGGAACCGCTGCCGCAGCGCGCATAACCTGGGGATATGCGCGTTCTCCTGGTCGAGGACGACGATCGGCTCGCGTCCGCGCTGACCACGGCCCTCGCCCGCCACGGCCACCAGGTCACCCGGGCGGGGCTGGCCGTCGACGCCCTCCGCCTGGCGGGGGGCGCCGACTTCGTCCTGCTCGATCTGGGTCTGCCCGACATGGACGGACTGGAGGTGCTGCGCCGCCTGCGCCGGGTGTCGGCGGTGCCGCTCATCGTCGTGACGGCCCGTACGGAGGAGCGCGAGGTGCTGCGCGGGCTGCGTTCCGGGGCCGATGACTACCTGGTCAAGCCGTTTCGCACGGTGGAGCTGATGGCCCGCATGGAGGCGGTGGTCCGCCGGGGCACCAGGCCGCGGCCCGCGCGCGACCATGTGGTGAGCGTGGGCGACGTACGCATCGACCTGGCCGCCAGGCAGGTCACGGTGGCCGGGGAGCCGGTGACGCTGACGCGGCGCGAGTTCGACGTGCTGGCGCTGCTGGCCCGCGAGCCGGGCGTGGTGCGCGGCCGGGAGGAGATCCTCGACGAGGTCTGGGGGGACCCGCTGCTGTCGGCGTCCCGCTCGCTCGACGTGCACGTGGCCGGGCTGCGCGCCAAGACCGGGCGCCCCGGGCTGGTGGAGACGTTGCGCGGCACCGGTTACCGGCTGGGTTCGACGGCGTGAACGCGCGCCTGGTGATCACGTTCACCACTTTGATCGTCTTCCTCATCGCGGCGCTGGCCGGGCCGCTCGGCCTGGCCTACGCCTCCCACCGGACCAACCGCCTGCTCCTCGATCGCCGGGCCGACGCCACCCGCTTCGCGGAGCTGGCCGACCAGGCGGCCCGCGACGGCGACCACGCCGCGCTGATCGCCGAGGTCACCCGTTACGCCGACCTGTACGGCGCCGCCGTCCGCGTCCGCGACCGTGACGGCTCGATCCGCGTCGCGGCGGGCCGGTTCGCGGCCGACGACCGGAACGCGCTGCGCCTGGCGCTGGCCGGCCGCACGACCGAGGACCTGCCCACGGTCAGCCCGTTCGGCCCGGCCACGGTGTTGCTGGCCGAGCCGGCCGGCCGGGACGCGCAACTGTCGGGCGTGGTGCTGCTGGAGGCGCCCACCGGGCAGGCGCGGCGGGACGTGTCGCTGGTGTGGGGCGCGCTGGCGCTGGGCGCGATGATCGCCCTGGCCTACTCGGCGCTGGCCGCCAGACGGCTGGCCCACTGGATCCTGCGCCCGGTCACCGAGCTCGACCGCACGACGCGGGCCATCGCGCAGGGCCGGATGGACGCGCGGGCGCATCCGGGGACGGGCCCGTCCGAGCTGCGGCGGCTGGAGGAGCGCTTCAACGCGATGGCCGACGCGGTCTCCGCCGCGATGGAGCGGCAGCGGGCGTTCGTGGCGGACGCCTCGCACGAGCTGCGCACGCCGCTCACCGTGCTGGGGCTGCGGCTGGAGAACCTGGAGCCGCACCTGCGCGCCGAGGGGACGGCCGAGTTCGAGGAGGCGATGGCGGAGCTGGACCGGCTGGCCCTGCTGGTGGCGGATCTGCTGGCGCTGGCCAAGGTGGAGGCGGGCGCGGGCGTGGCGGGCAAGGTCGTCGAGCTGGCGCCCCGGCTGGGGCCGTGGCGGGAGGTGTACGCGGCGAAGGGGATCGGCCTGCTGATCGATATTCCGGAAATGTCGGAAGTGCCGGAGGGGGCGGCCAGGATCGCGGACATCGCCCTCGACAACGCCCAGAAGTTCGTGCCCGAGGGCGGCACGGTGACGGTCACCCTGGCGGACGGGGTGTTGCGGGTGGCCGACGACGGCCCTGGGCTGAGCGAGGAGGAGCGCGCGGAGGCGCTGGGGCGCTTCTGGCGCTCGGGCGCGCACGCCAACGTGCCCGGCAGCGGGCTGGGCCTGGCCATCGCCGCCGAGCTGGCCAAGGGCTGCGGGGCCACGCTGCGCCTGCTGCCCGCCGACCCGCACGGGCTGGTGGTCGAGGTAGGGCTCGACCAGCCGGACACGGAACGGTAGCGAAAGAGATCAGCCGGACACGGAACGGCAGTGAAAGCGACCAGCCGGACACGGACCACGAGCGAGGCGTGATCAGCCGTAGACCGACCGGTAGTAGCGCATGGCGCCGGGGTGCAGCGGCACGACGCCGGTGCCGATGGCGTAGCGCTTGTCGAGCCGCCCGCCGGGCGCCGACGGGGCCTGGAGGCGATCGCGGGCGTTGAAGAGCGTTCCGGTGATCGTGTACGCCAGATCCTCCGAGAGCGAGGTCCGGCACATCAGGTAGCTCGGCGTGCCCAGGGTCGGCACGGGCCTGGTGGCGCCGTACGCGCCCGCGGGCACGGACGCGTGCTCGTACATCGGCCCGAACTCGCGCCGGAGCACCGGCACCAGCGCCTCCAGGGGCACGAGCCGGATGCCGTCGAGCGCCGCCAGAGCGGGCGTGGGCACACCGCCCGACCAGAAGAACGCCTCGATCCGGCCCGCGCGCAGCGCCGTGATCGACTCGTCCAGCTCCAGCCGGACGATCTCGGGCGGCCGTGCCGGCGCCGCGGCGGCCAGCACGCGGGTGGCGGTCACCGCCGTGCCCGAGCCCTGCACGCCGATGGACACGGCCCGCCCGGCCAGCTCGGAGACCGCGGTGATGGGCGAGTCCCCGGCGACGACCAGGTGCACGTAGTTCATGTACATCCTGGCCAGCGCCGACACCGGCTGGTGGCGCACGCGTACGGCGTCGTCGGCGCTGTCGGCCAGCGCGAACCCGGTGTCGGCCCGCCCGTCGGCCATCATGGCGAGGTTCTGGACGCTGGCCGCCGTGCGCAACACCCGCACGCCGAGCCCCTCGCTCCTCAGCTCCTCCGCGAGCCGGTCACCGAGCTGTCCATAAGGACCGCCGGCCAGCCCGGTCGCCAGCCGCAACTCCGGCGCTCCGCCGCCCGTGGCCGAACATCCGCCCGCCAGCGCGGCGAGGCCGAGGAAGGCACGGCGGGATATCGGCATGAGTCCACGGTATCCGGTGCCACAGAATGGAGTTCGTGACCGCACGCCTGCGCATAGCCCCAGAGCTGAGGATGTTCCTGCCCGCGAGCCGCCGCCAGGAGTGGCAGGAGGTGATCCCCGACGCCACCTCGACGCTGGGCCATCACGTCGAGTCGCTGGGCATGCCGCTGACGGAGGTCGGCCCGATGATCGCCGGGGGCCGCGGCGTGCCGCCGTCCTACCTGCTGGCGCCCGGCGACGTCGTCGAGGTCCATGCGATCCCCCGGCCGCAACAACTGCCGGCCCGGCCGTGCTTCCTGCTGGACGTGCACCTCGGCACGCTGGCGCGCCGGATGCGGCTGCTCGGCGTCGACACCGCCTACCACAACGACATGGACGACCCCGCGCTGGTGGCGCAGGCCAACGCGGAGCACCGGGTGCTGCTCACCCAGGACCGCGGCCTGCTGCGCCGCCGCGCGTTGTGGCTGGGGGCGTACGTGCGCGGCTCCCAACCGGCCGACCAGCTCCGCGACCTCCTGGAGCGGTTCTCGCCGCCGCTGCGCCCCTGGACGCGCTGCACGGCCTGCAACGGCGAGCTCGCGCCCGTCGGGAAGGACGAGGTGGCGCAGGTGCTGCAGGCGGGCACCCGGCGCACCTACGACGCCTACGGCCGGTGCCAGGACTGCGGGCAGGTCTACTGGCACGGCGCGCACAGCGGCCGGCTGGAGGAGATCGTGCGCTCCGCCCAGGTCTGGGCGGGCAGCGCCCCCTGACGTCCCGGGCTCGCGAGTGTGCCATCCTGATCGGCGTCTCCTCCTCCGAAGGAAGGTCGCGTGGAATTTCGCATCATGGGGCCGCTGGAGGTGCGGGACGGCGGCCAGGATCGCACCCCCACCACGCCCAAGCACCGCGATCTGCTGGCGATGTTCCTGCTGAACGCCGGCCGCCCCCTCACCGTCGAGCGCCTGCGGCGGCTGCTCTGGCCGCGCGAGGACGGTGACCGCTCCGACTCCCTGGTACGCGGCTACATCGGCCAGCTCCGCCGCCTCTTGGGCGACGACGTGATCAACACCGTGTCCGGGTCGTACGTGCTGGCGATCGGCGACGACCAGCTCGACGTGGACCGGTTCCGGCGGCTGGTGGACAAGGGGGCCTACGAGGAGGCGCTGAGCCTGTGGCGGGGCGAGGTCCTGGAGGACATGGACCCCGAGGGCGAGCGCTGGATGGAGACGCGGCGGCTGCGCGAGGAGCTGGAGGAGCTGCGGCTGCTGGCCCTGGAGCGCCGGGTGCAGGCCGACCTCGACACGGGACGCCACCGCGAGCTGCTGGCCGAGCTGCGGCAGCTCACCAAGCGGCATCCGATGTGGCAGCGCTTCCGCGGCCAGTACATGCTGGCCCTCTACCGCAGCGGACGCCGGGTGGACGCGCTGGCCGCGTACGCGGTGCTGCGCGACCAGCTCGACGGCGGCCACGCGATCGAGCCCGACCCCGAGCTGCAGCTCCTCTACCACCGCATGCTGCACGACGACATGTCGCTGCACGTCTCGGCGGGCCCGCCGGTGCTGCTGCCGCCCGACGTGACCGGCTTCACCGGCCGCGCCGAGCTGCTCGACCAGGTGGTCGGCGGCCAGGTCGTGGTCTACGGCCAGGCGGGGGCGGGCAAGTCGGCGCTGGCCGTGCACGCGGCCTGGCGGGCGCGTGCGAGCTTCACCGACGGCATCCTCTACGCCGATCTGCGCGAGACGACCGCGCCCTCGGCGGTGCTCGAAGACTTCCTGCGCTGGCTGGGCTGCCCGGCCCAGGCGATCCCGCCCTCGCTGGAGCAGCGCGAGCGGCTGTTCCGCGCCTACACCGCCAACCGCAGTCTGCTGGTGCTGCTGGACAACGCGCTGGGCGAGGCGCAGGTGCGGCCGCTGCTGACGTCCTGCCCGACCATCGTGACGAGCCGCTCCTCGCTCGGCGGCCTGACGGGGGCGCGGCGGCTGCCGGTCGGCGTGCTCGACGAGGACGAGGCCCTCGACCTGCTCGTCGCGAGCGCGGGCCGCGCGGCGGACGACGCGCTGCGCCGGCTGGCGCATTTCTGCGGCGGCCTGCCGATCGCGCTGCGCATCGCCGGCTCCCGGCTGGCGACCAGGCCGGAGTGGACGGCCGGCTACCTGGTGCGGCTGCTGGAGGACGAGCATGCCCGGCTCGACGGCCTGCACGCGGGCGACCAGGCCGTGCGCAGCGTGTTCGCGATCGGCTTCGACGGCCTGCCCGAGCCGGCCCGGCAGACGCTGCGCGGGCTCGGCGCGCTGTCCGCGCCCGACTTCGCCGACTGGGCGACCGAGCAGCTCGGCGGGCAGGCCGAGGCGCTGGTCGACGCGGGCCTGCTGGAGACGTACGGCGTCGACGTGGCGGGCCAGGTCCGCTACCGGATGCACGACCTGACCCGGCTCTTCGCCCGCGAGCAGCCGGTGCCGGGCATACTGGCCAGGCTGGCGGCGGTGGTGCTGGCCAGGGTGCGGACCTCGCGGTTCTCGCTGGTGTCGGGCGATCCGGCCACGGCGGTGGCGACCAGGGACATCAAGGAGTCCGTGGAGTGGCTGGCGGCCGAGCGCGCGTTCCTCGTCAGCCTGGTCGCCGACCTGCGCGTGGCGGGGCTCGACGACGAGTGCTGGCAGCTCGGGCACCTGCTCTCCCCCTTCCTCGAACGCCACCGGTTCCTGGACGACTGGCGGGCCGTGACCGGGCTGGCGCTGGCCGCCGCACGGCGGGCGGCCGACGACCGGGGCCACGCGCTCGTCCTGCTCGACCAGGGCGACCTGCACCTGGCCGAGCGCGAGTGGGACCTGGCGCACGAGCGGTTGCGGCTCGCGCTCGACATGTTCCTGCGCCAGGGCCGCGTCCGCGACGTCAACCGCACCAGGCGCCGGCTCGGCCGCGTGCACCTGGAGCACGGACGCCTCGCGGAGGCCGAGCAGGATCTGCTGACCTGCCTGGCAGGGGCGGACAACCAGCGTGACGCCGCCGACGCCGAGCGGGTGCTCGGCGCCGTCCTGCGCCGCGCCGGCCGCCTCGACGAGGCCGCGGAGCGGTTGCGGGCGGCCATCGGGCATCTCGCCGACCTGGGCGACCGGCACCGCCAGGCCGACACGCTGCTCGAACTGGCCGCCGTCCGCCTGGCGCAGGCGGCCAAGACCGACGCCAGGGCCGCCGCCGAGCACGCCAGGGGCATCGCCGTCCGCCTCGGTGACCGGCTGCTGGACGCGCAGGCCCTGCTGGTCCTGGCCAGGGTGAACCGGGCGGAGGGCGCCACCGGCCGGGCCCGCGAGCTGGCCGGGGCGGCGCTGGAGGTCTTCGAGCGCACCGGCGACCGCCAGGGCGCCGCCAACGCCCGCGCCCTGCTCGCCCAGGCTTGACGGGCGCCGACGCGCACAGAACTCGGGGCTCAGACGGCGAGCAGGCGGCGCACGTCCTCTCGGTGCAGGTCGTCGGCGGCTCCGGTGCGCACCACGTGCCCGCCGTCGAGGATGACGAACGTGTCGGCCAGCCGCAGCGCGATGTCCAGATACTGCTCCACGAGCAGCACGGCCAGCCCCGAGGCGTGCAGCCGCTCGATGGCCGCCTCGATCTCGATGATGATCGACGGCTGGATGCCCTCGGTCGGCTCGTCGAGGATGAGCATCCTGGGCCGGGTGACCAGGGCGCGGGCCATGGCGAGCTGCTGCTGCTGGCCGCCGGACAGGTGCCCGGCGCTGCGCTTGAGCAGCGACCGCAGCGCGGGGAAGATCTCCAGCGCCTCCTCGACGGCCTCCTTGGGCTGCTTGGCCGCCTCGGCGGTGACGAGCAGGTTGCCCAGGACCGAGAGCTGGGGGAAACACTGATGCCCCTGGGGGACGTAGCCCATGCCGAGCCGCACCCGCTCGTGCGGCTTCAGCCGGGTGACGTCGCGGCCGTCGAACGTCACCGTGCCCGCCGTCGCGGGCAGCACGCCCATGACGGTGTTGAGCAGCGTGGTCTTGCCCACCCCGTTGCGCCCCATGACGCAGACGAGCCGGCCGGGGCCGACCTCCAGCGAGACGTCGAACAGGACGCGCGCCCGCCCGTATCCCGACTCAAGGCCGCTCACTGACAACATCGCTGGGCCTCCTCCCCAGATAGACCTCCTGCACCCGCGGATCGGCGCTGACCTGGCCGACCGACCCCTCCACGAGCACCTTGCCCTCGTGCAGCACCGTCACCTTCGAGGCGTGGCGCCGCAGGAACTCCATGTCGTGCTCCACCACGATCACCGTGTGGTCGTCGGCGATCTCGGTGAGCAGCCGCCCCGTACGCTCCCGCTCGTCCTTGGACATGCCGGCCACGGGCTCGTCCAGCAGGAGCAGCTGGGGACGCTGCGCCAGCAGCATGCCGATCTCCAGCCACTGACGCTGGCCATGAGAGAGAACGCCGGCCGGACGCTCGGCGAGCTCTTCGAGCCCCGTCCTGGCCAGGGCCTCCTCGACGGCCTCCGAGACCCCCTTGCGCCGCCTGGCGAGCGACCACAGCGGCTTGCGGAAGCTGGCCGCCAGGTCGAGGTTCTCGACGACGGTCAGCTCCTCGAACACGACCGACGTCTGGAACGTGCGGCCGACGCCCATCCGGACGATCTGGTGCTCCTTCCGGCCCACCAGGTCCTGGCCGCAGAACCGCACGCTGCCCGCCGAAGGCTTCGTCAGGCCGGTGATCACGTCGATCAGCGTGGTCTTGCCCGCGCCGTTGGGGCCGATCAGGAAGCGCAGCTCCCCTTCGGGCACCGTCAGGTCGACGCCGTCCAGCGCGCGGAAGCCGTCGAACACCACGTGGACGTCATGAAGGTCGAGCACTGCGCCACCTCCCCGCGACGCCCTGCGCCAGCCCGGCGATGCCCTTCGGGGCGAGCGTCATGACCAGGATGAACAGCGCGCCCTGCAGATAGAGCCAGCCGTCGGCGAACTGCTCGCTGAACGCCGTCTTGGCGTAGCCCATGACGACCGCGCCGAGCACGGCCCCGGCCAGCACGTGCCGTCCGCCGACGGCCACCGCGACGACCAGCTCCAGCGACGGCACGACACCGAGCAGCGCGGGCGAGATGATGCCGACGACCGGCACGAACAGCGCCCCCGCCAGCCCCGCCATGCCGGCCGACGCGGCGAAGGTGACGGTCTTGACCAGGGCCGGGTCGTAGCCGAGGAAGCGCACCCGGTCCTCGCCGTCCCTGACGGCCACCAGCAGCCGGCCGTAGCGGCTGCGCACGAGCTGCCGGGTGGCCAGGTAGAGCACTCCCAGGACGGAGGCCACCACGAGGTAGAGCCCCCGCTGGGTGGAGTCCTCGGCGAGGTCCTGGCCGAACAGCTCGAAGAAGTTCGTCATGCCGTTGGTGCCGCCGGTCAGGCCCTGCTGGCCGACGAGCAGGATGACCATGGCCGCCGCCAGGGCCTGGGTCAGGATGGCGAAGTACGCGCCGCGTACCCGCTGGCGGAAGACCAGCGTGCCCAGGATCAGCGCGATCACCACGGGCCCCGCGACCGCCGTCCCCACGGCGAAGACCGGGTTGGCGAACGGCGTCCACAACGCCGGCAGCCGCTCCACCCCGCTCCACACCATGAAGTCGGGCAGCCCGCCCCCGGCCTCGTTGAGCTTGAGGTACATCGCCATGGAGTAGCCGCCGAGGCCGAAGAAGACGCCCTGGCCGAGCGCGAGCATGCCGCCCTTCCCCCAGGCCAGCCCGATCCCGAGCGCGACGATGGCGTAGCAGAGGTACTTGGCCAGCAGCCCCAGCCGGAACGGCTCCAGCAGCAGCGGCGCCACCACCAGCGCGATCACCGCCACGGCGGCGAAGGGCAGATGTCGTCTGATCATGTGAGCACCCTCGACCTGAGCACGAACATGCCCTGCGGGCGTATCTGCAGGAACGCGATGAGCACCGCGAACACGATCACCTTGGCGAGGGAGGCGTCCGACCAGAACTCGGCGTAGGAGTTCAGCAGCCCGAGCCCGATCGCGGCCAGCACGGCCCCGCGCAGTTGCCCGAGGCCGCCCGCGACGACGACCAGGAACGCGTCGACTATGTAGTACGTCCCGAGCGCCGGCCCGACCGGCCCGATGAGCGTCAGCGCCACCCCTGCCACGCCCGCCAGCGCCGACCCGATGAAGAACGTCAGCATGTCCACCCGGCCGGTGTCGATGCCGCTGGTGGCGGCGAGCTGCCGGTTCTGCACCACGGCCTGGGTCCTGCGGCCGAGCGCGGTCCTGTTCAGATAGGCCCAGACCCCGACCACGCCGGCGATCGCGAGCCCCATGATGAACAGCCGGTTGTACGGCAGGATGCCCAGCCCGCCCGACAACCAGGACGGCGCGGGCACCTGCACGTTGGGGGCGCCGAACAGGTCGCGGGCGAGCTGCTGCAGCACCAGGCTCACGCCCCAGGTGAGCAGCAGCGTGTCCAGCGGCCTGCCGTAGAAGTGCCGGATGGCGCTCCGCTCCAGGATCAGCCCCATGACGCCCGCGACCAGGAACGCCACGGGCAGCGCCAGCACGAGGTCCTGCAGCAGGAACGCGGTGTACGCGCCCGCCATGATGAACTCGCCGTGCGCCATGTTGATCACGCCCATCTGACCGAACGTGAACGTCAGGCCGAGCGCGATGAGGAGCAGCACCGCCGCGATCGACAACCCGATCGGAAGCTGGTTGACGAAGGCCGCCATCACGTGCCCGCCAGGCCGGCGGCCCACGGATAGCCCTTGAGGTACGGGTCGGGCTTGATCGGCTTTCCGGAGTCCCAGACCTGCTTGATCAGGCCGTCCGGCTGGATGATGCCGATGCGGGCGGTCTTGTACATGTGCTGGTTCTCGCCGTCGATGGTGACCAGCCCTTCCGGACGTTCGAGCGCGATGCCCGGCGCGGCCTTCCTGACCGCCTCGACCTCGGTGGAGCCCGCCTTCTTGGCCGCCTCTGCCCACAGGTAGACGGCGTTGTAGCCGGCCTCCATGGGGTCGCTGGTGACCTTGTTCTGGCCGTACTTGGCCTTGTACGCCTTGACGAAGGCGTCGTTGGCGGGCGTGTCGGTGGTCTGGTAGTAGTTCCAGGCGACCGGCTGGCCGGCGATGTTGTCCACGCCGATGCCGGTGACCTCTTCCTCGGCGACGCTCACCGACAACACCGGCATGCTCTCCGCCGTGGCGCCCGCGCTCTTGAGCTGCTTGAAGAAGGCCACGTTGCTGTCGCCGTTGAGGGTGTTGAACACGGCGTCCGGCTTGGCCTGCATGACCTTGTTGACCAAGGTGGAGTATTCGGTGTGGCCGAGCGGGGTGTACTCCTCGCCGAGGACCTCCATCCCGTTCGCCGCCGCGTACGCCTTGATGATCTTGTTCGCGGTGCGCGGGAAGACGTAGTCGCTCCCGACCAGGAAGACCTTCTTCTTGCCCTGCTCCTTCAGGTAGTCCAGGCCGGGGATGATCTGCTGGTTGGTGGTGGCGCCGGTGTAGAAGATGTACGGCGAGCTCTCCAGCCCCTCGTACTGCACCGGATACCACAGCAGCGCCTTGTAGCGTTCGAAGACCGGCAGCATCGCCTTCCTGCTGGCCGACGTCCAGCCGCCGAAGACGGTGGCGACCTTGTCCTGCCTGATGAGCTTGGTGGCCTTCTCGGCGAAGGTGGGCCAGTCCGAGGCGCCGTCCTCCACGACGGGGACGAGCTGCTTGCCGAGCACGCCGCCGGCCTTGTTGATCTCCTCGATCGCGAGCAGTTCGGCGTCGCGGACGGTGACCTCGCTGATCGCCATCGTGCCGCTGAGGGAGTGGAGGAGCCCGACCTTGATCTCGTCGGTTCCGCCGGCGGGTGTGGCGGTGGAGCCGCAGCCCACCAGGGCTGACAGCAGAAGTGCGGAGACAATCGGGCGGGGGATGCGCACGGCGGTTCCTTCCTGCCGACCGGTTCTGGGAGAAAGGTGACTCCGCGACATTTCACGCGGAGATGCCGTGCGTTAATTGGCCATTGCCAAACTTTCACAAATGCACATAACCCGACATGTGGCGCTTCATCGCAGCGCGAAACCAACACGACATCCGCCGGCAACAGCGACGAAACCGCCGGTTCCTATGGTCCGGCCATGCGGCTTACCTCACACGAGCAGGAGCGGCTGCTCATCCACGTCGCCGCCGGGGTGGCGCGCGAGCGGCAGGCCAGGGGCCTGCGGCTCAACCATCCCGAGGCTACCGCCATCATCGCGTCCTTCCTCATGGAGGGCGCCAGGGACGGCCGCAGCGTGGCCGACCTCATGGAGGCGGGACGGTCGGTGCTCGCCCGGGCCGACGTCATGGAGGGCGTGCCCGAGATGCTGGACAGCGTACAGATCGAGGCGACCTTCCCCGACGGGACGAAGCTCGTCACCGTCCACAGGCCGATCCCGTGATCCCCGGCGAGTACGTCCACCCCGAGGGCGTCATCGTGCTCAACCCGGGGCGCGAGCGGGTGACGGTGCGGGTGGTCAACACGGCGGACCGGCCGGTGCAGGTGGGCTCGCACTACCACTTCGCGGCGGTCAACCCGGGGCTGGACTTCGACCGGGAGGCCGCCTGGGGGCTGCGGCTCGACGTGCCCGCCGGCACGGCGATCAGGTTCGAGCCGGGCGTCGAGCGCGACGTGACGCTGGTGCCGCTGGCCGGCCACCGCGTGGTGCCTGGCCTGCGGGCGGAATGGGCGGGGCCGCTCGATGGCTGAGATCTCGCGCGCCCGCTACGCGGCGCTCTACGGGCCCACGACCGGCGACCGGATCCGGCTGGCCGACACCGACCTGTTCGTCGAGGTCACCGAGGACCGGTCGATGGGCCCCTCGGGAGCCGGCGACGAGGCGGTCTTCGGCGGCGGCAAGGTGATCCGCGAGTCCATGGGCCAGGCGCGGACCACCCGGGCCGAAGGCGCGGCCGACCTGGTCATCACCGGCGCGGTCATCCTCGACCACTGGGGCGTGATCAAGGCCGACGTGGGCATCCGCGACGGCCGGATCCACGCCATCGGCAAGGCCGGCAACCCCGACACCATGGACGGCGTCGACCTGGTCATCGGGCCCTCCACGGAGGTGCTCGCGGGCAACGGCAAGATCCTCACCGCCGGGGCCGTCGACTCCCACGTCCACCTCATCTGCCCGCAGATCCTCGACGAGGCCATCGCGTCCGGTGTCACCACGATCGTCGGGGGCGGCACCGGACCGGTCGAGGGCACCAAGGCCACGACCGTCACCGGAGCCTGGTATCTCGGCCGGATGCTGGAGTCACTCGACTCCTATCCCCTCAACTTCGCGCTGCTCGGCAAGGGCAACACGGTCAGCACCGAGGGGCTGATGGAGCAGCTCAAGGCCGGGGCCTCCGGTTTCAAGCTGCACGAGGACTGGGGCTCGACGCCCGCCGCGATCGACGCGTGCCTGCGCGTGGCCGACGCGTCCGGCGTGCAGGTGACGATCCACACCGACACGCTGAACGAGGCCGGCTTCGTCGAGTCGACGCTCAAGGCCATCGGTGACCGGATGATCCACGCGTACCACACCGAGGGGGCGGGCGGCGGGCACGCGCCCGACATCATCCGGGTGGCCGCCTACCCCAACGTCCTGCCGTCCTCCACCAACCCCACCAGGCCGCACACCGTCAACACGCTCGACGAGCACCTCGACATGCTGATGGTCTGCCACCACCTCAACCCGTCGATCCCCGAGGACCTGGCCTTCGCCGAGTCCCGCATCAGGCCGTCGACGATGGCCGCCGAGGACGTGCTGCACGACCTGGGCGCGATCTCGATGATCGGCTCCGACTCGCAGGCCATGGGGCGGATCGGCGAGACGATCATCCGCACGTGGCAGACGGCGCACGTGATGAAGGCGCGGAACGGGTCGCTGGGCGGCGGTCCGGCGGACAACCTGCGAGCCCGCCGCTATGTCGCGAAATATACGATCTGCCCGGCCATCGCCCACGGGCTGGACGCCGACGTCGGCTCCGTCGAGCGCGGCAAGCTCGCCGACCTCGTCCTCTGGTCGCCGGCGTTCTTCGGGGTCAAGCCCGATCTGGTGCTCAAGGGCGGCATGGTGGCCTGGGCCCAGATGGGCGACGCCAACGCCTCCATCCCGACCCCGCAGCCGGTGCTGCCCCGGCCCATGTTCGGCGCCTCGCCGGTGACCGCGGCGGCCACCTCGCTGCACTTCGTCTCGCCGCTCGCGGTGGAGTCGGGGCTCGCCGACCGGCTGGCCGTCCGCCGCGAGCTGGTCCCGGTGGCGGACGTACGCCGGCGCGGCAAGTCCTCGATGCCGCTCAACGACGCCCTGCCCAGGATCGAGGTGGCGCCCGACACCTTCGAGGTACGCGTCGACGGCGAGCTCATCGAGCCCGCTCCCGCCACCGTGCTGCCGATGGCCCAGCGTTACTTCCTCTTCTGATGCATCCCGCGCTGCTCCTGCTCACCGACTCCCGGCTGCCGGCCGGGGGTCACGCCCACTCGGGCGGCACCGAGCAGGCCGTCACGTCGGGGGCGGTGCACGACGTGCCGTCGCTCGCGCGCTTCCTGCGCGGCCGGCTGCACACGGCGGGCACGGTCACCGCCGCCCTGACCGCCGCCGCCTGCGCCCACGCCGCTCTTCCCAGCGCCGGGCCGGAAGGGTGGGTGGGGCTGGACGCCGAGGCCGACGCCAGGACCGCCGCCCCCGCCCAGCGGCACGCCGCAAGGACGCAGGGCCGGCTGCTCCTCCGCGTCGCCCGCCGGGTGTGGCCGTCACCGGTCCTGGACGAGCTCGCGCTGGCCGTGCCGAACCCGCATCATCCGCTCGCGCTCGGTGCGGTGGCGCACGCGGCGGGCGCCAGCGCGGAGGAGGCGGCCCTCGCGGCGGCGTACCATGCGATCAGCGGCCCGGCCACAGCGGCGGTCCGGCTCCTGGGGTTGGACCCGGTGGCCGTGCACGGGCTCCTGGCCGACCTCGCTCCCGACCTCACGACCGTGGCCGCACGAGCGCACCTCGCCGCCATGAACGCCGCCACGAACACCGCCGTGGACGCCGCCGTGGACGCCGCCCCCAGCTGGGAGGCGCTGCCCGCCTACTCAGCACCAGCCCTGGACCTCCTGGCCGAGCAGCACGCCCGCGCCGAGGTCAGGCTCTTCGTCTCCTAGGAAAGGACCCCTGACGCCATGGGCGCCAATCACGACGATCGCCACCACACTCCCGACGGCCGCGGCCGGGCGCTGCGGCTCGGGGTGGGCGGCCCGGTCGGCAGTGGCAAGACGGCCCTGGTCGCCGCGCTCTGCCGAACCCTGGGCCCGGCGCTGTCCCTCGGCGTGGTGACGAACGACATCTACACCACCGAGGACGCCGACTTCCTGCGCCGGGCGGGCGTGCTCGACAGCGAGCGCATCCTCGCCGTCGAGACCGGCTGCTGCCCCCACACCGCGATCCGCGACGACATCGCCGCCAACCTCGACGCCGTGGAGACCCTGGAATACCGGTTCGGCCCGCTGGACCTGGTGATCGTGGAGAGCGGCGGCGACAACCTGACGGCCACGTTCAGCCGGGGGCTGGCCGACCGGCAGATCTTCGTGCTCGACGTGTCCGGCGGCGACAAGGTGCCGCGCAAGGGCGGCCCCGGGGTCACGGCGGCGGACCTGCTGGTCGTCAACAAGACCGACCTGGCGCCGATGGTCGGCGCCGACCTGGGCGTGATGGCGCGCGACGCGGCCGCGGTGCGCGGGGAGCGGCCGGTGCTGTTCACCTCGATCAGGCTGGAGCCGACCGCGCGGACCATCGCCGACTGGGTCTCCGAGCAGGTGCACGCCTGGTCCCACGCGCACGCGGCGCCCATCTCGTGAGCCCGGGCCGCCGCGCGATGTCGGCCAGGGCAGCCGTGGCGACCGCGCTGTCGGCGGACGGCCGTACCATGCTGCGCCGCCTCGCCTCCGCGCCGCCGCTCACGCTGCGCCAGACGGGTCCGTGCACGGTGCACCTCGTCTCCACGGCGGCGGGCCCGCTCGGCGGCGACCGTCTCGCCCTGGACCTGGACGTCGCCCCGCGCACCACCCTGGAGCTCGGCTCGGTCGCGAGCACCCTGGTCCTGCCCGGCGAGGGCGCGTCCGAGCTGCTGGTCACCGCGCGGGTGGGCGCGGGCGCCACACTCCGCTTCACGCCGGAGCCCACCGTGCTCGCCGCCGGTTGCGAGCACCGTCTCCTGGTACGCCTGACGCTGGCGCCGGACGCCGCCGTGCTCTGGCGCGAGGAGATCGTCTTCGGCCGGTACGGCGAGCGGCCCGGCCGCTGCCACGCCCGCTTCGACGCCACCCGCGACGGCGTGCCGCTGCTCCGCCAGGAGTTCACCGTCGGCGACCCGGCCCTCGACTCCTCCCCCGCCGTCTACGGCGGCGCCCGCTGCGTCGGCAACACCTTTCTCACCACGTCGGTGAAGGAGCCGGTCGTGGCCGAAGGGGTGGCGGTGCTCCCGCTGGCCGGTCCCGGCACGCTGGTCTCCGCGCTGGCCGCCGACGCGGTCGAGCTCCGCGCCCGGCTGGAGTGGGGCGAGCGCGTGGCCGCCGGCGATGGTGACGACTCCGTTGCGTACGGTGGTGGCGAGCGCGTGCCCGGCTTACAGTGATCGTGTGGCCGACCATCTTCACCCCACGCGACCGAGGACCCATCGTGGCTACGCGCTGGCCGTGGTGATCGCCGGAGCGCTCCTGACGTTCTGCGCGATTCTGCCGTGGGCGGCCCTGGAGGCGCGCAGCGACCTCATCGGCGCCGGGGTGGCCGGCGACGTCCGCGGCATCGACGGCGCGTTCGGCGTCTACACGCTGGTGGCCGGGCTGGTGGCGCTGGCCTGCGGCCTGGCCGGTGTGCTCGGCCGGCCCCGGCTCGCCGCCCTGGCCGTGCTGCCGGGGGGCGTGGCGGTGCTGACACTGGTGATGTTCGTGACCGACGGGAGCGGGCTGCGCGACCGGTTCTCCGTCGACCTCGGCAACCTGCTGTCGATCGCGCCGGTGATCCGGGGCGGCTGGTTCGCGGCCCTGGCCAGCGCACTGGCCGTGGTCGTGCTGGCGGTCCTGGCCCTGATCCGCCGCGCCTGACGATCAACCGTCCGGCACGCCCTGACGAACAGCCGTCTCGGCGAGCACCCCGCCGCGCCTGACGATCAGTCGTGGAAGCCGAGGCGGCGTAGCTGCTTCGGGTCGCGCTGCCAGTCCTTGGCGACGCTGATCCGCAGGTCCAGGTAGACGCGTGTGCCCAGCAGGGCCTCGATCTGCTTGCGGGCCCTGGTGCCCACGTCGCGCAGCCGCTCGCCCTTGTGGCCGATGACGATCGCCTTCTGCGAGGGCCGCTCCACGAACATGTGCGCGTAGATGTCCAGCAGGTCGTCGCGCCCCTCGCGGGGCAACATCTCGTCGACCACCACGGCGATCGAGTGGGGCAGCTCGTCGCGCACGCCCTCCAGCGCCGCCTCCCGGATCAGCTCGCCGACCAGCACCTGCTCGGGCTCGTCAGTGAGCTGGCCGCCCTCGTAGAGCGGCGGCGACACGGGCAGGTACTCGATCAGCACGTCGCCCAGCACGTCGAGCTGGTCACCCGCCTGCGCCGACACCGGCACGATCGCCGCGAACTCCGCCGTCTGCGACACCGCCAGCAACTGCTCGGCGACCTGCTGCTTGGTCGCCAGGTCGCACTTGGTCACCACGGCCACCACGGGCGTCTTCTTCACCGCCGCGAGCTTGTCGGCGATGAACCGGTCGCCCTTGCCGATCGGCTCGTTGGCGGGCACGCAGAAGCCGATCACGTCGACCTCGGTCAACGTGGACAGCACCAGGCTGTCGAGGCGTTCGCCGAGAAGTGTGCGCGGACGGTGCAGGCCGGGCGTGTCGACGACGATGATCTGGGCGTCGGGGCGGTGCACGATGCCCCTGATGACGCGTCTCGTGGTCTGCGGTTTGGACGAGGTGATCGCCACCTTCGCGCCGACCATGGCGTTCATCAGGGTGGACTTGCCGACATTCGGCCTTCCCACGAAGCAGGCGAATCCGGCGCGATGGCTGTCTGGCGATGTCACGTACTGCATTGTGACTCATCGAGGAGCGTGTTCGCGCCACCAGGTGAACGCCAGAGGTGCCACGAGAGGTGTCCACGGGGTCGTGCGGAGCCCGGGTAGCTCCTGCTCCGTCACCCATCGGCAGTCGGTGATCTCGTCGCCGTCGGGCTCGGGAACGCCGGAGACCAGCGTGGCGCCGTAGACGGCGATCACGTAGCCGACCTGGTGACCGTTGGGGTAGAGCGTGCGGAACTCCGGGCCGCCGTAGACGCCGATCAGCCCCCGCACCTCGATGCCGATGCCGAGCTCCTCGCGCAGCTCTCTGACCACGGCGTCCTCGGGGCGCTCGTCGGGGTCGATGCCGCCGCCGGGCGCGCCCCACAGGCCCACGTCGCCGTGGCGGGCCACCAGCAGGCGGCCCGCGTCGTCGAACACGAACCCGGACGCCGACGGCAACATCAGCAGCTCGGAGCCGACCTTCTCCCGCAACCTGGCCAGGAACGGCGACATGGGCACGTCAGCCCCGCAACGTGCCGTCGGGGCCCGCCACGAGCAGCGCCTTGACGCCCAGCTCGGCGGCCACGGCCTCGTCGGCGGCGCTCGGTCCGCCCTCGCCGACCAGCGCGACCGCCTCCAGCGTCCGGGCGCCGCTGGAGATCGCCATGGCCACCGCCACCTGCACCGCCGACAACGTCAGCGCCGACAGCGCCACGTTGGCGGCCGAGTAGGTGCGGCCGGTCTCGTCGCGGACGGCGGCGCCCTCCGCGGAGCCGTTGCGTGCCCTGGCCGCCCGGGCCAATGTGATGATCTTGCTGTCTTCAGGATCGAGAGTCACGGGCACCAGGTTAAGCGCTCAGGTGCTCGCCATGGACACGGCCGCCTCGACCACCTTCCTGGTACGCGCGGCGTCCACGTCGTTCATGCCCGTGTGCACCACCGACACCAGCGTGTCGCCGACCCGCGACAACACGACGTCCATCGTGTAGGGATAGCCGTTCAGCCGGCCGTGCAGCCGCGCCCCCACGGTCTCGTCGCCGGCCTCGCCGATCCGCAGCTCCTGCGTCCGCAGCTCGGTGCCGCCGGGCGTACGCACCTCGCGGCAAGACTCCAGCGCCCTGGCCAGCTCGTCGAGGTGTTCTTCCGCTTCCGCGCCCGCGTACCGCGCCAGGCCCACTCCGGCCTGCTCCCCCAGAGCGTCGCCGTGATAGCTGACCGCCGCCTGGGCGGTCAGCGCGTGCCTCGGCGCCTGCCCTCCCGCGGACTCCAGCACGGCGCTGCAGTTGCGGTCCGACTGCCTGAACGGGATCCGCCAGGCCATTTCGGGCCTGGCCGTGAAGCCGTCCGGCAGCGGCGGCTCCTTGCTGAGCGCCTCACGCAACTGCGCCATGGCGCGCACGTCGATGAAGCTTTCGGCCCCCTCGCCCCCGCATCCGGCGAGCACGCCGGTGAGCAGGGCGCATGCGATGATCCACGGTCTTCGTTTCATGATCCCCCCTTGTCGCAGCGTGCCCCAGCGACGAATGCGGCAATCCACCGAAGTCTCCGCAACAAGCAAAAAGGGTGCCCTCATCCGGTTTTCCGGACGAGAACACCCTTTACGCCGACCCGCATCCGGCCCGTCCAACAGGCCGAGACGCTGTCGCCCCCCCGGGGAACATCCTTCCGCCGCGAACCCCACCCGGCGTCGGGATGTTTCCCTGTGACACCCACCGCACTGGATGTCGTGTTAAGAGAGTGCCGGACCCGGCTTGCAGAAGACTTGTAGAACACTTGCGGCTTCTGACCGCATATATCCAGCAGGTCAGTCGCGTTCGGCGGTGGCGGGCACGGCGTCCTCCTCGGCCGAGGTGACGCGGCGCACGACCACGGTGCTGATCCGGTTGCGCCGCCCCGCCAGGCTCTCGGCCGTCAGGGTGAGCCCCGCGACCTCCGCCTGCGATCCGGCGATCGGCACCCGGCCCAGCGCGTGCGCGAGCAGCCCGCCCACGGTCTCGACGTCGTCGACCTCGAGCTCGGCGTCGAACAGCTCGCCCAGCTCGTCGACCGGCATGCGGGCCGTCACCCGCACGCCGCCGTCGGACATGGTCTCGACGCGGGGCGCCTCCTGGTCGTACTCGTCGGTGATCTCGCCGACGATCTCCTCCAGCACGTCCTCGATCGTGACCAGGCCGGCGGTGCCGCCGTACTCGTCGATGACGATGGCGATGTGGATCTGGCGCGCCTGCATCTCCCGCATGAGCTGGTCGATGGGCTTGCTCTCGGGCACGTACGCGGCCGAGCGCATGATCGACTCGACCGTGTCCTTGCCCCCGCCCTCGCCGGCCTCGTGGATCTTGCGGGCGATGTCCTTGAGGTAGGCGATGCCGATGACGTCGTCCTCGTTCTCGCCCACGACCGGGATGCGGGAGAAACCGCTGCGCAGCGCCAGCGACAGCGCCTGGTCGATGGTCTTGGCCCGCTCGATGTAGACCATGTCGGTGCGCGGCACCATGACCTCGCGCACCAGCGTGTCACCCAGCTCGAACACCGAGTGGATCATCTCGCGCTCGTCGGGCTCGATCACCCTGCGCTCCTCGGCCAGGTCGACCAGGTCACGCAGCTCGGCCTCCGAGGTGAACGGGCCGTCGCGGAACCCCTTGCCCGGGGTCAGGGCGTTGCCCAGCAGGATGAGCAGCTTGGGCAGGGGGCCGAAGATGCGCGTCAGGCCGTACACGATGGGGGCGCTGGCCAGCGCGACCGGCTCGGCGTGCTGGCGGCCGAGGGTGCGCGGCATGACGCCGACCACCACATAGCTGATCACGATCATCACGACGGCGGCCCAGACGTAGGCCCAGCCCTGGTCGTCCATGAGATCGATGAACAGCAGCGTCGCGATCACCGTGGCGACGAGCTCGCAGCTCAGCCGGAGCAGCAGGAGCAGATTGAGGTAGCGCGGCGGATCGGTCACGATGGCCTGGAGCCGCTCGGCGCCCCGCCTGCCCTCGCGGACATACTCCTCGGCGCGCACCCGGGAGATGCGCGTCAGTGCCGTTTCCGCGCTGGCGATAAGGCCACCGATGATCACGAGGACGATGGCCAGCAACAACCAGGCGTTCACCGCGGGTTGCGCACCTCCTGCCACGACTCGAGGAGCCGGGCCTGCAGGCCGAACATCTCCTTGTGCTCCTCCGGCTCGGCATGGTCATAGCCGAGCAGGTGGAGGATGCCGTGGGTGCACAGCAGCTCCAGCTCGTCGGAGGTGCTGTGACCGGCCTCCTCCGCCTGTCTGGCGGCCACGTGCGGGCAGAGCACCACGTCGCCGAGAAGCGCGGGATCGGCCGGGGTCTCGGCGTCGCCGCGCGCGCCCCCGCCAGGACGGAGCTCGTCCATCGGGAACGCCAGGACGTCGGTCGGGCCCGGCTCGCCCATCCACTTCTCGTGCAGCTCGGCCATGGCGTCCTCGTCGACCACGACGACGGACAGCTCGGCGAGCGGGTTGATGCCCAGCTCACCGAGCACGTGGGCGGCCAGGGCGGAGAGCTTCTCCTCCTCCACCTCGACGCCCGACTCGTTGTTGATCTCAATGCTCACGGTCACTCACCCGCCGCTTCCCCCGTTGTTGCTGCTGCTGGATGCGCTTCGGCTCCTGCATCGCGTCGTAGCGCCCGTAGGCGTCGACGATGTCGCTCACCAGCTTGTGCCGGACCACGTCGGCGCTGGACAGGTGCGCGAAGTGGATGTCGGGGATGCCGTCGAGGATGTCCTGGACGACACGGAGCCCGCTCACCGTGCCGGAGGGCAGGTCGACCTGCGTCACGTCACCGGTCACCACGATCTTGGAGTTGAACCCGAGCCTGGTGAGGAACATCTTCATCTGCTCGGCCGAGGAGTTCTGCGCCTCGTCGAGGATGATGAAGGCGTCGTTGAGTGTGCGCCCGCGCATGTAGGCCAGCGGCGCGACCTCGATCGTGCCCGCGGCCATCAGCTTGGGGATCGAGTCGGGGTCGACCATGTCGTGCAGGGCGTCGTAGAGCGGCCGCAGGTAGGGGTCGATCTTCTCGTAGAGCGTGCCGGGCAGGAAGCCCAGCCGCTCGCCGGCCTCGACGGCGGGACGGGTCAGGATGATGCGGTTGACCCGCTTCTCCTGCAGGGCCCGCACGGCCTTGGCCATCGCGAGATAGGTCTTGCCGGTGCCCGCCGGGCCGATGCCGAACACGACCGTGTGCTGGTCGATCGCGTCGACGTAGCGCTTCTGGTTGACCGTCTTCGGCCTGATGGTCCGCCCGCGCGAGGAGAGGATGTCGAGCGACAACACCTCGGCGGGGCGGTCGGAGGTCATGCGCAACATGGCGATGCTGCGCTCGACCGCGTCGGGGGTGAGCTCGCCACCGCTGCGCAGCACCTCGACGAGCTCTTCGAAGAGCCGCACCACCGTGCCGCTCTCGTCCGGGCTGCCGGTGACGGTGATCTCGTTGCCCCGCACGTGGATGTCGGCCCTGAAGGCGCCCTCGATGACGCGTAGCAGCTCGTCA
This sequence comes from Nonomuraea sp. NPDC002799, assembly GCF_053592075.1. Classification (NCBI taxonomy): domain Bacteria; kingdom Bacillati; phylum Actinomycetota; class Actinomycetes; order Streptosporangiales; family Streptosporangiaceae; genus Nonomuraea; species Nonomuraea sp. NPDC002799. Next base: position 64,828 of record NZ_JBSFVA010000016.1, read on the forward strand.
CGGGAGCCCAGGAGGCTGACCATCGGGTATTCGTCCGGAATCAGCACCTTGGCTTGAGTGCGCGAGGGAGGTGCCGTGCGTCGGGATTCGTGTAGTTCGGACATGGGCAGGCCAGTGGCCTGATGCCTCCCGGTCTCTTTCGGTGTTCTTCTCCGACCATCGTAGCCGGGACCAGGCGGATTGCTCGCGCCAATATCACCGCGGCCGGTCATCGGAGCGGTGACCTCGCCATCGGCGTACGTTTCGGACGGGCGGCCGGCCCGCCGGCTAACCCGGGGGCCACGTCAGGTCGCGCCCGCCCAGGACGTGGGCGTGCACGTGGAAGACGGTCTGACCGGCGCCGAGACCGGTGTTGAAGACCACGCGATAGCCGCCGCCGGCCACGCCCTCCTGCACGGCGACCGCGTGGGCGGCCTTCAGCACGTCGTCGGCGAGCCCGTCGTCGGCCTCGGCGAGCGCCGCCGCGTCGGCGTGATGCTCCTTCGGGATGACCAGCACGTGCGTGGGAGCCTGCGGGTTGATGTCGCGGAACGCCAGAGTCCTGCCGGTTTCGTGGACGATCTCGGCGGGGATCTCCTTGGCGACGATTTTGCAGAATAGACAGTCGCTCACACCGGCACCCTATCGAGGGGCCGCCCGCGAGCGAGTCCGTTGCGAATCGGTAATCCGCCGCGTCGTGCACAGGAAGATCAACACAGTTAGGGTGTGTGTGCGACACTTCAGCAAAAAAGACGATTCAGGGTCGGGCGAGCGCCACCTGCCGAGGACACGACTGGGTAATGCACCCTAAGGAACCGGGGAAACCGCAAGAACCGGAAGAGCGTAAACCCATCGGGAAGGCCGCGCGTCCCACTGATGTGACCACCGAAACCCTTCTGGCCGACAGGTCGATGGGGGCGGTGCCGGTCGGGTGGGATGCCGACATGGCTGTTACCGCGCTGTACAGCGCGCACTTTCGGTCGTTGGTGCGTCTCGCTGTGTTGCTCGTGCGTGACATGGCAACCGCTGAGGAAGTCGTGCAGGATGCGTTCGTCGCCATCCATGGTGCCTGGCGCAGGCTGCGTGACCCCGACAAAGCACTCGCCTACCTTCGTCAGTCTGTCGTCAACCGGTCCCGTTCCGTGCTGCGTCACCGCGCGGTCGTCGAGAAGTATGCTCCCAAGGGCCTGCCGGACGCCCCCAGCGCCGAGAACGGCGCGATCGGCGAGCTGGAACGCTCCGCGGTCATCGAGGCGTTACGGTCCCTGCCGACCCGGCAGAGAGAAGCACTTGTCCTGCGTTACTACGGTGACTTGTCCGAAGCTGAGATCGCCCACGCCATGGGCATCAGCAAGGGCGCGGTCAAGAGCCACACCGCCCGTGGCATGGCCGCCTTGCGATCCGTTCTGGAGAAAATGTCATGATCCAGCCCCCCGACGAGCACGGTGACCTCCTGCGCCGTGCGCTCCGCGCGGAGGCGGACGCGGTCGTGCCCTCGCCGGAAGGACTGGAGATCATCCGCGCCCGCATCGACCGGCGCGGGGTCCGCAACCTGTTCTGGTGGCGTGCGGGGGCGGCCGCCGTCAGCGCCCTGCTGGTCGCCGGAACGATCGTGATGGCCGTTCCGGAGCTGCGCTCCCAGATCATCGATCAGCGGCCTGTCGCGCCCGCGGGCAACGAGACCTCCGAGGTTCCCTCCAACTCCTCCACCACCCGCTCCCAGCAGCCGCCGCCGGAGGAGCCCAGCCCCGACCAGCCGGCCGTCATCGTGCCGCCCGAAACCTCGCGGCCCGCGTCGCCACGGCCCACGAGGAAGGCCGACTCGACCAGCCGGCCCTCGCAGAGCATCAGCTCCACGCCGCAGGAGTGCCCGTCCACCGCGTCCGAGGAGGCCGAACCGCCGGAGGACTGCCCGGCGGTCTCTCCCACGCCGACGCCCACGGTGGAGGAGACGACCGGGCAGCCGACGGCCTGCCCTCCCGAGGAGTGCCCGCCCGGCGACGCGACGGACACCCCCACCGACGTGATCAGCCCGCTGATCGACTCCCAGACCACGCCCTGACGGCGATCCGCCCGCTTGGCGGCGTCCTGCCTGTCAGCGTCGTTACCAGCGTCCCGTGCGCGTGAGCAGCACGGCCGCCGCCGCGACCCCGGCCGTGGACGTACGCAGCACGGTCGGCCCCAGCAGCACGGGCACCGCCTTGGCCGCCCTGAACCTGGCGAGCTCCTCCTCCGAGACGCCCCCCTCCGGCCCCACGACCATCACGATGTCGCCACCCGCGGGCAGCGCCACCCCGGCCAGCGGCTCGGCCGCCTCCTCGTGCAGCACCAGCCCCAGCGCCACGCCGCCCAGCAGCTCCTCGACCTTCGCCGTGGAGGCGAGCTCCGTCACCTCGGGCAGGTGGAACCGGCGGGCCTGCTTGCCCGCCTCGCGTGCCGTGCCGCGCCAGCGGCCCAGCGCCTTGGCGACCCGGTCGCCCTTCCACTGGGTGATGCTGCGCGCGGCCGCCCAGGGCACGATCACGTCGACGCCCACCTCGGTCATCATCTCCACGGCCAGCTCGCCCCGATCGCCCTTGGGCAGCCCCTGGACCACGATCAGGCGTGGTGCGGGCGCCTCGACCCGGTAGCGGCCGATCACGTCGAGCCGGAGCGCGTCCTTGCGCACCTCACGGACGACGCATTCGGCGACGGCGCCCGCTCCGTCGGTCAGATCCACCCGCTCGCCGGCCCGCAGGCGCCGCACGGAGGCCGCGTGGTGCCCTTCGGGGCCGTCGAGCGTGAGCTCCGCACCGTCCAGCTCCTGGGCCAGGAACACCGGGACGGTCACGTGTCACCTACCGTTGAAGGCGTCACGCAGGCGGGAGAAAAAACTTTGCTGCCCCGGTGCGAACTTACCCGGCGGGCGCTCCTCTCCCCGCTGCCGCGAAAGCTCGCGGAGCAGCTCCTCCTGCGCCGGGTCGAGCCGGTTGGGGGTCTCCACGTTGACGTGGATCAGCAGGTCGCCTCTGCCGGACTCGTTGAGCCGCTGGACGCCCCGCCCGTACATGGTGATGACCTGGCCCGACTGCGTGCCGGGGCGCACGTCGATCTCCTCGGTGCCGTCGAGCGTCTCCACCGCGAGCACGGTGCCGAGCGCGGCGGCCGTCATCGGGATCTGGACGGTGCAGTGGAGGTCGTCGCCACGCCGTTCGTAGATCTCGTGCGGGCGCTCGACGATCTCCAGGAACAGGTCTCCCGGCGGCCCGCCGCCGGGGCCGACCTCGCCCTCGCCGGCGAGCTGGATGTGCGTGCCGTCCTCGACGCCCGCGGGGATGCGGACCTTGATCGTCCGGCGGGTCCGCACGCGGCCGTCGCCGGCGCACTCCTGGCAGGGGTGACGGATGATCGTGCCGAACCCACCGCACTGCGGGCACGGCCGCGAGGTCATCACCTGGCCCAGGAACGAGCGGGTGACCTGGGAGATCTCACCGCGCCCGCTGCACATGTCACAGGTGTCGGGATGGGTGCCGGCCGCGGCTCCGGCGCCATGGCACACCTCGCAGATCACGGCCGTGTCGACGACCAGCTCACGGGTGGTGCCGAACGCCGTCTCGCGCAGGTCCAGCTCGACCCGGATGGTCGCGTTGCGGCCCCTGCGGGCCCGCGAACGAGGCCCCCTGGTGGCGCCCGCGGTGCCGAAGAAGGCGTCCATGATGTCGCTGAACGGGAAACCCGCGCCGAACCCGCCGGCCCCGGCGGCCGCTCCGGCGCCGCCGAAGGGATCCGCGCCCACGTCGTACATCTGGCGCTTGTTCGGGTCGGACAGCACCTCGTAGGCCTGCGTGATCTCCTTGAACCGCTCCTGGGTCTCAGGATCAGGGTTCACATCGGGATGCAGCTCGCGGGCGAGTCGGCGATAAGCCTTCTTGATCTCGTCCTGACTGGCGTCACGCCGCACCCCGAGGGTGGCGTAGTAGTCGCTGTTTGCCACTTATCGACCTCTTATGATGCAGCCAGGATCTGGCTGACGTAGCGTGCCACCGCGCGTACTGCGCCCATCGTCACGGGGTAGTCCATCCTCGTGGGACCCAGCACGCCTAGCCGGGCCAGTTGGTTGTCGCCAGAACCGTATCCGGTCGCGACGATGGATGTGCCGCGCAGGTAAGGGTTTTCGGCGCCGATTCGCACGGTGAGCGCGGACGGGGTGTCTGTGGAAGTCTCGCCGAGCAGCCGCATGAGCACGACCTGCTCCTCCAGTGCTTCGAGCACGTCGCGCAGGCCGACGGTGAAGTCGGCGCCCGCGAGGTTGGCCGCGCCGGCGAACACGATCTTCTCGTCGTGCCGCTCCACCAGCGTTTCGAGCAGCACCGACAGGATCGTGGCCACCACCGGGCGGTCCTCCACGGGCAACCGCTCCGGCAGGTCGGCGACCAGTTCGGGCACGTTGCTCAGGCCGCAGCCGTCGAGGCAGGCGTTGAGCACCGCGCGCAGGTGGGCGATGCGGGTGTCCTCCACGACCTCGGGCAGCTCGATCACGCGCTGCTCGACCCGGCCGGTGTTGGTGATCAGCACCAGCATGACCCGCCGGTCGGTGAGCGGCACGATCTCGACGTGCCTGACCGTCGAACGGGTCAGCGTCGGATACTGCACGACCGCCACCTGCCTGGTGAGCTGCGCGAGCAACCGGACCGTGCGGGTGACCACGTCGTCGAGGTCGACCGCGCCGGCGAGGAACGTCTCGATGGCCCGGCGCTCGGCCGAGGACAGCGGCTTGACCTGCGAGAGCCGGTCGACGAACAGCCGATAGCCCTTGTCGGTCGGCACCCGGCCCGCACTGGTGTGCGGCTGGGTGATGTAGCCGTCCTCCTCCAGCGCCGCCATGTCGTTGCGGACCGTCGCCGGGGAGACCTTGAGGTTGTGGCGCTCCGCCAGCGCCTTGGAGCCCACCGGTTCGTTGGTGGACACGTAGTCTTCGACAATGGCGCGGAGCACCGCAAGTTTCCGATCGTCGAGCACGTGCTCACCTCCTGCCTCTGCCCTTGCCGGGGAACGCGATGTCTAGCACTCTGTGTTCCCGAGTGCCAAGTGTACGGCTCCCGCTCACAAGGTGCGATAACACCGGGTGTCATCCTGCTGCTAGCCACTTACAAGCGACAGGCCTCACACTTGCGCACATGACCGACGATTCCCAGCCCCCGTCGTACGGCCCGCCGCCAGGGCAGGGTCCGTACCACGGTCAGCAGCCGCCACCTCCGCAATCTCCTCCCCCAGGCTCCCAGCCCGACCCCCCTCCCGGCTACGGCCCTCAGCCTGGCTCCCAACCCGGCTACGGGCCCCAACCGGGCTCTCAGCCCGGCTACGGCCCCCAGCCTGGCCCTCAGCCTCCTTATGGCCCCCAACCTGGCTCGCAGCCTGGTTACGGCCCGCAGGGAGGCTCTCAGCCGCCTTATGGCCCCCAACCTGGCTCGCAGCCTGGTTACGGCCCGCAGGGAGGCTCTCAGCCGCCTTACGGCCCTCAGCAGGGCTATGGGGCGCCGCCGTCGCAGTACGGTCAGGCTCCGGGCGGCTACGGACCGCCGCCGCCCGGCCAGGCGCCGTTCGGGCAGGCACCCCAGTACGGACAGTATGGCCAGCCCCAGTTCCCGCCACGCATCGACGCCAAAGCCATCAAGCCCCGGCTGTGGTGGATCGCCCTGGTATGGCTGGTGGCCGTGGTGTGCGCGGGCGTCGGCATCGCGTTGTTCGCCAACGGCGTGATGAGCAGCGTGTCCGCGCTGGCTCCCACCAAGACGTTCGCGTCGGGCGAAAGCGTGACGGTCTCCATCGATCCCGCGAACAAGCCGGCGATCTACCTGGCCAGCGACGCGGTCGTCCACTACCAGTGCCAGATCTCCGGCGGGCCGGGCCAGGCCAAACTCGCCAAGACCACGGGCTCCCAGACGGTGACGATGGGCAGCACCGTATGGGAGCAGATCCTCGTCATCAACGCGCCCGCCAAGGGCGACTACCAGCTCACCTGCACCACGCAGGAGCAGGCGAGCGTCCGCTACGGCGTCGGCCGTGAGCTGGCCGCCGCCGCGGGCGGGCTGGTCGGCGGGGTGGCCTTCCTGTTCCTGATCCCCGGCGCCGGCCTGCTCATCGCCATCGTGGGCACCGTCGTCGTCCTGATGCGCCGGAGCGGCGCCCGCAAGCGCCTTGCGGTCGGCGGGTGATTTGCTACGGTCCCCGTGTGTACGAGGGCGATGTGCTGGCGGGGAATTGGCGGCGACCGGGCAAGGGCAAGATCCCGAAGGTGCCCGCAGAGCCGGACCTGGTCGTGGAGGACGCCGACAGCGGCTTCTGCGGCGCCGTGGTGGCCTGTGACAAGGAGGCCGTCACGCTCGAAGACCGGTTCGGCAAGCGCCGCCTGTTCCCGCTCGCGCCCGCCGCGTTCCTGCTGGACGGCAAGACGGTGACGCTCGTACGCCCGGCCGCCGCCCCCGCGGCGCCGAGGCGCAGCGCGTCGGGCTCCGTCGCGGTGGAGGGCCTGCGGGCCAGGGTGGCCAAGGAGAGCCGGATCTACGTGGAGGGTGTGCACGACGCCGCCCTCGTGGAGAAGATCTGGGGCCACGACCTGCGGGTCGAAGGGGTCGTGGTCGAATACCTGGAGGGCGTGGACGATCTGCCCGCCATCGTGGCGGAGTTCGGCCCCGAGCCGGGACGGCGGCTGGGCGTGCTGGTCGACCACCTCGTCCCCGGCTCCAAGGAGAGCCGGATCGCCGCCCGGATCACCTCGCCCGACGTGCTCGTGGTGGGGCATCCGTACATCGACGTCTGGCAGGCGGTGAAGCCTTCCGTGCTCCGCATCCCCGGCTGGCCGGACGTGCCGCGCGGGGTGCCGTGGAAGGAGGGCGTGATCGCCGCCCTGGGCTGGCGGGTGGAGCCCGCGCAGGCGTGGCGGCGGATTCTCGGGGCCGTCTCGACGTACACGGACCTGGAGCCGGAGTTGCTCGGCCGGGTCGAGGAACTGATCGACTTCGTAACGGAGGCATCATGAGCCAGGACCCCCCGCAGCCGCCGGCCGGCGACGACTACACCCGCCGCGTGTCCCGTTCGGACATCCCGCCGGACCAGCCCGGATCCGGCCCTCAGCAACCCGACTCCGGCCAGCAGCCCGGTTACGGCGAGCAGCCCGGGTACGGCCGGCAACCGGGCTCCCAGCCGAGCTACGGTCAGCAACCCGGTTCTCAGCCCGGCTATGGACAGCAGCCCGGCTCCCAGCCCGGTTACGGACAGCAGCCTGGTTACGGACAGCAACCCGGCTATGGGCAGCAGCCTGGCTATGGGCAGCAGCCGCCGAGCTACGGTCAGCCGCCACCGCCGCCCGGCTACGGACAGCAGGCCACTTACGGCCCTCCGCCCGGCTACGGCGGCCCGCAGCACCAGCAGCAGCCCGGCTACGCGGCGCACCCGGGCGTGCCGTACATCCCCGGCAGGTACGGCCCGCGCCGAGGCACCGACGACACCACCATGGCGATGCTCTCGCACCTCCTGGGCCTGCTGGTCTCCTGGGTCGGCCCGCTGATCATCTACCTGATGAAGAAGGACGAGTCCCCCTATGTCAGGGACCAGGCCGCCGAGGCGCTCAACTTCCAGATCACGATGTTCATCGGCTACATCGTGTCGGGCATCCTGGTCGTCGTCTTCATCGGCGCCCTCCTGCTGCCCGTGGTCTGGATCGTGTCCCTGATCTTCCACATCCAGGCCGCCATCGCCACCAACAGGGGCGAGAACTACCGCTACCCGTTCGCCATCCGCCTGATCACCTAGACCAGCAGGTCCCTGATGAGGGCGTCGGCCAGCAGCCGGCCCTGGAGCGTGAGCACCATCAGGCCCGATCTGAACGCCCCGGGCTCCAGCAGCCCGCGGGCCAGAGCGCTCGCCACGGCCGTACGCCCGGCGGGCGCCACCTCGGCGAGCGGATAGCCGGACACCAGCCGGAGCTCCAGCATCAGCCGCTCGGCGTCACGATCGTCCTGGCCGAGCACCTCGCGCGCGTGCGCCGGCGAGGCGCCCGCCGCCAGCCGCTGGGCGTAGGCGGCCGGATGCTTGACGTTCCACCAGCGGGTGCCGCCGACGTGGCTGTGCGCGCCGGGCCCGGCGGCCCACCAGTCGCCGCCGGTCCAATAAAGCAGGTTGTGGCGGCAGCGGGCCTCCTCGGAGGTGGCCCAGTTGGACACCTCGTACCAGTGGAAACCGGCCTCGGCCAGCATCTCGTCGGCGATCAGGTAGCGGTCGGCCGCCACGTCGTCGTCGGGCATCGGCAGCTCGCCGCGCCGGATCCGGGCCGCGAGCCTGGTGCCCTCCTCGACGATCAGCGAGTACGCCGACACGTGGTCGGGACCGGCCTCGATCGCCGCGGTCAGCGAGGCCCGCCAGTCGTCGTCGGTTTCGCCCGGCGTGCTGTAGATCAGGTCGAGGTTCACGTGCTCGAACCCCGCCGCGCGCGCCTCCTTCACCGCCAGCGCCGCCCGGCCTGGCGTGTGCCGGCGGTCGAGCACCCGCAGCACGTGCTCGCGCGCGCTCTGCATGCCGAAGCTGATCCGGTTGAAGCCGCCGTGCCGGAGCTTGTCCAGATAGGCGGGGTCCACCGACTCGGGGTTGGCCTCGGTGGTCACCTCGGCGCCCGGCCGCAGCCCGAACTCGGAGTCGATCGCGGCCAGGATCCTGGCCAGGTCCTCGGGAGGCAGCAGGGTGGGCGTGCCGCCGCCGAAGAACACCGTCTCCACCGGCAGATCGGCCGTGCCCAGGACCCGGCGCGCGAGGCGCAGCTCCTCGACCACCGTGTCCGCGTAGTCGCGGTGCGAGGCTCCTGGGCCCAGCTCGGCGGCGGTGTAGGTGTTGAAGTCGCAGTAGCCGCAGCGCGTCACGCAGAACGGCACGTGCACGTAGAAGCCGAACGGACGCTCGCCGAGACCGCTCAGGGCGCTGTCGGGCAGCTCGCCGGAGGCGGGCGCGGGATCGCCGTCAGGCAGGGTGGATGGCACACCTCCAGTCTGCCCGGCTCGCAAGGGTGCTCCAATCCAACTGCAAGCCCCGGGGCGTCCACCGAGACGTCATAACCGACAAAAAGGGAGATTCGCATGCCAGGCATCGGCATCGCGGGCGCGGGGATCTCAGGGCTGACGCTCGCCCTGCGCCTGCAGCAGCTGGGGGTCGACGTCACCCTCTACACCGAGCACGACGCCGGGGCGCTGCGCGCCGGGCGGCTCCCGAACACCGTGGGCAGGATGGGCCACACGCAGGCACGCGAGCGGGAGCTGGGCAGCGCGCACTTCAGGGAGCCGGGGAGCCTGATGCCCGCCGCCAAGTTGTCGATCAAGGGGGATCCGCCGCTGGAGTTCGTCGCCAACGTCGCCGAGCCGTTCCACTCGGTGGACTTCCGGCTGCTGCTGCCCGCGTTCATGGACGACTTCGAGCGGCGGGGCGGCCGGATCGCCGTGGTGGCGGCCGCGCCGGACGCGGCGCAGGTGGATCGCTGGTCGCAGGGGCACGAGCTGATGGTGGTGGCGGCGGGACGGCGTTCGGTCGCGGAGTTGTTCCCGCGCGACGCGGCACGCTCGCCGTACGACCGGCCGCAGCGCATCCTGACGGCCGGCCTGTACTACGGGCTCGACCTCGGCGCCGTCTTCAGCTACAACATCTCGCCCGGTTGCGGGGAGATCTTCCGCATGCCCACGCTGACCAGGCACGGCCTGGCCTCCAGCGTCCTGGTCGAGGGGATCCCCGGCGGGCCGCTGGAGCCGCTCTCCCGGCTGCCCGCGGCCGAGGTCGCGGACGCGCTGCTCCCGCTGCTCGCCGAGCACGCGCCGCGGCTGGCCGAGCGGGTGGAGCAGGCGGAGTTCGAGCTGCTGGGGCCCGACGACCTGCTGCAGGGCGCGGTGACCCCGACGGTGCGCGTGCCGGTGGCCGAGCTGTCCGGCGGGCGGATCGCCCTGGCCGTCGGCGACGCGTGGATCACCAACGACCCGCTGACCGGCCAGGGGGCGAACCTGGGCTCGGCCTGCGCCTGGATCGCGGCCGACGCCATCGCGGCCGGCGGCCCGTACGACGTCGCCTTCGGCCGCACCACGGCCGAGCGGATGTGGGAGGCGGCGGCGCCCGTCACCGACTGGACCAACGCCTTCCTGCGGCCGCCGCCCCCGCACGTCATGGCCCTGCTGCAGGCCGGCGCGACCCGGCAGGAGGTGGCGGACCTGGTGTTGTCGCTGTTCTCCGACCCCGCTTACGGCTGGTCGGTGTTGTCCAGCCCCGAAGAGGTGGCCCGCATCGTTGACGGTTAGGAGGAGCCGCTCTACGATCGCGTTCACTTATAGGAAAGTTTCCTATAAGTGAACCCCCCGGGAGACGCCCCGTGAAGAAGAAGATCCTGATCGCGCTCTCGCTGTTACTCGGATGCACGGCGGTCTCCGTGCCCGCCGAGGCCCACTCCGGCTTCAAGCGGGTGGCGTACTTCATCCAATGGGGCGTCTACGGGCGGAACTACCACGTCAAGGACGTGGACGTCACAGGCGCCGCGGCCAAGCTCACCCACCTGAACTACGCGTTCGGGTTCGTGAGCGCCGAAGGCGCCTGCTACTCGGCGGACCCGTGGGCGGACTGGCAGCGGCCGGTGCCGGCCGAGCAGAGCGTGGACGGGGTGGCGGACGCGCCGGGGCAGGCACTCAACGGCAACCTCAACCAGCTCCGCAAGCTCAAGGCCAAGCATCCCGGCCTCAAGGTGCTGATCTCGCTGGGCGGCTGGACCGGCTCCAAGTACTTCTCCGACGCCGTTCTCACCCCCGAGTCCCGCAGCGCGCTGGCGCGGTCATGCGTCGACCTGTGGCTGCGCGGCGACCTGCCGGGCCTGGAGGCGGGTGCGGGCGCCGGCGTGTTCGACGGGATCGACCTGGACTGGGAGTGGCCGGGCTCGTCCGGCGCCGAGGGGAACGTCATCCGCCCCGAGGACAAGCGGAACTTCACGCTGTTCACCGAGGAGCTGCGCGCGCAGCTCACCGCCTTCTCGCGGACCTCCCAGCTCTCGGCCTTCCTGCCGGCCGCGGCGGCGAAGATCGACGCCGGGTACGAGGTGCGCAAGGTGTTCAAGCAGCTCGACTTCGCCACCGTTCAGGGGTACGACCTGCACGGCACCTGGGAGCCGCAGACCGGGCACAACGGCAACCTGCTCAACGACCGGCGGGATCCCAACCCGGTGAAGTACAGCGTCGACCAGACCGTCCGCGACTACCTGTCACGCGGGGCCCCCGGCCGCAAGCTCGTGGTCGGCGTGCCGGCCTACGGGCAGGGCTGGACCGGGGTGTCCGGCGGCGGCGACGGCCTCTACCAGCCCGCCACCGGCCCCGCGGCCGGGAAGTGGGGACCTGGCACCGAGGACTACAAGGACCTGGTGGCCAAGCCCGGCAAGCGTTACCGGGATCTGCGGACCGGGGCCATGTGGCTGTACGACGGGAACGAGTTCTGGTCGTACGACGATCCGGCGGTGCTGGTGCAGAAGGCGGCCTACATCCGGCTCAAGGGGCTGGGCGGGTCGATGATGTGGTCGATCGACCAGGACGACTCACGCGCGTCCCTCACGTCGGCGCTGTACTCCGTACTGCGCTGAGAGGTTGGCCGGGCGGGCGCTTCCTGCCTGCCCGCCCGGTCACCCCTCCGGCGGTCCGATCCGCTCAACGGCCGGCACTCGCTCGGCTATCTCATCCCATTGGGGGTCGTGTCCGGGTATTGCCAAGATGGCGCGCAGCGCGTCCTTGTCCCCGTGCCAGGCCCGGAACCCTTCCCGCACCGTCACCCCGGACTCGGGCCGCGACACGATCTCCACCTCGTCGCCCACGCCCAGCTCCCCCAGCTCGACCACCTTCAGGTACGCCCCCGGCCGGCCCGCCTGCGTGAACCTCTTGAGCCAGCCCGGCTCGTCCATCCAGTTGCGGAACACCACGCACGGTATCCGGGGGCCGCTCACCTCCAGCACAACACTGCCGACCCGCCACAACTCCCCGATCACGGCCCCGTTGACGTCGAGACCGGACGTGGTGAGGTTTTCCCCGAACCGCCCGTCACGCAGGTCCCGGCCGAGCTCGCGCTCCCACCAGTCGTAGTCCTCCCTGGCGTAGGCGTAGACGGCTTGATCAAGCGAGCCGTGGTGCTCCTGGTCGGCCCGCCCATCACCGGTGAGCCCGTTGGCGAGCACCGCCACCCGGTGCGTCACCGCCCGCTTGTCGATCGCCGTACGCCCGTCTTTCCCCGCCCACCCCGCCTCGACCGGAGTGCCCACGTTCACCGAGACAATGCGCATGATGGGACGGTAACCGAGACACCTTCCGGACAGCGACCCCATTGTCCCCCGGGGGGCCTATCCCGGGCGGAGCTGGGATTCGTTGTCGAAGTCGGCCAGCTTTAACAACGTCTCCAGGGCCGCCTGCCTGGTCTCCTCGACCGAATCACCGCGCTCCCCGAAACACTCGGCCGCCACGTCCAGCAACGCCGTCACCACGGCCGCGTCCGGATAGGGCACGTCGACGAGCACCGTGCCATCGGCCGCCTCCCCCTCCGACGCCACCAGGTGCAGCCTCAACAACCGCCGAGTCTCCTCAGCCACAGCCACCCCCAACACGGCGGCACGCTCGAATCGCTCAGAAGCAATCACGTCACCCTCCAGTCGCACAGGTGTTCGGTACTGAAGGTAGACGGTGACACCGACAGAATCCCCTTGCCCGCCGGGGCTCCCGGGCCGCAGCGGGATCTCGATGGCTAGGCTCGAACGGTGCGCCTCCCGATCGTCAGCATCGAAAACCTCACCGTCGAACTCGGCGGCAATCCCGTGCTCCGCGGGATGGACCTGTCCGTCTCGGCGGGCGAGATCGTGGCCGTGGTCGGCCCCAACGGGTCCGGCAAGTCGACCCTCCTGCGCTGCGTGGCCGGGATCCAGCCCGTCACCTCCGGTGAGATACGGGTGTTCGGGGAGCCGCCCGCCGATGACTCCGCCTTCTGGCGGCGCGTGGCGCTGCTCGGCGATGAGCCGGCCTGGTACCCGGGGCTGACCGTCCGCGAGCACCTGGAGCTGATGGGAGCCGTGTACGCGCGGGCACGTATGACGGTGGAGGCGGCGCTGGAGGTGTTCGCCCTGGTGGAGCGGGCCGACGCGCCGCCGCTGAACCTGTCGACCGGCCAGCGCCAGCGCCTCTCCCTGGCCTCTGCGCTGCTGCGGCCCAGCACCCTGCTGCTCCTGGACGAGCCGGAACGCGGTCTCGACGCCGGCTTCCGGAGCCGTCTGGGAGATCTGCTGCACGAGTACGCGGGCGAGGGCGGCACCGTGGTGATGGCCACACACGACCGGTCTCTGGCCGCCCGCGCCCGCCAGGTCGCCCCCTCGGGGGTGTCCGCATGATCGAGCCTGAGGTCAGCGTGCGGACAGTGCGGGCGTACCTCGCCTCCCGCCGCCGCGCCCGCCCCAGCCTGGTCGATCGGTACGTCGCCGGTTTCACCCTGGCGTTGCTCACCGCCGTGCTCGGCCAGCCCTTGTCCACCACGATTTCCGGCCTGGGGGTGCCGGCGGATCCGGGTCGTATGGGCGCCGGAGCGGCGCTGCTCGCACTGGGGCTGGCGGGTTTGCTGGCGGCCGCCCGCGCCGCCGGACCGGTGCTGGTGCCCGCCGCCGATGCCTCCTGGCTGATCCTGTCGCCGCTGAACCGGCGGAGCCTGCTCGGACGTACGGGCCGGATGTTGTTCATGGTGGCGATTCCGGCCGGTGTCGTGCTGGGATTCGGGCTGGTGGCGGCGCTCGGCGCGCCCGACCAGCTCGTGTGGCGGCTGCTCGGCGCGCTGGCGGTGGGCGTGTCGGCGAGCGTGGGCGTGATGGCGCTGGCGGTCCTCGGCCAGGCGTCCCAGTCGTGGCAGGTCTGGTCGACGGCCGCGATGGCGGCGCTCCTGGTGCTGGCAGTGGTGCTCGTGAGCGGCCAGGCCCGCGTCGTGCTGACCGTCGCCGCGTCCGCCTCCGTGCCGATGGTGGCCGCCGCCGCGTCCGGGGCCGTGGCGGCCTCCGCCCTGCTGGCACGCCAGGCGTGGGCGGCACTCGGCCGGATCCCGGCCCGTACGGTCATCGCCGGTTCCACTCGTGCCGGCCACCTGGCGAACGCGGCCGCGGGGCTCGATCCCAGCGGGCTGACCTGGATCGCCGAGGACAACCACTGGCGGGCCCGGAAGCTGAGCTCGCGGCGCTGGCCGTCCCTGCCGGCCCCTCTTGCCCTGGCCTGGCACGACTGGCGGCGCGTGGCACGCCGGCCCGGGCGTCTGGCGGTCATGTCCGGCACGGCCGCGCTGCCCGCCGTGCTGGCGCAGGCGGGTGCCGCACCGCCGGTTCTGGGGGCGGCCGTGCTGGGTGGCGCGCTGGCCGTGGCGGCGACGGGCACCTCGGGGGCTCGAAGGGACAACGACAATCCCGCGCTGGCGAGGTTGCTGGGCGTGGGCCGCCGGCGGGCCCTGGCGGCCAGGTCGGTGCTGCCGGGGCTGCTCGGCGGCGCCTGGGCGGCCGCGGCGCTGGGCGCCCTGACACTCCACCTGGCGGGCTCGCCGGCAGCAGGCGGGGTGGTGGGGCCGTGGTGGTTGTTCGGGCTGCCGGCCGCTCCGGCCCTGGCGGCTGCCGCACTCCGGATGGCCCGGCGGGATCCGGTCGATCATTCGATGCCGGTCATCGACACCCCCGGCGGCGCGATCCCCACCGGCCCGCTGATCTGGGCGGTCACCGGTATCGACCTGGCCGTGATCGGATGCCTGCCGGCCGCGATGGCTCTGGCGGCGCAACCGGACGAGCTCGCCCCCTACCTGCTGGCTCAGGCGGTGTCCGGCCTGACGGTCCTGGCCGGGTACATCTGGCGAGCGCGGCCGGCCAGAGCGACGACGTAGCAGCGCGGTCAGCCGACGTAAACGTCGCTGGGCACGCCCCCGTACGGGATGGTGCGGTCCTTGCGCATGCCCGCCCTCTCGGCCACGCGCCGCGACGGCTCGTTGACGTCGCTGATCACCGCCACGATCGTCCCGAGCCCCTGGCCGACGTGGAGGGCCGCCTTCGCGAGTTCGAGCGCGTATCCGTGCCCCCAGGCCGACGGACGGAATCGGTAGTAAAGGTTGAGCACCTCGCCCTGGTCGAGGATGGCGCGGCGCAGGCCGCCGAAGCCGAGCACCCCCGCTTCCCGCCGCGGGCGGGCCGCCCAGTAGCCGAGCCCGCGTTCGTCCCAGTCGGCGAGCCAGAGGTCCAGCATGGCCCGGCTCGCCTCCAGGTCAGGTGAGGGGCCGGTGGGGTTGTAGACGTTCGTCCGCGGATCGGAGTGAATCTCGTGGACTGCCAGGAGATCGTCTGCCGTAACACGAGAGAGAACCATCCGCGCCGTCTGCACGACTTCCATGCTCTTCAGGGTAGTCGGTACGATCGCCAGGCAATCGCTGCCGATCGATGGGCGAATGATGGACGTTCCGAAGATGCAGGCCGCGCTGCGGCTCATCGCGCGCGGGCTGGACGAGCTGGCGGGCGCGCTCGGCGAGCAGGAGGCGGGCGAGGACGAGCGGACGGCACGGGTCATCGAGGACTGGGGGCCGCGCGGGCTCACCCAGAAAGAGGCGTCGGAGCTGTTCCAGCGGCACGGGTTCGCCCCTCAGACGACGGGCGGCTGGGCGCGGAGCGAGTGGGTCGAGATCGGCGACGACGGCCTGCGCCGCCTCACCGCCAAGCCGCGCACCTGGCTGGCGGCGCGGACGTGACCGCGCGCGCCGGCCGAAGAGCACGGACGCGACCGCGCATGCCGGCCGAAGAGCACGGACGCGACCGTGAATGACGACCGGAGAGCGCGGACGTGACCGTGCCGCGTCAACCGAAGAGGGCCGCGCGGCGGCGGCGGAGCGTTACTTCTTCTTGTCGGTGCTGGAGTCGGTGGACAGGGCGGCGACGAAGGCCTCCTGGGGCACCTCCACGCGCCCGACCATCTTCATCCGCTTCTTGCCTTCCTTCTGCTTCTCCAGCAGCTTGCGCTTACGGGAGATGTCGCCGCCGTAGCACTTGGCCAGGACGTCCTTGCGGATGGCGCGGATGTTCTCGCGGGCGATGACCCGGGCTCCGATGGCGGCCTGGATCGGCACCTCGAACTGCTGCCTCGGGATCAGCTCACGCAGCTTCTTGGCCATCTCGACGCCGTACGTGTACGCCTTGTCCTTGTGCACGATGGCGCTGAAGGCGTCGACCGGCTCCCCCTGCAGCAGGATGTCGACCTTGACCAGCTCGGACTCCAGCTCGTCGGCGGGCTCGTAGTCGAGCGAGGCGTAACCGCGGGTGCGGGACTTGAGCTGGTCGAAGAAGTCGAAGATGATCTCGCCGAGCGGCAGCGTGTAGCGGATCTCGACGCGGTCCTCCGACAGGTAGTCCATGCCGAGGAGCTGGCCGCGCCGCCCCTGGCAGATCTCCATGATCGCCCCGATGAACTCGGACGGCGCCAGGATCGTGGACTTGGTGACCGGCTCGAAGACCTGCGCGATCTTCCCGCCCGTCGGGAACTCCGACGGGTTGGTGACCGTGAGCTCCTTGCCGTCCTCCATGACCACGCGGTAGACCACGTTGGGCGCGGTCGAGATCAGCGACAACCCGAACTCGCGCTCCAGCCGCTCGCGCACGATCTCCATGTGCAGCAGCCCGAGGAAGCCCACCCGGAAGCCGAACCCGAGCGCCGCCGACGTCTCCGGCTCGTAGACCAGCGCCGCGTCGTTGAGCTGCAGCTTGTCGAGCGCCTCGCGCAGCTCCGGGTATTCGTCGCCGTCGATCGGATAGAGCCCCGAGAACACCATCGGCTTGGGATGGTCGTAACCGGCCAGCATCTCGCGCGCCGGCTTGACCACCGAGGTGACCGTGTCACCCACGCGCGACTGGCGCACGTCCTTGACGCCGGTGATCAGGTAGCCCACCTCGCCGACGCCCAGCCCCCGCTCCGAGACTTTGGGCTCGGGTGAGATGACGCCGATCTCCAGCGTCTCGTGGGTGGCGTTGGTGGACATCATGAGGATGCGCTCGCGCTTGCCCAGGTGCCCGTCGATGACCCTGACGTAGGTGACGACGCCCCGGTAGGTGTCGTAGACCGAGTCGAAGATCAGCGCACGGGCGGGGGCGTCGGCCTTGCCCACCGGGGCGGGCACGCTCTGCACCACGTGGTCGAGCAGCTCGCGCACGCCGACGCCGGTCTTGCCCGACACCTTGAGCACGTCGGACGGGTCGCAGCCGATCAGCCCCGCCAGCTCCTCAGCGAACTTCTCCGGCTGCGCGGCCGGCAGGTCGATCTTGTTGAGGACCGGGATGATGTGCAGGTCGGCGCTCATGGCCAGGTAAAGGTTGGCCAGCGTCTGGGCCTCGATGCCCTGGGCGGCGTCGACCAGCAGGACCGCGCCCTCGCACGCCTGCAGCGACCTGGACACCTCGTAGGTGAAGTCGACGTGCCCGGGAGTGTCGATCATGTTGAGCACGTGGCCGTCCCACGGCAGCCGCACGGCCTGCGATTTGATCGTGATGCCGCGCTCCCGCTCGATGTCCATCCTGTCGAGGTATTGGGCGCGCATGGAACGGTCGTCTACCACACCGGTGATCTGCAACATCCGGTCGGCAAGGGTCGACTTGCCATGGTCGATGTGCGCGATGATGCAGAAGTTGCGGATCAACGCGGGGTCGGTCTGGCCAGGCTGAGTGCGCACCGAAGTCCGTTTCGACAGGGTTGAGGTCAAGCGTCTTTCATGGTGACATGCCCGGGTGATTGCCCGAACCGTCATCCGCCGCGGCCTACGCGTGCTCGCGCTTGCCTTGGTCATCACGGTGGCGCTGGCCGGCCTGCTCGCCGCCGCGCTCCGTCTCCAGTTTACCGGTGCCCCAGCGGCCTGGGCGAAGAGCACCGGCAACGACGCCCTGTGGCTGGGCCACGCCTGGGTGGACGGCCGCCGGACCGAGCGTGACGTGGAGCAGTTGGCGGTACGGCTGCGCGCCAGCGGCATCAAGGACGTATACGTCCATTCCGGCCCGTTCGAGTGGGACGGACGGCTAGATCCCGCCAAATACCCCAACGCCGGAAATTTCGTGAAATGGATGCGGCAACATTCGCCCGCCGTCCGCATCTCCGCCTGGCTCGGCCAGTCCGTCGACAACGCCCTCGACCTGGACGATCCCGCCTCCCGCGCGAACGTCCTGGCCGGTGTCGCCGCCATCATGAAACAGGGCTACGACGGCATCCACTACAACTTCGAGCCGATCGGCGACGGCGACACCGAGTTCCTGGACCTGCTGGACAGAACGCGGGCCCACACGAAGCTGCTGTCCACCTCCACCCCGCAGATCGAGCCGTACCCCGGCATGCGCCTGGCCGCCAGGGCCATCCTGTCCCACGACAAATACTGGTCGGGGGGCTTTTTCCAGCAGGTCGTGGACCGGGTGGACCAGGTCGCCGTCATGACGTACGACTCCTTCACCCCGCTCCAGTCCCTGTACGGCGGCCACGTCGCCCGCCAGGCCGGGCTCGCCCTGGATCTGGTCCCCGACTCCAAGACCCTCTACCTCGGCGCCCCCGCCTACCACGACCACGCCGTGCCCTGGGCCGACGCCGCCGAGAGCGTGGCGATGGCCGCCGAGGGCGCCCGGCTGGCCCTGTCGGAACACGGCCGCCGCGAACGCTTCGGCCTCGCCCTCTACGTGGACTTCGCCGCCACCGAGGAGGACTGGCGTGAATACACCAGCCGCTGGCTGCCTTGAGTGACGCCGGCCGCTCGTTTCCCTGAGCACGGGCCGCCCCGCGCCGCGGGTGCCTTATCCTGAGAGCGGCTACCTGGCTGGGCGCCCGAGCCAGGGCGGCCGATCGATTCGGGCCGGCGTGTTGATTTGAGCGCCCACCCAGTTTATTGGTACGCTGTACAACTGCGTGTGGCGCGCCCTCTCTCGAGCCCGCGCGCCCCATCCATCACTTAGACTTTCACCGAGGCTTCTTCGTGGCGAACATTAAGTCCCAGATCAAGCGCAACAAGCAGAACGAGAAGGCTCGCCTGCGCAACAAGGCGACCAAGTCCTCGCTCAAGACGGCCGTGCGCAAGTTCCGCGAGGCCGCCGAGCAGGGCGACGTCGAGCAGGCCGTGGCCGCGCAGCGGGTTGCCGCCCGTCAGCTCGACAAGGCCGTCAGCAAGGGCGTCATCCACAAGAACCAGGCCGCCAACCGCAAGTCCGCGATCGCCAAGCAGGCCGCGGCGCTGGCTGCCAAGTAATTTTGGCAGCCGCCTAGATTCGGCAGCGGCAGCGCCGCACTCCCTGTGGAGTGCGGCGTTTTCGTTTCCGCACCCTTTTGTCACAGTTTCGATATCACACAGGCGTATCGGGTGCGTCACCGTTGCCGAGATCGTCTTGCCCTCCGTCCGACATCTGCCCCAAAGTGCGTGAAACGGGCAAGGGGGGAACACATGCGGGGGCCGTTGGTCGTCAAACGGGCGTTCAGCGAGCCGTTGTTGCTGCTTGCCGCGTTCGGCTCGATCCTGCTGGCGACCACGACGCTCGTCGCACTGACGATGTACGCCTCCTCGATCGCCGACGCCGGCGTCCGCAGGACGATGGAGACGGCCTCCTACCACCAGACCGCCGCCACCGTCAGCGCGCCGGTGACGGCCAAGACGTTCCCCGAGCTCGACCGGTCGGTACGCGCCGAGCTGGCCACGTCCTACACCACGCCGCCCGCCGTCACCGTCAGCTTCCGCTCCGACTCCTACGTCATGCCGGGGCAGGAGAAGCAGGAGCGGCCGGAGCTGCTGCGGTTCGGCAGCTACGACGGGCTGGACCGGCACGCCAGGCTCGTCTCCGGGCAGTGGCCGAAGGCCGGCGGCGACCAGGTCGAGGCCGCGATCTCGCTCTCGGCCGCCTCGGCCTCCGGGTTCAGGGCCGGCCAGGAGTTCATCACGAAGGGCCGGCTCGACCCGCGCCCGGTCACGGTCCGCGTCGTCGGCGTCTTCCAGCTCAACGACCCGTTCGGCGAGCGCTGGACCGGCGAGCAGTTGCTCAGCCGGGGGCTGGAGCGCGGCGAGTTCACCACGTACGGGCCGCTCATGGTGCCGCGCGAGACGTTCATCGGGCGCTTCGCCACCAACGTGAACGCCACCTGGTCCGCCGTCCCCGACCTGCGTGCCCTGACCCCGGAGCGGCTGCGCCCGCTGGCCGGCTCGATCCAGCGGATGGGCGAGCGGCTCAAGGCGGACGGGTGCACGACCTGCGTGACCGCCAGCCGCCTGCCCGAGATGCTCACCCAGCTCGACACCGCGTCCCTGGTGGCCCGCTCCACCATGCTGATCCCGGTGCTGCAGCTCCTGCTGCTGGCCGCGTACGCGCTGATCCTCACCGCGCGGCTGCTCGCCGACCACCGCCGGATGGAGGTGGCGCTGCTGCGCTCGCGGGGGGCGGGCGCGGGGCGGCTGGCGGCGCTGGCCGGGGGCGAGGCACTGCTGGTGGCGCTTCCGTGCGCCGTCATGGCGCCGTTCCTGGGGCCGCCGCTGCTCGCGCTGATCAACCAGTTGCCGTGGATCAAGTCCTCTGGGGTGCGGCTCGCGCCCTCGGCCGACCTGGGGACCTTCCTGGTGTCGTTCGCCGTGGCCCTGGCCGCGGCCGTGTTGCTGGTGTTGCCGGCCATGGCGGGCACGCGGCGTACCTATGTGGAGGAGCAGTCGGCGCGCGGCCGCGGCGGTGGCCGGGGGCTGATCGAGCGGGCGGGCGCCGACCTCGCGCTGCTCGTCGTGGCCGGGCTGGCGATCTGGCAGCTCCAGCACTACGGCGCGCCGGTCACCACCACGTCCGCCGGCGAGCTCGGCATCGATCCACTGATCATCTCCGGGCCCGCGCTGGCCCTGCTCACCGGCGGCATGCTCGGGTTGCGGCTGGTGCCGCGCATCTCGAAGCTGGCCGAGCGGGTGACCTCCAGGCGGCCCACGCTCGCCCCGGCGCTCGGCGCGTGGCAGGTGAGCCGGCGGCCGCTCAAGTACGCCGGCCCCGCGCTGCTGCTGACCATGGCGATCGCGATCGGCATCGTGTCCATGGCGACGGCGGCCACCTGGCGGGCCTCGCAGGCCGACCAGGCCCGCCACCAGGCGGGCACCGACCTGCGGTTGTCCGGGCCGCCCGACGGGCCGGAGCTGGGAGCGCTCGGGCGCGGGAGCGCGTTCACCACGCTGCCCGGCGTCACGGCGGCCTCGCCCGCCTTCCGCGGGCAGAGCGAGATGAGCGGCGAGAACGCGGTGCTGCTCAGCGTCGAGGCGGGCAAGCTGGGCGAGCTGTTCCAGCTCCGGCCCGACCTGTCGGCGCAGTCGGTCGAGGAGATGTCGCGCGCGCTGATCGGGGAACAGGCCGGAGAACTCGACCTTCCCGGGCAGCCGGCCACGCTGACCGTCCACGCCGTGGCGGGCTCGGAGCTGCCGCTGCGGCTGGTGCTCTCCGACGCGCTCGGCGTGTGGCGCGAGTTGTCGCTCGGCGTGCTGAAGCCGGGCGAGAACCGGATCGACCTCGACCTGAAGGCGCTGGCCGGGCGGGCCGGCAAGATCACCTACCCGCTGTCGCTGCGCGGCCTCCTCACGGGCGCGCTCTACGACATGAAGAACCTCAAGGTGACCGGGCTGAGCGCCGACGGCCAGGAGGTGGCGGTCCCGCCGCTGGCGAGTGCTCCGGCGCGGCCGGCCGTGGCCACGTTCGCGCCGCTGCCGCGCGCCGGCGCGTTGCCGGTGGTGGTGACCAGCGATCTGGCCGCCGCGATGAAGCTGGGCGTCGGGCAGACCGGGGCGGCCAGCATCGATCGCCGCGTGCTGCAGGTGAAGGTCGTCGCCGTGGTGGACACAATGCCGACGACCGGCGCCGGGCAGCGGGCCCTGCTCGCCGACTGGGGGACGCTGCAGGCGTCCGAGCTGGCGGCGGCGCAGCTTCCCCGGCCCGCCACGGAGTGGTGGCTGGCCGCGGCCGACACCGCGCCCGCGGCGAAGGCGCTCAAGGGCCGGCCCGCATGGGACGTCACCCCGCTCGACCAGCGCGAGCTGGCCGCCGGGCTGCGGGACGACCCGCTGGCCAGCGGGCTGCAGGGGGCGCTGATGCTGGGGTTCCTGGCCGCGATGGTGTTCGCGGCGCTCGGGTTCCTGGTGAACGCGGCGGTGGCGGCGCGGGAGCGGAAGGCCGAGTTCGCCATCCTGCGGGCGCTCGGCGTGAGCTCCCGGCAGGTGTTCGGGCTGCTGGCGATCGAGCAGACGTTCGTCATCGTTTTGTCGCTGGCGGCGGGCACCGCGCTCGCCGTGGTCGTCGGCGCGCTGGTGGTGCCGCACATCGTGCTGACCGGGCAGGCGTCGGCGGTCACTCCCGGCGTGCTGCTCGACATCCCCTGGGCGGCCACCGGGGCGATGCTGGTGCTGGTCGCGGGAGTGTTGTTCGCCATCGTGGCGATGCTGGCACGCCGCATGCGGGGGCAAAGTGGCCAATTCGTGGAGGAACGGTGAGGATCACCCTGCTCGCCCGGGTGCACCTGGGCACGGTGGCCGTGCTCTTCGTGCTGACGTTGAGCGCCTGCCTGCTGGTCTCGGGCCTGCCGAGGGCGATGCAGGGCTCGTTCGACGACGCGCTGAGCCGGGCGCTGGGCCGGGCCTCCGCCGTACAGGCCGACCTGGCCGTGACCATGGAGCCGAGCGGGCGAGGCGACGACCTGCACAGCCCCTTCCAGTTCGACACGCTCGACCAGCGCGCGCGCAAGCTCGTGCCGCCGGCGTTGCGCCCGCTGGTCGTGCCCGCCGGCTCAGGCTCCAGCCACCAGAGCGCCAAGACCGTTCTGACTCCCGTCACCGGGTCGGGCGGCAAGATGTACCTCAACCTCGGCTGGTTGTCCGACGCCGGCCGGCGCGTGGACTGGATCCAGGGCCGGGCACCCGGCAAGCCCGCCACGACGCGGTACGCGGGCGCGACGATCCCGCTGGTCGAGGTGGGCGTCGTGGAGGAGGCCCTGCAGGAGATGGGCCTGCGGATCGGCCAGACGAAGACCGTCGGTGAGAGCGACTACGTCGCCGTCAAGATCGTCGGCGCCTTCAAGGCCAAGGACCCCGGCGACCGCTACTGGCAGCACAATGCCGACCTCCTGCACGTCACGCGGCTGCTGCCGCAGGGGGCGCTGGAGTTCGAGCGGCACATCACCTCGCTGACCTCCGACGAGGGGCTGACCGCCCTCAGCGGCGGAGGGCGCAACCTGGTCTACCGCTGGATCCTGCCGATCGACGCCGGGGCGGCCGGCGCGCTGGCCGTGCCCGACCTCCAGGCGGCGGTCACCGAGTTCGAACGGGTCGTGGCCCTCCAGCCGACCGCCCCCGGCAACCTGCGGACCGGGCTGCCCAAGCTGTTCGACGACTTCGTCGCCGCGCTGGCGACCGCGCAGACCGTGATGTACCTGGTGCTCGGCGGGCTGCTGGTGGTGGCGCTCGGCGTGATCGTGCTGGCCGCGCGGCTGCTGACCGACCGGCTGGATCACACGCTGGCGCTGACCCGCGCGCGGGGCGGCTCGCTGGGGCAGGTGTCGGGCGCGGCGGCGGCGCTGACCGCGCTCGCGGTGGCGCCCGCGGCCCTGGCCGGGTACGCGCTGTCCTACCTCGTGCCGGGGCCCATCCTGCCCATCGTGCACGCGGGACCGGTGCTCGTGGTCGTCGTCGCCGTCGGCTACGCCGCCGCACAGTCGGCACTCACGCACCGCACGCCACTGCACGAGCGCCGCGCGGACGTGGCCGCCGCCCGGCCGTCGGCCCGGCGGGCCACGCTGGAGGTGCTGGTCGTGGTGCTCGCCCTGGCCGGGGCGTATCTGCTGCGGGCCCGCGGGCTGAGCTCCACCGCCGGTCAGGATCCGTTCCTGCTGCTGGTGCCCATCGCGCTCACGCTCGCGGCCGCGCTGCTCACCCTGCGGTGCTACCCGTACCCGTTGCGGCTGTTCGTCCGGCTGACGGCGCGCGGGCGGTCGGCCGTGCCGTTCCTGGGGCTGACCAGGGCGGCCAGGGCGCGCTCTGCCGCCGCGCTGCCGGTGCTGATCCTGCTGCCGGCGCTGGGCGTGTCGGTGTTCGCGGCGGTGATCTCCGACGGGATCGCAAGCACGCAGCGACTGGCGTCCTGGCAGCAGGTGGGAGCGCCGATCCGGCTCACCTCGAACATCGAGATCCCCGCCGCCACCGTCGAGCGGGTGCGCGCGCTCGACGGGGTGGAGCAGGTGGTCCCCGCGCAGACCGGCAGAGTGCAGATCGGGTACGGCGGGGAGCGGGCGGAGGCCATCGCCGTCGACGTCGCCCAGTGGCGGCGCCTCATGGGCGACGCCCCGATCAGCCTGCCGCCCCTGACCAAGGGCGCGCTCGTCTCCGCCGAACTGCGCGGGCGGGAGACGCTCGACGTCGGCTGGCAGTCGCGGCTGAAGCTGCCCGCAGAGGGCGTGATCGAGTCGGTGCCGGGCTTCTTCAGCACCGGCAAGTTCCTCGTCGTGCCGCTGGACGTGCTGACCCGGCCCGCCGTGAACACGCTGCTGATCAGGGGGGACGTCTCACTCGGCGCCCTCACCCGGCTGGTGCCGACGGCCGACGTGGAGTCGCAGGCGGGGGCGCTGCGGGCCATCCAGGACGACCCCCTGACGGGCACGGTGCGCTGGACGCTGATCGTGGTGACGGTGGCGCTGGCCCTGTACGCGCTGGTCGCCGTCCTGCTGTCGCTGGTGATCGGGGCGGCCGACCGGGCCAGGGCGGTGTCGTTCCTGCGGACGCTGGGGTTGTCGGACCGGCAGGCGGAGCGGCTGACCGTGCTGGAGATCCTGCCCATGATCGTGTTCACCGCGCTGGTGGGGCTCGGGCTGGGCCTCGGTCTGCCCGCGGCGCTCGGGCCCGGCGTGGATCTGTCGTCGTACGCCGGTGACCTGCCCGTCGGCGACTACTCCCTCGACCTCGTCACACCGATCATGCTGACCGCCGGGCTGGCCGCGGTCGCCGTGCTCGGCGCGTACGCGCACACCGCCATCAGCCGGCGCCGCAGTCTCGGCGCCGTCCTTCGAGTGGGGGATCTGTCATGAACCCGACCCTGTCCGAGCTGGAAGCCAAGGCGACGCGGGAGAAGGCCGCGTTCGGGGGCGACTCGCACATCGTCTGCGACAACCTCGTGCGCATCTACAAGACCGAGGGTGTCGAGGTCGTCGCGTTGCAGGGGCTCGACCTGGTGATCGACAAGGGTGAGCTGGTCGCCATCGTGGGGGCCTCGGGGTCCGGCAAGTCGACGCTGCTGAACGTGCTGTCCGGGCTGGACGTGCCGACCGCCGGGGTGGCCAAGGTGGCGGGCATGGACCTGCTGGCCATGAACGCGCGCGATCGGCTGCGCTACCGGCGCTCTGTGGTGGGCTTCATCTGGCAGCAGACGGCGCGGAACCTGCTGCCGTACCTGTCCGCCACGGAGAACGTCGAGCTGCCGATGAAGCTGGCCGGTGGTCGCGGGGCGCGCCGGGAACGGGCGTCGGAGTTGCTGGAGCTGCTCGGCGTGGGCTACTGCGCCACCCGGAAAATACCCGAAATGTCGGGCGGCGAGCAGCAGCGGGTGGCCATCGCCGTCGCGCTCGCCAACTCCCCGCAGCTCATCCTCGCCGACGAGCCGACCGGGGAGCTGGACAGCGAGACCTCGGAGCTGGTGTTCGACGCGCTGCGGAAGGCGAACAGGGAGCTGGGCGTGACCGTGGTCATCGTGACGCACGATCCGCTGGTGTCGGAGCAGGTGGACCGGACGGTCGGCATTCGCGACGGGCGTACCAGCAGTGAGACGCTGCGGCGGGCGGACGCCGAGGGGCAGATCATCGCCGAGGAGTACGCCGTGCTCGACCGGGTGGGGCGGCTGCAGCTTCCCCGCGACTTCATGAACGCCCTGGAGATGGAGCGGCGGGTGCGGCTCGAACTCGAGTCCGACCACATCGGTGTGTGGCCCGCCCGAGAGGAGCCGTCCGATGACTGATTCGCCGCTGGTCGTGGTCGAAGGGCTGCGCAAGGTCTACCGGAGCGGGCCCAAGGAGGTCGTGGCGCTGCGGGACGTGTCGTTCTCGGTGCGTCCTGGAGAGCTGGTCGCCGTCAGGGGCCGGTCCGGGTCGGGCAAGACCACCCTGCTCAACCAGATCGGCGGCCTCGACCGGCCGGACGCGGGACAGGTGCTGGTGGACGGGCACGAGGTCACCGCCATGTCCGAGGACGCCCTGCTGTCGCTGCGCAGGGACGTGGTGGGCTTCGTCTTCCAGTCGTTCGGGCTGATCCCCGTGTTGTCGGCGGCCGAGAACGTGGGCGTGCCGATGCGGTTGCTCCGGATGCCGGTGGCGGAGCGGGAGGCCCGGGTGCACATGCTGCTCGCCCTGGTGGGGCTGGAGCAGCATGTCAATCAGCGGCCGTACGAGTTGTCCGGGGGGCAGCGGCAGCGGGTGGCGATCGCGCGCGCCCTGGCGAACCGGCCTCGGCTGCTGGTGGCGGATGAGCCCACGGGGCAGCTGGACTCGCAGACCGGGCGGCAGATCATGGAGTTGTTGCGGGCGGTCGTACGGAGTGAGGGTGTCACGGCGCTGGTGGCGACCCACGACCCCAGTCTGATCACGTTGGCCGATCGCGTGCTGGAGATCAGCGACGGGGTGGTGCGTGAGGACGTGCCGGCGGCACCATGACCCCCGGCGGCCCTCACGTCGCCGACGCTGCGGGCCGCTTCGCGACGGCGCGGGATGACGGCAGGATCGCGGCCAGGTTGGCGACGGCGACCAGCACGCCACCGGTCACCATCAGCGCCGTCACCCCGGTCACCCCGGCCAGCGGCGCCGCCACCGCCAACCCGAACGGCCGCGACGCGAACGAGATGAGCTGGTCGAACGAGCGCACCCGCCCCAGCGCCTCCTCCGGGATCTCCTCGGCCACCACCGTCTCCCACAACGGGCTGAGCACCCCCAGCCCGAACATCGCCACGAAGTACGCCCCCGCCAGCACCCCGGCAGGCGCCTGGACGGCCAGGACCACCATGGGCAGCAGGTAGCAGCACGCGCCTGCCTGCACCACCACCAGTGGCCGCCGGATGGGCAACCTCGGCGCCGCGAACACGCCCAGGAGCAGGCCGACCGTGCCGCTCTGCACGATCACCATCCAGCTCGCCTCCCCACCCAGGTGCTGGACGGCCGTCAGCGGAGCCAGCGTGAGGAAGAGCCCGGCCATGAAGTGCCAGACGCCGTGCCCGAGCACACAGGCCAGGAACCACGGCCGCCGCCTGACCTCCCGCCACCCGTCGGCCAGATCCTGACCGAAGGAGGCACGCCGAGCCTCGGGCGTACGGTCCTCTCCCGGGGGCACTGTCCGGCCGGAGATCCGCGGCCTGAGCCCGCCGAGCGTGAGGGCCGAGCAAGCGAACAGCAGCGCCGTGAGCGCCGCCGCCCACCCGGGCCCCGCGACCACCACGATCGTTCCGGCCAGCGCCGGAGCGGCCACGGCGGACAGGCTCGTCGCCACACCGATGCGCGCGTTCATCCGCAACCGGTCCTCGGCGGGCGCCACCGCGACGACCAGCCTCGGCACGGCGGGACTGCCGAACGCGATGGCGGCGCCCGCCACGGCCGACAACAGGGCCAGGTCGAGAAGACGGTGCACACCCAGCAGGAGTTCGGAGGCGATGGCGGCCTGCGACGCGCACCGGACCAGGTCGGCGAGCAGGGCGACGCGTTGGGGCCTGAGCCTGTCGGCCAGCACGCCGCCGACGGGCAGGAACAGCAGGAGCGGAACCAGCTCGCTGGCCAGGACGATGCCCAGCGCCCCGCCGTCGCCGGTCGTACGCAGCACCGCCAGCGTCAAGGTCGTCGGAATGAGCGCCGTGGCGAGCGCGGACAGGCAGCGGCCGATCACTAATCGGTTCATCATGGTCGCCGACCATATTTCGTCAGCGAATATTTCGTCAACAAAATACTTGCTACCGTATGATCTCGGACATGGAGGACTCGGTCGATCGCCATCTGGCTCGCTGGCGTGGCAAGGCGCCCTTCGACGAGCGGGTGGAGGCGATCGTCACGCGCATGCAGTCCCTGGTGAAGCACCTGGCCCACACCAAGGCGGCGGCGCTGGCCGAGGTCGGGATCGCCGACTTCGCGTTCGAGACGCTGCACCGGCTGACGGCCCGCGGCGGGTCGGCGACCCCCACCGAGCTGGCCACGGATCTGCTGTTGTCGCCCGCCGGGATGACCGGGCGGCTGGACACGCTCGAGAAGGCGGACCTGGTCCGGCGGGTGCGGAGCACGGACGACCGGCGCCGGGTGGACGTTGAGCTCACGCTCAAGGGACACGAGCTGTGGGTGGAGGCGATGACCATTCGCTGCGAGGTGGAGTCCGGCATGGTGAACACCCTGGACCCCGACGGCCAGGAAACGTTGAACGCCCTCCTCAAACAGCTCCTGGCCGGCCTGGAAACCGACCGCCGACCCCCACGCTGATTCCCCGGCATCGGGAGGCCGCCCCCTGCGAGTCAGAACCTGGTGGTGGACTTTGAAGCGGAGAGGCCGGCCAGCAGCCGCAGAGAGGTGGCGGCCTCGGATTCCGGCGGCGCGCTGTAGATCATCATGGTCATGTCGGGGTCGTCGGGGGCTCGCATGGCCACATAGTCGAGGGCGAGTTCGCCGAGTCGCGGGTGGGCGAATCGTTTGCGGCCTCGGGTCTTGCCTTGGACGCCGTGGTCGGCCCACAGGCGGCGGAAGTCGGCACTGTGCAGGGACAGTTCGCCGACCAGGGTGGCGAGCTGAGGGTCCTCGGGGTGGCGGCCGGCATCCTGGCGGAGGTTGGCGACGGTGTCGCGGGCCTTGGTGTCCCAGTCGGGGTAGAGGTCTTTGGCCGCCTCATCCAGGAACACCAGGCGGGCCATGTTGCGCTCGGCCGCGGGCAGGGCGGGGAAGTCGGCGATCAGGAGACGGGCCAGTTCGTTCCAGGCCAGGATGTCCAGGCGGCGTCCGATGACGTAGGCGGGGACGGTGACGAGTGCCGCCAGGGCCTGGCGCAGTTCGGGGCCGACCTGCTGCGGGCGGCTGGGGCGTCTGCGGGCGCTGCTCGGCTTGGCGAGGTTGCGCAGGTGCGCACGTTCGTCGGGGTCGAGGCGGAGTGCGCCGGCCACGGCGTCCAGCACGTCGGGAGACACGTTACGGGCCCGGCCCTGTTCCAGGCGGGTGTAGTAGTCGACGCTGACGCCGGCCAGCAGAGCCAGCTCCTCGCGGCGCAGCCCGGGGACACGCCGCTGGCCGCCGAAACCGCCCGCGCCGACGTCGTCCGGACGCAGCCGGGCCCGCCGGCTCTTGAGGAACTCGCTGAGCTGTTGCGCACGATCCATATGCCCAGTATTGGCCATTAATGGTGCGTTCTGCCTGGTCCTGCCAGACCCAGGCGGGTCGAGCCCCGGCTGAAGGGAGCTCTGGGTAGTCCTGGGCCGGACCCGGAAGATGGACATCGTCGCCCCGAACACAGCACCAGATCAGGAGTCCTACCGTGTCGAACACCCTCACCATCATCGCCCGCTTCACCGCCAAGCCCGGCGCGGAGGAGCGGCTGCGCGAGGAGCTGAACGCGATGATCGCGCCGTCCCTGGCGGAGGAGGGCTGCCTGGGTTACCAGCCCTACGCCGACCCCGCCCGTGCCGACCGCATGATCATCGTGGAGGAGTGGACCAGCGGCGCCGCGCTGGAGTATCACTTCTCGCTGCCGCACTTCAAGCACGTCGCCCAGGCCCTGGACGAGATCCTTGCCGAGCCGTTCACGCTGCGCCGCCTGACCGACGTGCCCGCCTGACCGACGTGCCCGCCTGATCCTGCCTCAACGGTCCGCCTGCGAGTCCGCGTGCTCTTCATGGGTGCGCGGACTCCTGGGTCGCGCACCCCACCCCCTACCACGAATACGGCCCCGCCGGACCTGTGCGGGCTGCCTAGAACACGGTCCTCAGCAGCCCTTACCGCCCGGTGCGACTGGCCACGATGACCTGGACCGTGTGCTCCAACGCGTAAGCCGGATCGGCTCCCCCGCCCTTGACCTGCTCATCCGCTCTGGCCACCGCCTGGATCGCCCGCGAGAGCCCTTCCGGCCCCCAGCCGTTCAACTGCCGCCTGACCCGATCGACCTTCCACGGCGGCATGCCGACATGGCTGGCCAGCTGGCCGCCCCGCAGGTTGCGCGGGGCGCTGCCGACCTTGGCCAACGACCGCAACCCGCCGGCCAGAGCGCTCACCAGCAGCACCGGTGCGACGCCGGTGCCGAGCGCCCACCGCAGTTGTTCGAGGGCATCCGCCAGCCGGCCCTCGACCGCGGAGTCCGCGACATTGAACCCGCTGACCTCGGCCCGCCCCTTGTGATAGCGAGCCACGGCGGCCGGGCCGATCGTCTTCTCCTCCGTGTCGAAGGTGAGCTGGCTGCAGGCCGCGGCCAGCTCCCGCAGATCGTTGCCCACGGCATCGAGCAGCGCCTGAGCCGCCTCCCCGGAAACGCTCCGCCCAGCCCGCTTGAACTCCCCCTTGATGAACTCCAGCCGCTCCCCGGCCTTGGTGATCTTGTTGACCGTGACCACCTTGGCCCCGGCCTTCTTCACCCCGTCGACCAGCGCCTTGCCCTTGACCCCGCCTGGGTGCGCCAGCACCAGCACGGTGTCGTCGGCGGGCCGCTTGGCATAGGTCACGATCTCGGCGATGACGTCTTTGCTCAGATCCTGCGCCGACCGGATCACCACCACGGAACGATCGCCGAACAGGGATGGCGAGGTGAGCTGCATCAGCTCACCGACCGCGACCTTGCCCCCCATCAGGTCATGCACCTCGGCACCGGCATCAGCGGCCCGCGCCGCCGCGACGACGACACTCACCGTCCGCTCAACCAGCAACTCCTCATCGCCGACGACCAAGGTCACGAGTGCTGGATCGGTTCCCGCCATGTCAGGCAGCATGCCATGCGCGGCCGACAACCTGGTACTCATCGCTTTCCGCGCCCTCATCCCCGTGCGGCTGTGAGCGATGGACGGCGGATGAGACCGGTGCTCGGCGCCACGCCCCGGCTGGAGACGATCCGCTGAGAGCGGTATCTCGCGTCCCTCTATGCCTGGGGACCGTGTCCGGCTCCGTCAGCGTGACCTGCTCGCTTTGACGTACTCGGCTCCAAGGACGTTCAGCAGAGCCAGGGCTTCGGCGCCGGGCGATCCTGGTGGCGCGCTGTAGAGCACGAGGTACTGGTCGCGGTCCGTGAGGGTGAGCGAGTCGCAGTCGACGGTGACCTCCCCGACGACCGGGTGACGGAACGTCTTCGTGAGCATCGGCGCGGCTTGCACGTCGTGCCGCTCCCAGAGCCGGGCGAACTCGGGGCTGGCGTCGCGGAGCTCGTCGACGAGTTCGCTCACCACGGGGTCGGACGGGTACCGGGCGAGGGTGGATCGCAGCTCCATGACGACCTGGAGCCGGAACTCCGCGGCGTCGGAGATCCGGTACTGCGTCGCATCGGCGCGCGCCGGCCCGAGGAATGCCCGGCGCGCGAGATTACGCTCCTGCGGGGCGAGGTCAGTGAAGTCCTCCATGAGCGCGGCCGCGAGGTCGTTCCACGCGAGCACCTCGAACGTGGCCGACATCACGAAAGCGGCCGTCTGCGGCAGCCGCTCAAGGAGCGCGAGGATGCTCGGTCGGACGTCGCGCCGGTGCAGTCCGGTACGGCTCGGCGCGGTTCCCGCGAGGACGTGCAGGTGGCCGGACTCGGCGTCCGTGAGCCGCAGTGCGCCTGCGATCCCGGCGAGGACCTCGCCCGACGGTCGCGGCGCCCTGCCCTGCTCGAGCCGGACGTAGTACTCCGTGGAGATGTGCGCGAGGACGGCGACCTCCTCGCGGCGAAGTCCCGGTGTCCGGCGTCGCGGGCCCGAGGGCAGCCCGACGTCCTGCGGCCGGAGCCGCTCACGACGGCTACGGAGAAACGCCCCGAGTTCCTGTTTGTCCATATCCCAAGTGTGCACGCTGCGCGGCGATGGATCCTGGTACCGTCCGTGCCTGTATACGGCCTGGTGGACGACCTGACACTGTCGTCATGACGAACAACATCGACACCGCACCCATCGGCCTGCTCACCGGCAAGGTCGTGTTCATCACCGGCGCCAGCCGCGGCATCGGGGCGGCCGCGGCCGGGCTCTTCGCCTCCGAGGGGGCCGCCGTCGTGCTCGCCGCCCGCAACACCGACGCCCTGCAGCGGATAGTCACCGAGATCCGCGCCGACGGCGGCGTCGCCGACGCCGTCACCCTGGACCTCGCCGACCGTGCGAGCATCCGCGCGGCGGTCGACCGCGTCGAGGAGCTGCATGGACGGCTCGACGGCGCGTTCAACAACGGCGGGGTGGGCCAGCAGCCCGGACCGCTCGACATCACGAGCGATGAGGACGTCGAGGAGCAGTTCGCGGTGAACTTCCGGGCGCACTGGACCGCCATGACGGCTGAGGCCGCACTCATGCGACGGAACGGTGGCGGGGCGATCGTCAACACCTCCAGCATCGGCAGCCGCCGCGCGAACCCCGCCCTCCCCGCGTACGGCGCCATGAAGCGCGCGCTCAACAGCATCACCGAGACCGCCGCGGTGAGCTGGGCCCGTGATGGCATCCGGGTGAACGGCGTCACCCCCGGCGGCACCGCCACGGAGATGATCGACGCGTGGGAGGCGGCGACCCCTGGCATCGTCGAGCACATCAAGGCATCGATCCCGCTCGGACGGATGGCCGAACCCCGTGAAGTCGCCGAGGTGGCCGCGTGGCTGCTCAGCGACCGGGCATCGATGGTGACCGGCGCGATCGTGCCGGTGGACGGCGGCGCCGGCGCCTGAACCGGAGATCTCGGGCACGCCGTCGTCGTACCTCAATGTCGAGAGAGCTGACGAGATCAGCAGGCGGCAGCGATGAGGTGCCTGAGATCGGACCTCAAATCTTGAGGGCCTCCGCGATCTGCAGGGCGGCCTGGGCGGGTGTGAGGTGCGTGGTGTCGACGACCTCGGCCTGGCCGTGTAGCCACGTGCGGGCCGCCTCGGCGTAGGGCTCGAGGTATTTGAGACGGAATGGGGAGGGGCCAAGAAGAGTGTCCCCCTCGATGCGCCCGCGCAGGGTGTCTTGGTCAGCGTGGAGGACGAAGTGCCTTACCGGGATGGCATGGTGGGCAAGGCCCGTGCTGATCTCACGCCAGTACTGCTCGACCAGGACCGTCATGGGCATCACCAGAGTGCCGCCGGTGTAGTCGAGTACGCGGCGGGCGGTCTCGACGACGAGCTGCCGCCACGGCGGCCAGTGCTGGAAGTTGTCCGTCCCGGGCAGCCCCGGCGTGATGTCCATGAGCGTCTCGCCGACCTTCTCGGCGTCGAACACCCGTGAGTCCGGGATCAGTTGCTGCACGAGTGCGCTGGTCGTCGTCTTGCCTGCCCCATGAGTGCCGTTGAGCCATACGATCACGGAACTCGATGCTAGCGCTGTGCGGGCCCGCGTCATTCTGAGCGGGCCGTTGAACCGTCGTCGTTGTCCCCGCACGAGATCATGCGACACCGGCCGAGGTTGGCGTGGACTCTTCGAGTCGGGGCTTCTCCGCTGCGTCAACTCGAAGGCGGAGGCATCTAACGCAGGCTTCTCTGAACTGGTGCTAGCGGGTGCGGATCACGTCTCGTCGGAGCCGATTGCGGCGTTCAGCGCGCGCAGGGCGTCATCGTATTGGTGACGATCGAACTGGAACGGACCGAATGCCGTGGGCATGCCAGACACCCGCCGGCCCGTCAGTCGCTCGACCGGAAGCAGCACGTAATGCGCAGAGAAGAACACTGGCTCAAGAACCGTCGCCACGCAGAGTAGCCAACGTGCGAGTGCCCACTTCTACGGCCGGGCCCAAAACAGCGAGGACGCCTGGAAGAGAGTCGCGACAACTTGATCGCCCGCATCGCCGAGGCCGAGCGCGAAGGTTACTCGGCGAAGGCGAGGACCTTCGGGTCAGCATGGCTGGCCGCCGCCGAAGGCAAGCTCACCCAGCTCGACGACCTCGCGGCCTGCGGCACCACCCTCCACCTGAGGATGTCGCACTTCTCTCACGTCGTCGGTTGCACCATCGCCGGTTACAGCCCGTGACCACGGTCGGCGACAGAGCCGTGATCATCGACATTCAGAGAACTCGTGAACCACTCCTAAGATCACCAAATAACAGCCTCCAACAGGAAGAGTTCACTCATGCGCACCATTTACGTCGTCACCCATCCGGAGGCGACGCACCACGTCGAGGGGGTTGTCGGCGGTTGGCATGATTCGCAGCTGACGCCAGCCGGCCTAAGCGCGGCGGCCTTCATTGCCCAGGCGCTGCGGGCCCAGATCCCGGACGGCGCCGATGTGGAGCTTTTCTCATCGGATCTGCAGCGCACCCGGCAAACGGCCGAGAAGGTTGCCGAGCTGTTCAGCGTGAAACCAATCCTGGACCGCAGGCTACGGGAGAAATCCTACGGAGAGGCGGGGGGAAGGCCACAGGAGTGGCTGGACCAACGATTCGTCCCGCCGCCGGCTGCCGGGGAGCGGTTGGAACACGACGAGGGCGTGGGAGGTGCCGAGAGCAAGGCGGCGTTGGCGCAGCGCATCTACGCGGCCATGGACGACATCCTGCAACGCCCCTGCGAACACCAGATCATCGTGACGCACGGTGGCTCCCTGACATTCGTCGTGACTTCCTGGATCAAGATGCCGATCCAGGCGGTCGGTCATGCCAGTTTCCGGGTGCCATCCGGCAGCATCACCACGCTGCGCGAAGACGACTACTTCCACAACCGCACGGTCGTCAACCTCGGTGACACCCGCCATCTCGACTCCGCCGAAGCTGGCTGACCTCTACCTGGCCCGCTTCGACGGCTAACGAGGTGACGTGCCACCGCTGAGCGGACTCCGTCCCATGATGCTGCGCCAATCCGCAAGAGCCGGGGCGCCCGCGACAAGCCGAGCGGCGGGCTATCAAAGACTGTTGCGGCCACGTTCAGCCACCTAACAGGTTCTCGATGACCTTGAACCTCCTTCAAGATCAGTTCGGCTGACAAGTGTGTTCATGAACACAGGGGCTTAAGAAGGGGGCGGCGGCTGACCTCGGACGCGTAGGCGGCCCAGTCGCCAGCGGATGCGCGTTGCCAGGTGACGGCCACTGTGATGCGGACGCCGAGCTCGGCGCCCCGGCTCCACCGGACACCATGCGGCTCCCCCCGGCCCACCGGACACCATGCTGCTTCCCTGTTCCCCGGACCCACGCTGTCCACGATTCCCCGAACGTCTAGACCTACGGTCCGCGCGGAACTATGGCGATTGTCGCGTCTCGCTCCACGACCGCGAGATCGCCGGACTCGTCGGTCCGGTAGATGGCAGCCCCGAACCGGCGCAGGAGGGCGATCGTGGAAGGGGCCGGATGACCGTAGTCGTTGTCGGCGCCCACGCTGATCAACGCCGCCCGTGCGCCCAGAGAGGACAGGAAGGCCGGAGACTGTCTGTTCGATCCGTGGTGCGCGGTCTTGAGGATGTCGGCCCGGACGGGGAACCGGTGCAGCAACTCGTCCTGGGCCTCCGTTTCGAGGTCGCCGCTGAGCAGAATCGAGCCGACTCGCCAGCGTACGTGGAGGACCACGCTGGAATTGTTGATCGCACTGCCCTCGCCCTGCCCGTTCAGCTCGCTTGTTGCGGGGTCGGGGCCCAGCACGGTCACCTCGGACGGGCCGAATCGCCAGCGAGTCCCGGGGGCGGCCGTCCATTCGGGTATGCGGCGGTGCGCCAATGTGGCCGAGATGCGGGTGATGGCAGGTGCGCCGGTTCGCTCGGGGCTGACGAGCACGGCCCCGATGCGCCTGTTCCTGAGCACTCCGGGAAGGCCGGCCACGTGGTCGGCGTGTGGGTGGGTAAGGACGAGAAGAGGTACGTCGTCAACGCCGATCCTGCGTAGGCATCGGTCCATGATCACGGGATCGGGGCCCGCGTCCACCACGACACCGCGACCCGGCCCGGCGGCGATGACAAGACCATCCCCCTGCCCCACGTCGCACATCACCATCAGCCATCCCTTGGGCGGCCAGGGGCCGGCAATGGGGCGGACCACCAGTACGGCGACCAGCGCACCAGCGGCCGCCGTCATGGCCAGCATCCGCCACGCGCGGCGTCTCAGGATCGGGATCGCGATGACGACCGTGAGGGCGAGCAGGCCCAGCCCGGGGAGGCCCCCGGGCCACGGCACGGTGGCGAACGGCATGGTCACCGCCCAGCGCGCCACCATGATGATCCACCCGACCGCGTACCCGGCCGGGATGACCAGCAGTCTTGCCGCATCCGGCCAGATGGGCGCCACCAGCGCCGCACCGAAGCCGAGCAGCGTGGCGGGGGCGACCGCTGGGGCTACGAGCAGATTGGCGAGCACCGCGATGGGGGTCAACTGCCCCGACATCAACACGAGAACGGGGGTCACGGCCACCTGAGCCGCCGCCGGCACGGCCACCGCTTCGGCCACCCACCGTGGCAGTCGGTAAGAAGGCTGGGGCTTGGAGTCGTTGCCTCGCGCTGTGCCCTGGGCGCTACCTGAGGATGACGCTCCTCGGACATGACTTGAGGAGGCGGCGTTTCCGGTGAGACCCGGGGATGAGGCGTCCTGGGCATGACGATCTGGAGTGTAAGCGGCTTGGACGGTGTTCGAGGTGGAAGCGGCCTGGGCGGTGTCCAAGGTCGAACCGGCCCGGGCGGCGTTCAACATGGAAGCAGCCTGAGCGGTGTTCCACGTGGAAGCGGCCTGAGCGGTATCCAAGGTCGAAGCGGCTTGGGTGCGGTTTGGGCAAGGTGGTCTGAGGGGGTGTTCGTTGCCGGCGGTCTTGACATGACCGGAGGCTTGAGGGCGGGTGCCTGCTTGGGTCTTCGTACCTGGCGTGTCGGTCTGGTCTTCTGTCGCTGACAGGGCGTCTCGCCAGCGTGGCGCGAGAATGAGGATGCCTGCGGTCGCTGCGACCGAGAGCGCGAAACCGTAGGAACGGGCCAGTTCTGGGGCGAAGAGCATCAGGAACAGGACGGTTGCCGACAGGGCGGCGAAGCCGTCCTTGGCCCGGCCCGTTCCCAGGGCGGTGGCGGCGGCCAAACCCATGAGGAGGGCTCGGAGAACGCTCGGGGAAGGACGGGCGACCACGGCGAACGCGAGCATCGCCATGACGGCGAAGACAGCCCTCGCCGGTAGAGAGAGGCCGAACAGCCGGGAGAGGGCCAGTGCGGCACCTGCGACGATGGCCAGGTTCGCCCCACTGACGGCGTTGAGGTGGGACAGGCCGGCTTCCTTGAGGTCGGCTGAGACCTGCGGGTCCATGCGGGACACGTCACCGACGACCAAGCCGGGAAGCAGACCTCGTTGGTCCGGAGGGAGAACATCGGTGGCGGCTCGCAGGCCTGATCTGAGGGTGCCCGCTGCTGTCTGGAGGGTGGATGGAGGTGTCAGGACCCGTGCTGGGCCCCGTACCAAGAGGATGGCCGCCACCAGGTCTCCGGGGGTCGGCTCCGCCAGGCGGCCGGTGACTTCGAGGTGCTGGCTGGGCAGGAGGGTGCTCCAGGCGCGTCCGCTGGCGAAGACGGTGATCGGGACGTTGACGGCTTGCCGGGTTCTGGGCGTCTGGATCATCTCCAGGGTGGCCGGCGTTACATAGCTGTCCTGGTTGAAGTGCCCGCCGGTGCTGGGGCGGCGTTTGGGGTCGTCTGTGAGGACGATCCGGGCGGTGATGGTGGCGTTCTTCTTGGCGAGTACGGTCGCCGGGCCTGCGGTGAGGACGTGGACGCGGAAGGCCACCGATGCTGAGGCCGCCGATGCGCAGATGAGCGTGGCAAGAGTGATGTTGCGCCATGTGGTCGGCAAGAACAGCCGTGGCAGCAGCGGGTTCCCGCCCTTCGCCATGAGGCGACCGCCTCCCGGCTCCGGATGAACGTCCCCTGGGCCACCGCCTCCCAGCTCGGCTCGACCGTCAGCTGACTCCAGATCACCGCCTCCCGGCTCCGCGCGACCGTCAGCTGACTCCAGATCATCGCCTCCCGGTTCCGCGCGGCCGTCTCCTGGGTCCGGGTGGTACGGCGATCGAGTTCGCCGGGCAAGCGACTGCTGTGAGGCGCGGGGGCCTCTTGCTGTGGTGCGCGTTTTCGAGGCGTGCGTGAGCCAGGCCACGGTCGCGGCGGCCACAGCTGTGGAGATGGCGGTGATCAGGCCGATGGTCGCGGAGCAGCCGAACAGAGTCAGAGCGCTGGCCCATGCGGCCACGGCAGGGAGCACCAGAGGCCAGGCGTGGTCTTTGGTCTCGTTGTGCGGGCCCGTGTGTGGCGGGTGGGTCTCCGCGCCGCGGTCGTCGGGCATGTCAGATCCGGACCTTTGTCTTGATCTCGTCGAACTTCCGTGCGCCGATGCCGCTCACTTCACGGAGTTGGTCGACAGAGGTGAAGCCGCCGTGAGTCGTTCGGAACTCGGCGATGCGTGCTGCCAGAACCTCGCCTATGCCTGGAAGCTGTTCGAGTTGGTCCGGGGTCGCGGAGTTCAGGTCGAGGATGGCGGTGGCGGGGTCTGCCGCGGGAGAGCCTGGGAGTGCTGGGCCTGCGGCGGCGGCTCCCACGACTATCTGCTCGCCGTCGAGCAGGCGTCTGGCGAGGTTGAGACCGCCGGTGGAGGCGCCTCGCGACACCCCTCCGGCCGCTGTCACCGCGTCTGTGACCCGGGATCCCGCGGAGAGGAGGTAGACGCCGGGGTTGCGGATCTTGCCGGCTATGTGGACGGTCACCTTAGCGGTCGGGGACGGAGTCGAGGGTGCGATCGGGGTGGGGGGTGGCGGCAGTGGTTGCGGGACGGGCTGGGAGCGCCAGGCGAAGTAGGCGGCCACGGCTATTGCCACGGCGGCCACGGCCAGGAGCACCTTGAGGCCTGGCCTGCCGGGGTCGAGGGAGGGGGTCTGGGAGGCCACGGCGTTGCGGAATGCCTGGAAGGTGGGTGGCATGGGGGCTGGGCCACTGCGGGTTTCGAGCTGTGGGTGAGTTGACCTTGCCCGAGGTGTGTCGTCGTCTTCGCGGAGTGGTTTGTCGCCTTGGTCCCAGAGAAGCGTGCCATTGCCATCGCCATCGCCTTCACGGGTGGCTGGGCGGCTTGGGGGACGGCTGTGGTGGTCGCGCGTCGGAGGTGTGACGGTGTTACGGCTGCTTGGAGTGTGGGCTTGTGTTGTGGCGCTGCGGTTGCTCGCTTCGAGCTCAACGGGCTCACCCAGGCCGCCGACCGGTTCGCCGAGGAGTCGGCGGGGTCGGCGGGCGTGGGTGGTGAGTGATCGTAGCCGGGACTCGGCTATGGCTCGCTCTGCCGTTGGATCGGGGGTTCGCACGTCAGCGAAGGTAGGGCTTCGGTGGTTGCTACGAAGGGCCCGAACGGCGTTCTGTGGACGGGGGTGGGTGGCGGTGCGAGGCTGTGGATAACGGAGCTGCCGGCCGGACTCGCATCGGGGCCCGGCCTTACTCCGGTTACGGGCACGGTATGCGACAGGGCGAGCCCGTCACCCGCACCCCCACCAGCGCCGATCGTCCCCAATCAAGCTCTGGCTCGAATCAAACTCTGCCTCGAAACAGCCCCGGGCCGAAGCAGCCCGCGCCCCGAATCAGGCCCCGCCTTGAATCAGGCGGCGGTCTCGTACAAGTACGGCCGGGCCTCCGCCCAGATGGCCGCGGGTTCGCAGCGGGCGGCCTGCCAGGTGGTGGACGTGAGTTGTCCCCGCCCGCGGTAGCGCCGCACGATCGCGACATGTTCCGGCCACGCCACGAACCGGTGCAGAGCCTCCTCGTCCCGCCAGACCGACACCGAGCCGCACCTGCGCTCCAGCGGTCGCGCCCACAACCACATCCCGACCGCGCCGTCCAGCCGCGGCCAGGCCCGGCGCAGCGTGGAGCCGGATCGGAAGATGCCGGGCAGGTCACGCCCCGTGCCGGCTCGAAACGCGGTCACGGCGACCAGTACGGGTCCGTCGATGTCCGCGGCCGGTCCGGGCGTCCACGAGCTCCTCAACATGACGGCGTCCACGCCGGGGAGCGGCCGAGCAGCCCGAGCAGCCGTTCGAGGTCCGAGGCGCCGGCCGGCACCGGCACCCGGGCGCCGAAGGGCCTGCCCGGACCGCGAAGGCGCGGGGTGTCCGGCCATCGGGCGGCGATCGCCAGCGCGCCGGCCACCGACTCCTCGTCGATCGGGTACGGCGCACCGATGGCGGCGGCGATGTCCCATCCGTGCACGAGGAAGTCGACGACGTGCATGCCGATGGCGACGCGGCCGGGGAACACGCCGAACTCGCGTACCGCGATCCGGCGGTCGTAGACGTCCTCGGCCGCGAACGCGGCGGTGACCGCGACCGCGGACTGCTGGAAGGCACCGTGCGGGTCGTCGCCGAGCACGCCGCTGTCCCACACAGACCGGTGCGGGTCGTCGCCGAGCACGCCACCCTCCCCCACGAACTCATCCGCCGCCATGCCGGCCACCACGGCAGCGAAGCCGTGATTCTCGCTCACCATGTGGCGCAGCAGCTCGCCCAGGCTCCAGGCCGCGCACGGGGTGGGTCTGGCCAGGTCCTCGGGCCCGATCCGGGCGATCAGCAGGCCGGCGGCCGCCAGCGCCCGCTGGTCGAGATCGCGCTCGTCGACAGAAAACGTGATCACGATTCATCCACCTCCATTTTCAGCACGAACGTTCGTGCATGGATGGGGACGCTACCACGATGCGCCATACTTAGACGAACGTTCGTGCCTGAAAGGAGCGACGATGGCAGGCCGGCCACGAGACGAGCGCACGCGGAACACGATCCTGCGCCGGGCGGCGGACATCGCCTCCAAGGACGGCCTGGAGGGCCTGTCGATCGGCCGCCTGGCCACCGACCTCGGCGTGAGCAAGAGCGGGCTCTTCGGCCACTTCGGCTCCAAGGAGGAGCTGCAGCTCGCCACGATCCGGGTCGCGGCGGGCGTCTACCTCGACGAGGTCGTCCGGCCCGCGCTGACGGCGCCACCGGGCCTCGAACGGCTGTGGCGGTTGTGCGACAACTGGCTGAGCTACTCCGAGCGGCGGGTCTTCCCCGGCGGATGCTTCTTCTACACGGTCGGCGCCGAGTTCGACGCCCGCCCGGGGCGCGTACGGGACGCCGTCGCCGCCGCCGGCCAGGAGTGGAGCCGCCTGATGACGCTCACCATCGGCGAAGCGCGCGGGCTCGGCGAGCTCATCGACGACACCGAGGCCGACCAGCTCGCCTTCGAGCTGGTCGCGTTCATGGAGACGGCCAACGCCCTCTCCCTGCTGCACGACGACCCCATCGCCTACCAGCGGGGCCGGGCCGCCGTCCGCGCCCGCCTGCGCGCCGCCGCCACCGGCTCCGCGGCACCGCCCTGGGCGGACTGAAAAAGTCGCCCGGGCGAGCATGGGAAGGACGCTCAGGTCCAGCGCACCCCGGTCGCGGCGGTGTGCCCGGCGAGGATGAGCACGATCGCGGACGACACCCGCTCCCGCTCGGCGTCGTCCAGGCCGTCCAGCAACAGGTCGAGCCGCCCGGTCACGGCGCCGTGAGCCGCGTCGGCGACCTGCGCGCCCTGCTCGGTGAGCGCGACCCGGCAGGCCCGCCGGTCGTGCGGGTCCGCCAGGCGCAACACGAGGTCGCGTCGCTCGATCCGGTCGACCAGCCCGGTCAGGCTGGACCTCTCCAGGTGCAGCGCCCTGCCCAGGTCGCCCATCCCCATCGGACCCCGGACGAGCCGGCACAACAACTGGGTCTGCTGCGGGGTCAGGCCATGATCCCGGCTGACGTCGGCGAACACGTGCTGCACCATGTGGGACACCCGCACCAGCGCGTCGGCCAGTCTCAGCACGTCCATGGCATTCCCCATATTCCAGAGTGTATTTGACGGTTATCCATCTGGCGCTCTACATTGCTCGCAGTACGAATTATGCGTACTACGAACTACTAGCTGGACCAGGCCCGCCGTACCAAGGCGTGCCCGCTCTTCCCGGAGAGAGCCACGGATGTCGCATCATCGGATACCCCTCACCCTCGCCCTGCTCGCCCTCACCGGCTCCCTCGCTGCCTGCGCGGAAAGCAGCGGTGCGACCGACCCCGGTGGCACCCTGCGCGTCGGGATGCCGGCCGACCCGGCCTGCCTGGACCCCCAGCAGACCGGCCAGCTCGTCACGCTCGACATCAGCAGATCGCTCGTCGACACGCTGACCGACCAGGACCCCCGCACAGGGAAGATCGTGCCATGGCTGGCGACCGCGTTCTCGGCCTCCGACGACGCCCGCAGCTTCACCTTCACCCTGCGCGAGGGCGTCACCTTCAGCGACGGGACACCGCTCGACGCCCACGCGGTCAAGGCCACCTTCGACCGGCTGGCCAAGCTCCCGGCGAACGGCGCTGCCGCTTACCTGCACGGTTACCAGGGCACCACCGTCGTCGACGCGCGCAACCTGCACGTGGACTTCGACGCGGCCAACGCCCAGTTCCTGCAGGCCACGTCCGGCACCGGGCTCGGCATCCTGTCCACGGCGACCGCCGGCACGCCGCTGGCCGACCGCTGCCGCGGCCGGTTCGTCGGCTCGGGCCCGTTCGTGCTCGACCACTACGCCGCCAACCAGGAGGTCGTGCTGAAGCGCCGGCCCGGCTACGCGTGGCCGTCCTCGCTCGCCACCACCAAGGGCGCGGCCCGCCTGGCCGAGGTCGCGTTCGTGTTCATCCCCGAGGCCGGGGCGCGGACCGGCGCGCTGAGCTCACGGCAGGTCCAGGTCGCGGAGAACGTGCAGCCCGCCGACCAGGACACCTTCACCAAGGACGGCTTCCGCCTGCTCGTCAGCCAGGCCCCGGGCCTGGTGCCGCCCCTGTCGCTGAACCACGCCGGAGTGCTGGCCGACGAGCGGGTGCGCCAGGCCCTGCTGGTCGCCATCGACCGCGCCGACCTGGTCAAGACCATGCTGAGCTCGCGCTTCAAACCGGCCACCGGGGTGCTGGCCACCACCACTCCCCAGTACGTCGACCAGAGCGACAAGCTGCGCTACGACCCGGCCGCCGCCGAGAAGCTGCTCGGCGAGGCCGGCTGGCTGCCGGGCCCCGGCGGGATCAGGGTCAAGAACGGCAAGCCGCTGACCCTGAACTGGCTCATCCCGGCCCCGATGCCCCCGGTGAACGAGTACGTCCAGCAGCAACTGCGCAAGGTCGGCGTGGACGTGCAGCTGAACGCGGTGCCGCCCACCAAGTACGTCGAGCGGCAGCAGGCCGGCGACTTCGACCTCACGGCGGTCGCCATCACCCGGGCCGACCCCGACGTCCTGCGCAGCGTCTTCTACTCCAAGAGCGCCAACCTCTGGCACCTGCCGCCGAGCAAGCTCGACTCCTACCTCGAACAGCAGGCGGCGGCGACCAGTGACACGGCGCGCGGCGAGGCCGTCACCAAGGCGGCCGAGTGGATCATCGACCACGCCCACACCGTGCCGCTGTACGAGAACACCCTGGTGCACGGCCTCTCCGACAAGGTGAAAGACCTGGAGACCGACGCGTCCACCCGGCTCGACCTGCACGACGCCTGGCTCGCGCCGTGACGCACGGCCACACCGAAGGCGGCCGGCCGTGCTCCGCTACGTGAGCGGGCGGCTGCTGCAGGGGCTGCTCGTCGTCTGGGCGGCGTTCACCGTCGCGTTCGTGGTGCTGCGGCTGCTGCCCGGAGATCCGGTCGCGCTGATGCTGAGCGGGCGCAACGGCTTCGAGGCCGTCTCCGCCGAGGAGGTCGCCAGGACCCGGGCCGAGCTCGGTTTCGACCGCCCGGCCTGGGAGCAGTATCTGTCCACGCTGGCCGACGCCGTACGCGGCGACTTCGGCCAGTCGATCCAGACCGGGCGGCCGGTGTCCGCGATGATCACCGAGGCGCTGCCGCCCACGCTGCAGATCGGCCTGATCGCGCTGGCTCTGTCGCTGGTGGTGGGGACGGCGCTGGGCGTTCTCGGCCATCTGCCCGGCTCCCGGCTCATCCGGCAGGTGCTGCGCTCGTTGCCCTCCCTGGGCATCTCGCTGCCGTCGTTCTGGGTCGGCCTGGCGCTGATCCAGGTGTTGTCGCTGCGCTGGCCGCTGTTCCCCTCCCTCGGTGGCGCCGGGTTCGCCTCCGCGGTGCTGCCCGCCTGCACCCTGGCCGTCCCGGGCACCGCCATGGTGGCCCAGGTGCTGGGCAAGAGCCTGCACGGCACGCTGCGCGAGCCGTACGCCGACACGATCCGCGCGACCGGGGCCGCTCCGACGCGGCTGCTGCTGGCACACGGCCTGCGCAACGCGGCCATCCCCGCGGTGACCGTGGTCGGGCTGCTGACCGGGAACCTGATCGGCGGCGCGGTCGTCGTGGAGACCGTCTTCTCCCGTCCGGGGATCGGGCGGATCGCCCAGTTCGCGGTCGCCACCCAGGACCTTCCCGTGGTGCAGGGCGTGGTCGTGGTCGCCTCGCTGGTGTTCGCCGGGGTGAACCTGGTCGTCGATCTGCTCTACCCGGTCCTCGATCCACGGATCCGGGTGGCGACATGAGCCGGGTGGCGCGTCCCGGCGTGCTGCTGTCGGTCCTGGTGCTGCTGGTCGTGCTGGGCTGGACGCTGGCGCCCGCCCTGTTCGCCGGCCAGAGCCCGCTGGAGGGGGTCACCGCCGAGCGGTTGCGGCCGCCCGGCGCGGAGCATCTGTTCGGCACCGACCAGCTCGGCCGCGACCTGTACGCGCGGGTCGTGCACGGCGCGTCGTTGTCGCTGCGCGCGGCGCTGGCCGCGATCGGCGTGGCCCTGGTCGCGGGAGGCGCGCTCGGCCTGCTCGCCGGGTTCTTCGGCGGCCGGGCGGACGCGGCCATCATGCGGACGCTGGA
Organism: Nonomuraea sp. NPDC002799; assembly: GCF_053592075.1. Taxonomy (NCBI): domain Bacteria; kingdom Bacillati; phylum Actinomycetota; class Actinomycetes; order Streptosporangiales; family Streptosporangiaceae; genus Nonomuraea; species Nonomuraea sp. NPDC002799. The sequence goes on from NZ_JBSFVA010000016.1 coordinate 109,775, forward strand.
GGTGGCGCTGTCCATCCCGCCTCTCCTGCTCTCCCTCATGATCATCAGTGCGCTGGGGTTCGGCACGCTCAACATCGCGATCGCCGTCGGCGCCGTGAGCGTCGCGGGGTTCGCGCGGGTCATGCGCGCCGAGGTGCTGCGCGTGCGCACCGCCGCCTACGTCGAGGCGGCCGTGCTGAGCGGCGCCCGCTGGTGGCGGATCCTGCTGAGGTACATCCTGCCGTCGGCCGCCGGGCCGGTGCTCGCCCTGGCCGCGCTGGACTTCGGGCTCGTCGTGCTCGCCGTCTCCGCGCTGAGTTTCCTCGGCTACGGCCAGCCGCCGCCGGCGCCCGAATGGGGGGCGCTGATCGCGGGCGGACGCGACCACCTCGCGACCGCGTGGTGGCTGACGACGCTGCCGGGCCTCACCGTCGCCGCGGTCGTGCTGGCGGCCAACCGCATCTCGCGTCTGCTGGAGACCGACAGGAGACTGCCATGACGTCACCGCCCAGCCCCGAGCCACTGCTGACCGTCACCGGCCTGCGCATCGCCTACCGGACCCGGTCGGGATCCGTCACCGCCGTCGACGGGCTCGACCTGGAGGTGCCCGCCGGCGAGATCACCGCCGTGGTCGGCGAGTCCGGCTCGGGCAAGAGCACCACCGCGCACGCCCTCATCGGCCTGCTGCCCGAAGGGGGCCAGATCGCGGCGGGCAGCATCCGCTTCCAGGGCGAAGAGCTCGCCGGGCTCGGCGAGAAGGGCTGGCGGGACGTACGAGGACGGCAGATCGCGCTGATCCCCCAGGATCCGGGCATCGCGCTCGACCCCGTCCAGCCGGTCGGGCGGCAGGTGGCCGCGGTCCTGCGGGTGCACCGGCTGGCGGCCGGCGCGGCGGCACGGGCCCAGGCGGTGCAGCTGCTCGCCGAGGCCGGGCTGCGCGAGGCCGCGACCGTGGCCCGCCAGTACCCGCACGAGCTGTCCGGCGGCATGCGGCAGCGGGTGCTCATCGCCATCGCGACGGCGGCCCGGCCGCGCCTGCTGATCGCCGACGAGCCGACCTCGGCCCTCGACGTCACCGTCCAGCGGCGCATCCTGGACCACCTCGAAGCCCTCGTGGCCGCGACGGGGACCGCGATGTTGCTCATCACCCACGACCTGGGCGTCGTGGCCGACCGTGCCGCGCACGTCGTGGTGATGTCGCGGGGCAACGTCGTCGAGGCCGGTCCCGCCGGGCAGATCAGGACCGCGCCGCGCCACCCGTACACCCAGCGGCTGCTGGCCGACGCGCCGGCGCTGACGAGCAGACGTCTCACGCCCGCCCGCGGCGGCCCGGACACGCCGCTGCTGCGGGTGCGCGGGCTCGGCAAGACCTTCCCGGTACGGGGCGGCACGCCGTGGCAGCGGCGGACCAGGAACGCCGTCGACGACGTGAGCTTCGACATCGCCAAGGGCGCCACGCTGGGCCTGGTCGGCGAGTCCGGCTCGGGCAAGACGACCACGGCCCGGCTGATCCTGGGCCTGGAACGGCCGACGGCGGGCACCGTGCACTTCGCCGACGAGGACGTCACCGCCGTCCGGGGCGCGGCCCTGCGGCGGCTGCGCCGGCGGGTCCAGCTCGTCCACCAGAATCCCTACGCCTCGCTGCATCCCCGCTTCACCGTGGCGGAGCTGCTGGCCGAGCCGCTGCGCAACTACGGCGTGGGCGACGCGGCCGGCCGGGCGGCGACCGTGCGCGAGCTCCTGGACAGCGTCGCGCTGCCCGCCGCGCTCGCCAGCCGCAGGGCGGCCGAGCTGTCGGGCGGCCAGCGGCAGCGCGTCGCCATCGCCCGTGCCCTCGCGCTGGACCCGGAGCTGGTGGTGTGCGACGAGCCCGTCTCCGCCCTGGACGTCACCGTGCAGGCCCAGATCCTGGAGCTGCTGGCCCGGCTCCAGCGCGAACGCGGTCTCAGCTACCTGTTCATCTCCCACGACCTGGCCGTCGTCCGCCAGGTCAGTGACGAGATCGCGGTCATGCGCGGCGGTCGCGTCGTGGAACAGGGCGAGACCGGTCAGATCTTCGCCGACCCGCAACATCCCTACACGAAGGAACTGCTCGCGGCCGTTCCCGGTTTCCGGGCCGCATCGGAGGGACCCCCATGGAGCTAGACCTTCATCACCTTCGGCACTCTGCCGCCCGATCCGCGCACCACGTTCACGAAATGCACGGGCAGCCCCCAGGGTCGGCGGACCCCCGACGTGCCGTCGCGCAGGGCGACCGGCCCCATCACGAGGAGCGGAAACTATGAGCGCCATCTCGGGCAACCGGCTGCGCTTCGGCGCGGGCGGCGCCGTCACCGGCCTGTCCGCCGGTCAGACGCTCGACCTCGCGCAGAGCGCGGACGAGCTGGGTTACGACCTTTTCACGTTGAGCGACCATCTGCACGGTGAGCGTCCCAGCCTGGAGCCGCTGACGGCGCTGAGCTGGATCGCCGCCCGCACCAGCACCATCGAGGTCGGCACCAACGTGCTCGCCCTGCCCTACCGCGAGCCGCCCGTCGTGGCCAAGACCGCCGAGACGATCGACCGGCTGTCCGGCGGGCGGCTCGTGCTCGGTCTCGGGGGCGGCGGCTTCGACCACGAGTTCGCCGCGTTCGGGCTCACCGCGCGTACACCGGGGCAGAAGGTCGCGGCGCTGCGCGAGGCGATCGGCGTCATCCGCGGCCTGTGGACGCGGGAGTCCGTCTCCTCCGACGGCGCCCACTACACGGTCAGGGACGCGGCGATCGCGCCGCGGCCCGCGCATACGATCCCGATCTGGCTCGGCTCCTACGGCCCGCGCTCGCTGGCGCTGACCGGCGAGCTCGCCGACGGCTGGGTGCCCTCGATCGGGCGGATCTCCCTGGAGCAGGCCGTCGCCATGCGCAGCGTCGTCCGGGAGGCCGCGCGGTCCGCCGGGCGCGATCCCGACTCGATCACCTGCGCCTGCAACGTGCGGGTCTCCCTCGACGCGGCCGGGCCGCCCGGGGTCATCTCCGGCGACGTGCCGGCCGTGGTGGACGGCCTCACCGCCATCGTGGCGGCCGGCTTCAGCTTCCTGCTGCTCAGCCTGCCGACCGTAGGCGAGCAGGAGCTCTTCGCCAAGGAGGTCATTCCGCAGGTGCGTGCGCGCGTGGAGTGACGGTGAGGCCGAGCATGCCCGGGCCCACGTGTACGCCGATGACCGCCCCCATCTCCACCACCCGCAACTCCGCCGGCCCCGGGATGCGCTTCGGCAGCCGTTCCGCCAGCGCCTCGGCTCGTTCGCGTGCTCCGAGATGCTGGACCGCCACGTCCACGGGCCCTTCGCCCGCGGCCCGCACCGCAAGGTCCTCCAGCCGGGCGAGCGCGCGCGAAGAGGTGCGGACCTTCTCCAGGAGTGCGATGCGGCCGTCCACCAGGTGGAGCAGCGGCTTGATCATGAGGGCTGAGCCGAAGAGGGAGGCCGCCGTCCCCATGCGGCCGCCGCGGCGCAGGTGGTCGAGGGTGTCGACGTAGAAGAACGTCTCGGTGGTGTCCATGCGGCGGCGGGCGGCCGACGTCACCGCCTCCAGGGTGGCGCCGGCCGCGGCGGCCCGCGCCGCGGCCAGCACCGGGTAGCCGACGCCCATCGCGATGGAGCGGCTGTCGACGACCTCCACGGGCACGGGGGCGTCGCGTGCGGCCGTCAGGGCGGACTCCAAGGTGCCCGACAACTCTCGCGACAGATGGATGGAGACGATGCCCGTCGCCCCCGCGGCGGCCAGGGAGGCGTAGCAGGCGGCGAAGCGGGCCGGTGCGGGGCGTGAGGTGGTGGCGGAGCTCAGATCGCCCGCGGAGACCTCATGGACCGAGCCCTCGTCGTATGACACCCCGCCCACGATCACCTGAACGGGCACGACCGTGACACCCGGAACCGCAGGCAAGTAGGCGGTTGAATCCGTGACAACGGCGACCGATGGCGACATGACCCGGGATCGGCTACTGGACCGGGGTTCCACCCCGCCACACCCGGCGCGGCTTGAGGCCGAAGGACCAGGCGAACGCGCCCTCGTGGTCGGCGTCCCACTGCACGATGTCGGCCAGCCGTCCAGGAGCCAGCACGCCCCGGTCCGGTGCGCCCAGGACGGTCGCGCCACCGAGCGTGGCGGCCCGGAGCGCGTCGTTGACGCTCATCCCGAACGCCGACACCGCCATGGCGATCACCAGGGACATGGAGGTGATGCCGCAGTAGCCGGGGTTGTGGTCGCTGCCGAGCGCGATCTGCACGCCATGCTTGATCATCTGACGCACCGGTGGCAGGTGGCCGCGCTGCAGGGCCGTGGCCGGGCAGACGACGGCGGGCACGCCGTAACGGGACATGATGGCGATGTCCTCGTCGGACATGTGGTGCAGCCCGTCGGCGGAGGCGCAGCCCAGCTCGGCGGCGAGCTGGACGGCGCCCCGGCGGCTGAAGAGGCCGCCGTGGATGCGCGGCAGCAGGCCGACGTTGCGGCCGGAGGCGAGGACCCAGCGGGACTCCTCGGTGGTGAAGTGGCCCTCGTCGCAGTAGACGTCGACGCTGTCGGCGCCCGCCGCGGCGGCGTCGGCGCACCAGGCGCCCACGGCCTCGACGTATTCGCGCTGACGGCCGAAGTATTCGGGCGGCACCACGTGCGCGGCCAGGAACGTGACGTGCACCCGCGGCATCATCGGCTCCTTCTCCAGCTCGCGCAGGAGCCGCACGTCGGCGAGCTCGCCGTCGCGGGTGAGGTGGTAGCCGGTCTTGGCCTCGACGGTGGTGGTGCCGCTGAGCAGCCAGCCGCGCAGCCGCTCGCGCACGCCGTTGCAGAGGGTCCACGGGTCGGTGCCGCGGGTCACGGTGACGGTGGAGCCCACGCCGCCGCCCGCCGCGGTGATCGAGGCGGAGGTGGAGCCGCCGGTGCGGATGGCCAGCTCGGCGTAGCGGTTGCCGGCGTAGACGGGGTGGGTGTGGGCGTCGATGAGGCCCGGCGTCACCAGGGCGCCGCCCAGGTTTTCGACGTGGTCGACGTCGACGATGTCGTCGACGACTCCGGGCACGCTCTGCGGCAGGTCGGGCGCGCGCCCGACCCACGCGATGCGATCGTTGTGCACGAGGATGGCGGCGTTGCTCAGGACCTCGTTGCCGGTCCAGAGCCGGCCGATGTTGGTCAGCAGTCGAACGGTCACCGCATCACCGCCCTGCGCGAAGCCGTGTTCGCATCCGGGCGCGCGGGCAGCGCCCAGCGCGCGGACTGTGCCGCGCCCACTGAGTCCGCTCCGGGTCCGGACGACATGGGGGGTCTCCTGCTCTCATCCGCATCGTGCTGTGCGGTGACCGTCGCCAGGGCATGATCCCGGCGATTTCAGTTCAGTTACGTTATTTCACAGTCGGGCTTGCTGTACAGGGTTATTCGGAAGAAAGACCACTCATCCCAGCCGTTACCCAGCCCCACATCGTCCCCATGGCCCCCGCTGACGACTTCGATACCCACAGTCAGCATCCGAAACCTAGAACCCAAACTCAAAAACCCGACCAACGTTAGGTCTGGCCATCCTAGCAATCCCTAGGTTCGGCGACCACTGCCGCTTTTGGGCAACTCTGTGAGTTTTACGGGGGGCGGCGGGTGCGCATAGCGAACGGCCTGGCCATCGCCCTGCGAAGGACGACGACCAGACCGTGCCGTTGGGGACGCTAGGAGACGCGCTCGACCGGCTTGCCCACCCGCAGCAACTCCTGCGACAGGCTGGGCAGCACCCGGGCGTGCAGGATCGTCCCGTCCTCCACGTGGTCCACCGAGAGCACCTCGCCCTCCTTGTGGGCCCGCGAGATCAGGTCGCCCCGGTCGTAGGGGACCAGCACCTGGACCTCGTGATCCAGCCGCGGCAGCTCCCGCTCGATGAGCTCCAGCAGCTCCGGAATGCCCTGGCCCGTCCGGGCCGACACCACGATGCTGTCGCGCTCGCGCCGCAGGATGCGGTCGATCACTTCCTGGTCGGCGGCGTCGGCCTTGTTGATCACGACGATCTCGCGGACGTCGGAGGCGCCGTCGATGTCGGCGAACACCTCGCGGACCGCCGCGAGCTGCCCCTCGGGGTCGGGGTGCGAGCCGTCGACCACGTGCAGGATCAGGTCGGCGTCGGCGACCTCCTCCAGCGTGGACCGGAACGCCTCGACGAGCTGGTGCGGCAGGTGGCGGACGAAGCCGACGGTGTCGGCGATCGTGAACACCCGGCCCTCCGACGTGCGCGCACGGCGCACGGTCGGGTCGAGGGTGGCGAACAGCGAGTCCTCCACCAGCACGCCCGCGCCGGTGATGCGGTTGAGCAGCGAGGACTTGCCGGCGTTGGTGTAGCCGGCGATGGCCACGGCCGGAACCTCGCGGCGCTGCCGCTGGTAACGCATGGTGTCGCGGGTGGTGGACATGCCGCCGATCTGGCGGCGCAGCTTGGCCATCCGCTCGCGGATGCGCCGGCGGTCCAGCTCGATCTTGGTCTCACCGGGGCCACGGCCGCCGATGCCGACGCCGCCCGCGGCCCGGCCGCCGACCTGCCGGGACAGGTTGCCACCCCAGCCGCGCAGGCGGGGCAGCAGGTATTGCAGCTGCGCGAGCTCGACCTGGGCCTTGCCCTCGCGGCTCTTGGCGTGCTGGGCGAAGATGTCGAGGATCAGCGCGGTGCGGTCGATCACCTTGACCTTGACCGTCTCCTCAAGCTGGCGGAGCTGGCCGGGGGCCAGCTCGCCGTCGCAGATCACGGTGTCGGCGCCGCTGGACTCGACCACGTCACGCAGCTCAAGGGCCTTGCCCGAGCCGATGTAGGTGGCCGGGTCGGGCTTCTGGCGCCGCTGGATGAGCCCGTCGAGCACTTCGGAGCCGGCCGTTTCGGCCAGCAGCTTCAGCTCCAGCAAGGAGTTCTCGGCATCGGTGACCGTGCCAGAGGTCCAGACGCCGACGAGAACGACCCGCTCGAGCCGGAGTTGCCGGTACTCGACCTCGGAGACATCCTGGAGTTCGGTGGAGAGGCCCGCCACGCGGCGCAGCGCCTGGCGCTCCTCTAGGTCCATGTCGCCGGTCTCGAACTCGTCGAGCGCGGTGTATTCGTGCATTCGTGTCATCTCTATTAGGGAACGTCTGGACACCTCGATGTCTTCCCACGATGGTGGCACGACATCCCCTGCGTCATCACCTGGTTATCCAGGCATCACGCTGAGGTCGCCAGACCCCGAGGTCAAGGAGATCTTGTGCGCGGAGGAGGCGTCGGTCTTGACCGAAACCGTCGCGTCACCGGATCCGACATCAGTTTTCACGTCATAAGCGCCGTCGGGAAGATTGAGCGCGACATCTCCTGAACCGGATTTCACTTCGGCGTCGTCGGGAGCAACCGCGTACTTCAGCTCGATGTTCCCCGACCCCATGTTCACGAACAACTTTTTGCCCGCCAGCCCCGTGGCGTCCACGTCACCGGAGCCCGCGTGCACGTCGATCGGGCCCGTCAGGCTCCTGAGCGTGAGGTTGCCCGAGCCGGTCTCCAGGTCGAGCGCCATCCCCTTGGGTACTTCGATCTTGTAGTCGACGCCGCAACTCCCCCAGTTCGACGGGCAGTCGTAGGTGACGAACAGCGCGCCGCCCTCGACCTTGTGCTCCGGCTTGGGCTTGTCGTCGCCGCGCCAGCGCAGCGTCTCGACGACCCGGATGGCGGAGCCGTCGATCTCCGTGATCACCGCTTCACCCGCATTGCTCTTGAGCCGGAGCTTGGCGACCTGCTCCGTCACCTCGTACGACGCCGTGTCCTGGTTGGTGGAGCCGCCGATGCTGTCGAGCCCGCAGCCGGTCAGCAGCAGTGCGGAGGCGAGCAGGCCGCCCGCGATAACCATCGTCTTCATGGTGTTCAGCCTGTCCTGGCCTGGGCACGGTCCGCATCGGGGATGACCCGGACCACCCCCCGGGGCTACCCCAGCTTTGACCCGGGAACGGGTACCGGAGTACTTTCACTTCCACAATCCAGAATTCATTTTCCACCTGGTGGAAAACTCAGGGGAAAGAGGTCTCATGGAGATCACCGGCCCGATGCTCGACAGGTTCGACGAGATCCTCACGCCCGAGGCGCTCGCGTTCGTGGCGGCTCTCCAGCGCGAGTTCGATCCCCGGCGGCTGGAGCTGCTGGCGGCCCGGCAGGACCGGCAGGCGGAGTTGTCGGCCGGCGGCACGCTCGACTTCCTGCCCGAGACCAAGCAGGTCAGGGAGGGCGACTGGCGGGTCTCGGCCCCGGCGCCCGGCCTTGAGGACCGCCGCGTCGAGATCACCGGCCCCGTCGACAAGAAGATGACCATCAACGCGCTCAACTCCGGCGCCAAGGTGTGGCTGGCCGACTTCGAGGACGCCAACTCCCCGCTCTGGGCCAACTGCGTGAGCGGCCATCTCAACCTCCGCGACGCGCTCGACCGCACGATCGACTTCGAGACCGGCGGCAAGTCCTACACGCTGCGGCCCGACGACGAGCTGGCCACGGTCGTGGTGCGCCCGCGCGGCTGGCACCTGGACGAGAAGCACGCCGAGGTCGGCGGCCGGCCGGTGTCGGCGTCGCTGTTCGACTTCGGCCTCTACTTCTTCCACTGCGCCCAGCGGCAGATCGACAAGGGCAAGGGCCCCTACTTCTACCTGCCGAAGATCGAGTCGCACCTGGAGGCGCGGCTCTGGAACGAGGTGTTCACCCGGGCCCAGGAGCTCCTCGGCATCCCGCACGGCACGATCCGCGCGACCGTGCTGATCGAGACCTACCCGGCGGCGTTCGAGATGGAGGAGATCCTTTATGAGCTCCGCGACCACTCGGCCGGGCTCAACGCGGGCCGCTGGGACTACCTGTTCAGCGTGATCAAGAAGTTCAGGACCCGGGGCCGCGAGTTCCTCCTCCCCGAGCGGAACACGGTGACGATGACGGCGCCGTTCATGCGCGCCTACACCGAGCTGCTGGTGCGCACCTGCCACAAGCGCGGCACGCACGCCATCGGCGGGATGGCGGCGTTCATCCCCTCGCGGCGCGACCCCGAGGTGAACGCGGTGGCGCTGGAGAAGGTGCGGGCGGACAAGACGCGCGAGTCGGGCGACGGGTTCGACGGGTCGTGGGTGGCCCACCCCGACCTGGTGCCGGTGTGCCGTGAGGTGTTCGACGGGGTGCTGGGCTCGCGGCCCAACCAGCTCGACCGGCTGCGCGAGGACGTCAGCGTCACCTCCGCCGAGCTGCTCGCCGTCTCCGAGACGCCGGGCGAGATCACCGAGACCGGCCTGCGCGCCAACGTGGACGTGGCGCTGCGCTATCTGGCCGCCTGGATGGGCGGGCTCGGCGCGGTGGCGATCCACAACCTCATGGAGGACGCCGCCACGGCCGAGATCTCGCGCTCGCAGATCTGGCAGTGGATCCACAACGACATCACGCTCGCCGACAGCGGCGCGCGGGTGACGAAGGAGCTGGTCGAGCGGATCATCGCCGAGGAGCTCGACAAGATCGCCACGGAGCCGGGCTACGACGAGAAGTTGTACGCCCAGGCCACCGCGCTGTTCAAGGAAGTCGCGCTGGACGACGACTTCGCGGAGTTCCTGACGCTTCCGGCTTATGCTCGGATGCCGTAAACCCAGGACATAGGGGGATCGGTGCTGGAAACCCTGACGGCGGCCCTGCGCTCGCTGCTGCCCCGCGATTCGGTGATCACCGATCCGGTACGCCTGCGCACCTACGAGTGCGACGGCCTGACCCACCACCGGGCGACCCCGGCCGTGGTCGTGCTGCCGGGCACGGCCGAGCAGGTCGCCCGCGTGGTCCGCCTGTGCAACGACTTCGGCGTGCCCTTCGTGGCCAGAGGGTCGGGCACGGGCCTGTCGGGCGGGGCGCTCCCCCGCGAGGACGGCGTGCTCATCGTCACCACCAAGATGCGCGCGATCCTGGAGATCGACCTGGCCGACCGCCGGGCCGTCGTCGAGCCGGGCGTCACCAACCTCGCCATCACCGAGGCCGTGCGCGCCCAGGGTTACTACTACGCCCCCGACCCCTCCAGCCAGCAGGTCTGCTCCATCGGCGGCAACATCGCGGAGAACTCCGGCGGCGCCCACTGCCTCAAGTACGGCTTCACCGTCAACCACGTCGAAGCCTGCGAGATCGTCACCCCGGACGGCGACCTGGTCACCCTGGACCGCATGGACCCGGGCTACGACCTGCTGGGCACGTTCATCGGCTCGGAGGGGACGCTGGGCATCGCCACCAAGATCACGGTACGCCTCAGCCGCGCGCCGCAGGCCGTCACCACGGTGCTGGCCGCGTTCGAGAGCATCGAGCAGGGCGGCCGGGCCGTCTCGGCGATCATCGGCGCGGGCATCGTGCCGGCCGCGATCGAGATGATGGACGCGCTGGCCATCGAGGCGGCCGAGGCGGCGGTGGCCTGCTCCTATCCGGCGGGCGCCGGCGCCGTGCTGATCGTCGAGCTGGACGGGCCGGAGGCGGAGGTGGAGCGGCAGTTCGCGCAGCTCAGGGAGATCTGCTCGGACGCGTTCGAGCTGCGCGTGGCGGCCGATCCGGCCGAGCGGGCGGCGATCTGGAAGGGCCGCAAGTCGGCGTTCGCGGCCGTCGGGCGGATCAGCCCGGCCTACATCGTGCAGGACGGCGTGGTGCCGCGCACCTCGTTGCCCGCCGTGCTGGCCGCCATCGACCGGCTCTCGCGCGAGCACGGGATCAGGGTGGCCAACGTCTTCCACGCCGGGGACGGCAACCTGCATCCGCTGGTGCTGTTCGACGACGCGGAGCCGGGGGCGGGCGAGCGGGCCGAGGTGGTGTCCGCGGCGATCCTGGACCTGTGCATCGAGCACGGCGGCTCCATCACGGGCGAGCACGGGGTCGGGGTGGACAAGTCGCGGTACATGCCGAGGATGTTCAGCGCGGACGATCTGGACACCATGCAGCTCGTCCGGTGCGCGTTCGACCCTCAGGGCCTGTCGAACCCGGGCAAGGTGTTCCCCACGCCCAGGTTGTGCGGTGAGGTTCCGGGGGTGCGCAAAGGCGTGCATCCTCTGGTGGAGTCCGGGAAAGCGGAGCAGTTTTGATCCCTGGAGTGACGGTCAGGCAGGCCGGCGAGGACGACGCGGTGGGCGGCGTGCCGCCCCGCTGGGTGGCGCTGCCGGAGACGGTCGAGGAGGTCGCGGCCGTGCTCCGGGCCTGCGCCGAGCGGGACCTGGCGGTGGTGCCCGCCGGCGGCGGCACCAAGCTGCACTGGGGACGCCCGCCGGAGCGCTGCGACGTGCTGCTCGACCTGTGCTGCATGAACGAGATCCTGGAGCACGCCGCGGGTGACCTCGTGGTGCGCGCGCAGGCCGGGGTGACCATGGACACCCTGTCGGCCGCGCTGGCCGTCCAGGGCCAGGAGCTGGCCTTGGACGTGCCGTTCACCGAGGACACGACCGTCGGCGGCACGCTCGCCGCCGCGCTGCCCGGCCCCCGTTCCTTCCGCTACGGCGGCGCCCGCGACCTGCTCATCGGCATCACGGTCGTGCTGCCCGACGGCACGATCGCCAAGTCGGGCGGCAAAGTGGTCAAGAACGTCGCCGGCTACGACCTGGGCAAGCTCTTCACCGGCTCGTACGGCACGCTCGGCGTCATCGCCGAGGCCACGTTCCGCCTGCATCCGCTGCCCGCCGACCGCGTGTGGATCACGGCGGAGGTCGATCGCGCCGCGCTGCCGCCCATCACCGCCGCGCTGGCGGCCTCGCAGGCCGAGCCGAGCGCGGTCGAGGTCGACCGGCCCGCCCCGGACGGGCCGCTGAGCCTGGCGGTGCTGGTCGAGGGCGCGGCGGCGGGGGCACGGGCCGAGGCGCTGCGCCAGGTGATCGGCGCCGGGTCCATCGGCGCGGGCAAACCGGCGTGGTGGGGGCTGATCCAGCAGGACGACGTGCTGGTGGAGGTGCGTTTTCCTCCTTCGGCCACGGCGGCGGTCCTCGACGCGACCGCCGCGACCGGGATGGCGCTGCGGGGGTCGCCGGTCTCCGGCCGGGTGCTGCTGGAGTCGTGGGAGGCGCCCGGGGAGCGGGCGCTGGCGGCCCTGGTGACCAGGCTCCGGGAGGCGGTCGAGACGGCCGGGGGGCGGGTGCACGTGCTCGCCACGCCGTACGAGAGCGTCGACAGGTGGGGGCAGGTGAGCGGGCTGCCGTTGATGCGGCGGGTCAAGGAACGGTTCGATCCCGGGCGCAGGATGTCCCCCGGACGGTACGTGGGAGGCATCTGACATGGACCCGGAACTCATCGGCGACTGCGTGCACTGCGGGTTCTGCCTGCCGACGTGCCCGACCTACGCGTTGTGGGGCGAGGAGATGGACTCGCCGCGCGGGCGCATTCATCTGATGAAGCAGCACGTCGAGGGCACGCCCATGACGCCGGAGATGGCCGGGCACTTCGACGCCTGCCTGGGCTGCATGGCCTGCGTGACGGCCTGCCCGTCCGGGGTGCGGTATGACCGGCTGATCGAGCAGACCAGGGTCGTGGTGGAGCGGGAGCACGTACGCGAGCCGCAGGAGCGGGCCGTGCGCGAGATCGTGTTCAGCCTGTTCCCCTACCCGCGCCGGTTGCGCCTGCTCCGGCCGGGCATGTGGCTGGCCGAGCGGATGGCGCCGTTCCTCGGCCGGGTGCATCCCAGCCTGGGCGCCATGGCGGCCCTGGCGCCGCGCGTGACGCGGCGTCAGCGCATGCCGCGCGTGGTCAGGGCCAGGGGCGAGCGCCGGGCCGTGGTCGGGATGCTCACCGGATGTGTGCAGGGCGAGTTCTTTCCGCAGGTCAACGCGGCCACGGCCCGGGTGCTCGCGCTGGAGGGCTGCGACGTGGTCATCCCCCAGGGTCAGGGCTGCTGCGGCGCGCTCAGCGTGCACGCGGGACGGGCGGAGCAGGCCGAACGGCTGGCGCGCAGGACGGTCAGGACGTTCGAGCGCGCCGGGGTCGACACCGTCGTGGTGAACGCGGCGGGCTGCGGCTCGTCCATGAAGGAGTACGCCGAGCTGCTCGGCCGCGAGCCCGGGTTCAGGGTCGCCGACCTGTCGGAGTACCTGGCCGAGCTGGGCCCGGTCGCCGAACGGCATCCGCTGCCGCTGACCGTGGCCTACCACGACGCCTGCCACCTGGCCCACGCGCAGGGCGTCCGGGCGCAGCCGCGCGCGTTGCTGGGCGGCATCCCGGAGCTGGAGCTGCGGGAGATCCCCGAGTCGGCGATCTGCTGCGGCTCGGCGGGCACGTACAACATGCTGCAGCCGCAGGCCGCGCAGGACCTCGGCGACCGCAAGGCGCAGGCGGTCGGCACGACCGGCGCCGAGTTGCTGGTCTCGGCCAACCCGGGCTGCACCATGCAGATCGCCGCGGCCATGCGGCGGGCCGGCGCGGACATCAGGGTGGCGCACACGGCCGAGGTGCTCGACGCCTCCCTGCGCGGGGTCTCGTTGTGAGCGTGCAGTCGGTCGAGCGGGCGCTCGACGTGCTGGAGGCCCTGGCGGAGCACGGCGGCGAGGCGGGCCTGTCGGAGATCGCCGCCAGGACCGGCCTGCCGTACGGGACCATCCACCGGCTGCTGCAGACCCTGCTCGCGCGCGGCTACGTGCGCCAGGAGTCGGATCGCCGCTACGCGCTGGGCGGCGGCCTGGTGCGCCTGGGCGGCATCGCCGAGAGCATGGTCGGCGTGTGGGCCCAGCCCTATCTGACCAAGATGGTCGAGCTGTCGGGCGAGACCGCGAACCTGGCCGTGCTCGAAGGCGACTTCATCGTCTACGTGGCGCAGGTGCCCTCGCCGCGCCGGCTGCGGATGTTCGCCGAGGTGGGCCGGCGGGTGCTGCCGCACAGCACGGCCGTGGGCAAGGTGCTGCTCGCCGGGCGGCCGGCCGCCGAGGCGATGGCCGTCTTCGAGCGCACGGGCATGCCCCGCCGCACCCCGAACACGATCACCGACCTCGCGGCCATGCTCACCGAGCTCGACGCCGTCAAGGGCCGGGGCTATGCCATGGACCTGGGCGAGGAGGAGCTGGGCGTGCACTGCCTGGCCGTGCCGGTGTGGGACGGCGACCGGGTGGTCGCCGCGATGTCGGTGTCGGGGCCGGCCGAGCGGATCGACGTGCTCGACCGCGACGACCTGGCGCGGGGCCTGCGCAAGATCGCCCTCGACTTCGGCGGCGAGCTCAGCCCGGCGGCGGGCTGATCGGTTGTGGCCGACGCGGGCTGAACAGCCCATCGCGCCGCCGGCGACGTATCCTGTTGCGCTATGGGCAACACCTCGACGGTTCAGTCGGTCGACCGGGCCATCGCGATCCTGGAGATCCTGGCCCGTGACGGCGCCACCCGGGTGACGGATCTCGCGGTGGCGCTGGACGTGCACAAGTCCACGGCGTTCCGGCTGCTGGCGGCCCTGGAGCAGGGCGGGCTGGTGGAGCAGAGCGGCGACCGGGGGCGTTACCGGCTCGGGTTCGGCGTGGTGCGGCTGGCCGGCGCGGCCACGGCCCAGCTCGACCTCTCCCGCGAGAGCAAACCCGTGTGCCTGCGCCTGGCGGAGGCGGTCGGCGAGACCGTCAACATCGCGGTGCCGCAGGACGGCTACACGGTCAACATCAGCCAGGTGCGCGGCCCCGCGGCGATCTCGGGGCACAACTGGGTCGGGCAGCGCACCCCCTCCCACGCCACCTCCAGCGGGAAGGTGCTGCTGGCCTTCGGCGCCCTGCGGCTGCCCGCCGAGCTGGAGCGCTACACCCCGCACACGATCACCTCGGCGGCCGCACTCGGCCTCGACCAGATCAGGGAGCGCGGCTGGGCGGCCACCGTGGAGGAGCTGGAGGTGGGCCTGAACGCGGCGGCGGCGCCGGTCAGGGGCAGCGACGGCTCGGTGGTGGCCGCGGTGAGCGTCTCGGGGCCGTCCTACCGGCTGACTCCCGAGCGGCTGCCCGAGGTGGGCGAGCTGCTGGCCGGGGGCGCGCGGGAGATAAGCCAGCGGATCGGCTATTACCGTTGAGGGCATGTGCAGAAGCATCAAGACGTTGCGGCCCCCGTACACCGAGAGCGTGACCGAGGACGACGTGCGCGCGGCGGCGCTGCAGTACGTCAGGAAGATCTCCGGGTTCCGCGCGCCCGCCGCGCACAACGCGGAGGCGTTCGACCAAGCCGTGGAGGCGATCACCAGGGCGTCCGAGGAGCTGCTGGCGGCGCTGGAAGTTCGCGGGAGTCGTTGACAGGCCCCTGCCTCGGGAGAAGTGTTCCCTGGTATAACCCCAGCGACCCCCCAGGGAGCTCCCATGATCAGCGGGTTGTACCAGGGACAGGACGGCGACTCGCGGCTGGCGCTCCGGGTAGACGTCGACGGCAACCGGCCCGCCGGGCGGGTGAGCGGCGACCTGTTCGCGGTGGTGGGCGCGACGACGTCCTACGTGGGCTCGTTCGTGGTCAACTCCCCCGCCGTGCACGCCGAAGGGGACGAGGTGCGGATCGAGGGCCTGGGGATCTTCACCTACGAGACGGTGTCGAACGACGTGAGCGTCACGATCACCGACGGCTCCGGGACCGCCACGCTGGCGGGACGTCCGTACGAGGTGGCCTTCGCCTCGCCGTTCTTCCGCAGCGTGCTGCTGGAGCAGGACTCCGTGACGGGGGCCCTGCCGTTCGTGTCGTACCCGACCGGGTCGTTGCCGGGCCCGAGCGGGTCGCCCGTGCGGGAGCTGAGCGTGAGCGCGGCCTACGCGGAGGCGGGCATCGAGCTGACCCTGGCCGAGCCGGGCGTGATCCCGGTGGACGGATCGGGCGCCGATCTGGCGTGGGACGACGCCGAGCTGCACCATGCGATGACGCAGCAGTTCGGCGCGTTCGGCGACGCGCCGGCCTGGCGGGTGTGGCTGCTGGTGGCCAGCAAGCACGTGGGCGGCTACCGGGGGATCATGTTCGACTACAACGACGGGCACCAGCGGCAGGGGTCCGCGGTGTTCTACGACGCGATCAAGGGGGACACGCCGCAGGCGCGGCGGGCGCAGCTCCGGACGTACGTGCACGAGCTCGGGCACGCCTTCAACCTGCTGCACTCCTGGCAGAAGAACCTCGGCACCCCGCCGCAGCCGCTCGGCCGGGACGGCGGCTTCGGCGACCTGTCGTGGATGAACTACGTGCAGAACTACCGTCCCGGCGGCGAGCAGGGCTACTGGGCGGCGTTCCCGTTCCAGTTCACCGATCCGGAGCTGGCGCACCTGCGGCACGGCTTCTACCGTGACGTGGCCATGGGCGCGAACGCGTTCGGCACCGGGGCGGCCGAGATCCAGCCGTTCGAGTTGCCGGTCGAGGACTTCTCCGGGTTGCGGCTGGAGGTCCGGCCCAAGGAGTCGTACGAGCTCGGCGAGCCGGTCGTGGTCGAGTTCAAGCTCTCCTACCTCGGCGAGCCGCGCTCCACGCACGGGCACCTGCACCCCGACACGGAGTTCACCCAGGTGTCGATCACGCAGCCGGGCGGCAGGACCGTGCTGTACCGGCCGATGATGCGGCACTGCGTGGACACCTCGCCGGAGATCCGGCTGGACGCCGGCAACCCGGCCATGTACCGCAGCGCGTACATCGGGCACGGCCGCGACGGGCACTACTTCCAGCAGCCCGGCGAGTACCAGGTGCGCGCCCAGTACATCGCCGCCGACGGCTCCCGCATCGTCTCCCCCTCCTGCCTGGTGCGGGTGCGTTTCCCGGTCGGCCGGGACGACCACCAGGTGGCCGAGCTGATGCTGGGCGAGGAGCAGGGCAAGCTGTTCTCGCTGCAGGGCTCCGACTCGCCGGCGCTGCGGTCGGGCAACGAGGCGCTGGACGAGGTGATCGACAGGTACGGCGAGCACCCGCTGGCCGTCTACGCCCGGCTGGTCAAGGGGCTGAACGCCGAGCGGGAGTTCAAGGCGGTGACGGCGGGCAAGCGGCTGCGCGTCCGGCCGCCCGACCCCAAGCAGGGCATCGAGCTGCTGACCTCGGTGGCCAGGCAGGCCGACATCGACAACATCACCCTCAACCTGGTGATGCGCCGCCTGGCCAGGGCCGAGGCACGGCAGGGCGATCTGGAGCGGGCGAACGCGGTCATGGACCAGATGGTCGCCACCTTCGCGGCGAAGGGGGTCAACCCCATCATCATGGGGCAGATCAGGAGGCAGGCCGAGCTGACGAAGACCGCGCTCGGCGCCGAGGGCTGAGATCCGCCGTCAGCAGGGGTTCTCCTCGAAGGTCACGTGGCCGGTGCGCGTGCCCCACGAGACGCCGCCGATGCAGCCCTCGTACTTGACGCCGGCAACCGTGGTGTAGGTCTCGTCCTCGTACCAGGTGGTGACGCAGTAGTGGTCGATCTTGCAGACCCGGGCCTGGGCAGGGGTCGAAGCGACGGCGACGGCAGCGGTGGCGAGGAGGACGGCTAAGACCGCGCGACGGATCATCGGCGTTCCTTCCTGTCGGAGGGGTTCGCCCCGATGATCGCCCGTGGCGGCGCACTTGTGAAGCCGCGTGATTGTCAGGACGTGCGGGCTACCGGCCGGCCGGCCGTACAGACGATCTTGAGCTCGATCTCCTCGCCCTCGTGCGGCTCGAACTCGACCTTGGCCTCGCGCGCTGCCCGGCGAGCGCACGGTCGGCGCGAACGCGACCCGCTCCGACGCGGTGCGCCTGGCCGCGACCGGGCGCAGCGTCACCGCCGCCGCCGGGGGCAGCGAGGTCCTGGTGTCGGCGCAGTCGCCCGAGGGCACGGCCGTGATCAGGGTGTTCGTGCCGGACGCCGAGCTCATGAGGGGCGTCCGGGAGGCGTGGCTGGCGCTGCTGGCGGCGGAGCGGGAGTCGGTGGCGGACCTGTCACATCGCCTGCGGACCCCGCTGACGGGCCTGCGGCTCGACGCCGAGTCGCTGCTCGACGCCGAGGAGGCGGCCCGGCTGCAGACCCGGGTGGACGCGCTGCAGCGGGCGGTCAGCGCGGTCATCACAGAGGCCCGCCAGCGCTCGGCCGATCGCGGGACGTGCGACGCCGCGATGGTGGTGCGGGAGCGGGTGCGGTTCTGGTCGGTGCTCGCCGAGGACCAGGGCCGGGAGGTGTCGCTCTCCCTGCCCTCCGCGCCGCTGCCGGTCGCGGTGGAGGCCGAGGATCTCGCGGCCTGCGTGGACGCGCTGCTCGGCAACGTCTTCGCGCACACCCCCGAAGGCATCGCGATGTCCGTCAGCCTGGGACCGCGTCATCCGTCCGGCGCGCTGCTGCGCGCGCGTGGAGGTGACCCTGACCACGCCTTAGGACCCGGCTCCAGTGCCAGCGGTGCTGCGCGGCATGGCGGGGAAGCGCTCATACCGACACCTGCACCGGCCCGAAGTCGCCGCTCGTGGGCTTGCGAGCCTCGGCGTAGTGTGCGGGATGGGCCTTGATTCTGGCAGTGGCTCGCCAGCCCGCGATGACCTCCTGGGTGGTGGCGTCGACATCGGACTCGGCCGCATCGGAAAGCGCCTCCACCAATTCCAGCGTGAAGGCCCGCAGTTCGTCCCGGGACAGGTGACTCATGCCGACAGTTTGTGGCAGAACACGTTCTGATGTCAGGGAATCCAGACGGCCGAGCGGCGTCAGGTGTTCCAGATCTGCGTCCGGCAGGCGTGCACAAGTGCGGCCTGACACGACAGCGTCGCCGCCAGGGCGATGGCGTCCCGGTGGTGGACCGTCTTGACCACGCCGATGTTGAGCATGCGTTCGGTGATGACACGCCGGAGCTCGGCATCCCACCATTCACCGCCGGCCGCATCTCGCCGATAGGTGATCTCCCACCCCGGATAGGTGCTGCGCAGCACGTCGAGCTGACGGGCACGCAGGCGCTCCCGTTCCTCTCGCTGATGGTCGGGGGTCAGCGCCAGGTCGAAGATGCGGTCGGGTTGCACGGCGAATGCTCACGGAGGCAAGTCGTGGGTTGCTCGCCGCAACCAGGCCGGGGTGGCGCGTCCCCGAGTGTCTGGCCGCCGCGAGGTGGGTTCGCCTCAAACGCTAGAGAGCCGCGCTGTGGCAGCTCAACGAAGTTTCGTGAAGTTTCTTAAAGATCAGGACGGGCGGCGTCGATCCGCGTTCGGGCCGCCTCCCCGTACGCGCACACCTCCGCGAGCGCGCCGAACGCCTTCTCGTAGACGGCGATGTCGTCCGGCTTCTTGATCCGGAACTGCGCGGCCACCCCGTCCACGCGAACCTCCGCCGTGTCGTACAGCCAGAAGTTCTCCGGCGGCATCACCGGCGGCCGTACATTGCCGGGCAGGATGCCGAGCGAGACGTTCGCGTGGTCGCGGGTGTGGCGGGTGAGCACGTCGAGTTGCTCGTTCATCGC
Source organism: Nonomuraea sp. NPDC002799 (assembly GCF_053592075.1). Lineage (NCBI taxonomy): Bacteria > Bacillati > Actinomycetota > Actinomycetes > Streptosporangiales > Streptosporangiaceae > Nonomuraea > Nonomuraea sp. NPDC002799. Next base: position 129,097 of record NZ_JBSFVA010000016.1, read on the forward strand.
GGCCGAACCGACCATGGGCGTGTGGAGCGCCTGCTCGCCGAGCAGGAACATGAACCGGCGAGCCCCGGTCAGCGTCTCCTGCTGCGCCATCCGGGCCGCCACCGCACGGTCGAGGTCGTCGGGGATGCCGCGAAACTCGATGATCGTGGACAGGTGGGCGCGGGCGTAGTCCTCCGTCTGAAGGAGGCCGGGAACCGCGGAGTGCTGCCACACGCGGAGCTGGGTGGTGCGCTCGTAGAGGCCGAGGAACGCCTCTTGGATCTGGCCGAGCCCAGTTCGTTCCAGGCGCCGCCATTCCGTGTACATGCTGTCGATGTCGCGGACTTGGGCGATCAGGTCGGGGATCTCCTGCTCGGCGCCGCATGCGGTCGCCCAAGCGCGGATGTCTTCCACGCTCGGAAGCTGAGTGCCGTTCTCGATCTTCGAGATGCGGGCCTTGCGTCCTTCCCAGCCCATGAGCTCGGCGAGGCGTTCGCCGGTCAGCTTCCCTCCATCGAGGGTGGCGCCGGCCCGCATTTCCTTGAGGCGGTTCGCGACCGCCCGCCGCGCTTCGTCGATCTTCTCTGTGCTCGCCATGGGAGCGCCTTCCAGCGTCGGTAGCTGTGTGTTGTCGACGCTACGCCGAGAGTGAGATCAGATCTGTAGGGTTTCTTAGAAATCTTGAAGAAACTTCCCCTGGGTCGGCGGGCCCAACGGCAGCGCGTCATACGCGGGGTGGTGCTCCCGGGCCTTTGTTGTTGGACGGCTTGTCGTCGGCGCAGGGGCATGGGGCGGTGATGAGCGTGCCCGCATCCTCATCGATGTGCGCCATCCGCCGGGAGCCGAGGCAGTAGCGGCAGTCGATCATGGCCGCGATCCACGGGTCGTTCCACACCGGGTGGTTGACGGCGCTTTGCGGGGGCGGCTTCGCCTGGTGCCGGGCGGGCTCGTTGTCGCCGCCGACCCAGCCGAGCCCGCCGCAGAAGGTGCAGGCGAGGAACAGTTTGCCGAGCAGCTCGCCGCGCCGGCCTTCGCACTGGGGGCAGGCGATGTCGTCGGTCACGCCCGGCCCGACCCGCCGCAGGTGCCGCAGGGCACCCACCTGCTCTGCCGGTCCTGCTTGCCGTTCAGCTCCATCCACTCGCCCTGCGCTCCCAGGCAGGTGCCGCAGACGGGCGGGGCTTCGTCGTCATCGTCGGACATACCCGGAGGGTAACCGAGCGGCTGCCGTCTGTCTGTTCTTCGGGAACGGACGGGCTCGCTGAAGGTGACCTTAACCACGGCTTAGCGCGCGGTTACCGGCATTCGCGGTGTCGTGAGGTCATGCAGATCTCAAAGAGAATCATCGTGGCCGGTGCCGGGTTCGTCGTACCCGTCGCGGGCGGAGGCGTCGCCTACGCGGCCGCCGCCCCTTCCCCCTCCCCCTCCGCGCCCGCTGCCACCTCCCCCACGGCGGTGGCGCCCAAGGTCACGGCGGAGCAGGCCGTTCAGGTCGCGCTCAAGGAGGTGCCGGGGTCCTGGGTCAGCGAGCTCGACTACGACCGGCGCGGCACGCAGCCGGACGTGTGGGAGGTCGAGCTCACCAACGGCACGCAGCAGCACGAGCTGAACGTGGACGCCGCCACGAGCGCGGTCACCGACCGCGAGACGAAGCAGGCCGGCACGGACGACGACAGCGGCGACGACGACTGATCCGCGCCGTGAGGGCAGGCCCGCGTCCTGCCCTCACGGCGCCGAGGGCGGAGGCGCTCATCCGCGCCGTCAGCAACTCTCCAGGACGGTCTCCATCGCGTCCTTCTCCGCCGAGGTCACCCAGACCTTGTACTTCGTCTTCACGTCGATCTGGCGGGCGATGTAGGCGCAGCGGTACGCCTTGCGCGGCGGCAACCAGGTGGCGGCGTCGGAGTCGCTCTTCTGGCCGTTGAGCGGGCCGTCCACCGCCATCAGGTTCAACGGGTCATTCGCGAACTCCTTGCGCTCGGTCTCCGACCACTGCTGCGCGCCCTTCTGCCAGGCGTCCGACAGCGGGATCAGGTGATCGATCTGGACGTCCATGCTGGTGTCCTGACCGCGCTTGAAGTCGATGGTCTTGCCGCTGTACGGGTCTTTGAGTGTGCCGCTCAGGACGATGCAGTCGTGGGTTCCGGCCTTGAACTTCTCGTCGTCCAGGTCGCGCTTGAGGATGTCGTTGCGGGTGTCGCAGCCGTTGTGGTCCACGTCGGACCAGGCGGGGCCGAACTCGTCGCGGTCGAAGCCGGTCTTCGCGGCGCGACCCTTGACGGTGAGCTCTTTGAGCTTCTTGCGGGCGTCGGAGACCGACGCGGTGTCGGACTTCGACGACTTCGACGTCTTGGGGCTGGTCGACTGCGCGTCGAGTTCGCCACAGCCGGCCAACATCGTGATGGCGGCCAGACCGGCCATAAACGCCCGAACCCGCACGTGTACCCCCAGACCTCGGTTTTCGTAAAGTCTAGGTATAGCCAGTGCCCAAAAATGGTCCTATAACGCCAAGATCGCGTCGAGAAGCCACTCTGCCAGATATTTCGTGAACGATGACCTGACGTAGACGCGGAAGACGTCGGCGTCCCGCCGCTCCAGGAGGACCGGCGTCTTGGCCAGCAGGGTCTGGGCGTGGCCGGGGAACGCCGACGGGTGCAGGTCGATGGGACAGCCGGTGATCAGGATCTCGTACGCGGACGGGCCGGAGAGCTCCAGGATCGTCCGCTGGCCCGACACGTCCACCCATCCAGGCCCGGGGGCGACATTTCCGGAAATGAGCCACCAAGACGGTCCCAGTCGCAGCCCCATACCCGGGTCGTTGCCCCGTACCTCCCACATGGGCTCGAACGCCACCTCGCGCAGGCGTACCGACGGGCCGCCCACGGCGGAGAACCGGGCGGCGAAGGCCGCGGCCGGACTCTCCGCCCGGCACGCCCCCGTCCAGGGGGCGGGCGGCGCGGTCAGAGGCTCGCCGTCGCGGCGGGCGTTCTCCGGATCGTAGAAGACCGGCTCCACGACGGTCACGGCGTGCCGCCCTCCCCCGGACACCGCCGTGAGCCGATCCCCGGGCGTCACGTTCCTGGCCAGGGCCAGGCTGAACGTCCGGCCCAGCGCGGCACTGGCGTAGCTGGAGGTGACGTGGCCGATCATCGGCAGGTCACCCGCCGCGAGGAGCTGCGCGCCCTCCTCCACCAGCGCCGACGGGTCGTCGGGCAGCAGGCCGACCAGGCGTTTGCGGCCGTCCTTCGCGGTGTCGGGCCGGGCGTGGGAGCGCTTGCCGACGAAGTCCGGCTTGCGCTTGGAGACGATCCACGACATGCCGAGGTCCTGCGGGGTGACGGTGCCGTCGGTCTCCTGGCCGACGATCGCGAAGCCCTTCTCGGCCCGCAGCACGTGCATGGTCTCGGTCCCGTACGGCACCGCCCCGAGGTCCAGCACCGCCGCCCACACCGCCCTGCCGTACGGCCACGGCACGTTCACCTCGTACGCCAGCTCGCCCGAGAAACTGATCCGGAACACCCGCCCGGGCACACCGAGCACGTCGCACTCCACGTACCGCATGAAGGCCAGCTCGGCGGCGCCCGGCGCGACGACCGCGAGGACGCGCCGGGCACGAGGACCGGCGACGACCACGGTCGCCCAGTGGTCGGTGACGGACGTGAACGACACGTCCAGGTCCGGCCACTCGGTCTGCCGCCACTCCTCCAGCCAGTCGAGCACGGCGGCGGCGTTGCCGGTGGTCGTGGTCATCAGGAAGCGGTCCTCGGCGAGCCTGGTGGTGGTGCCGTCGTCGAACACCATCCCGTCCGCCGTGCACATCAGTCCGTAGCGGCAGGCGCCGACGGCCAGGGTGGAGTACAGGTTCGTGTAGATCCGGTCGAGGAACACGCCCGCGTCCGCGCCCCTGATGTCGATCTTGCCGAGTGTGGAGGCGTCCATGGCGGCCACGCCGGTGCGGGCCGCGTGGCATTCGCGCCGCACGGCCGCCTCCATCGGCTCGCCGTCCTCGGGGAAGTACCACGGGCGTTTCCACTGGCCGACGTCCTCGAACACCGCGCCCCGCGCGACGTGCGCGTCATGCATGGCGGTGGTCCTGACGGGGTCGGACAGGGCACCGCGGTCCCGTCCCGCCAGGGTGGCGAAGGACACCGGCGTGTACGGAGGCCGGAACGTGGTGGTGCCGACCTGGCCCGGCTCGGCGCCGAGCAGGGCGGACATGACGCCCACGACGGCGGCGCCCGAGGTCTTGCCCTGGTCGGCGCCGGTGCCCGCGGTGGTGTAGCGCTTGACGTGCTCCACCGAGCGCATCCCGGTGCCCGTGGCCCTGGTCAGGTCGGCCACGGTCACGTCCCGCTGGAGGTCCACGAAGGCCGGCTCGCCGGAGGCGCCCGCCACCGACCACAACGCCGCCGGCGGCCGCAGGGCGCGCTCGCCGGTCTCAGGCACCCGAAGACCTTCGGGCGCCTCGAAGGCGGACGTGTCCGCCGGCCCGCCGCCGAGTGCCAGCTCGGCCGCCTCCGCGCCGGCGGCGTAGCCGTCCGCGATGGCCTCGCGTGTCCCGTACAGACCTCTGCACGCCCCGGCGGACCGCTCGGCCTGCGCCGACACGCCCGGCACGAACGCGCGCACCCCCTCGTCGTACCTGACCCGCCCCTGCGACTGGCTGAACAGGTGCACGGCGGGGTTCCAGCCGCCGGCGACGGCCAGCAGGTCGGCCTCGAAGCGCCGGTCGCCGGCCTCGACGCCCGCCAGCGCCCCTTCGCCGTCCGCGACGGTGCCGGTGACGACCTGGCCGGTGAGCACCTCCACACCGTCCACGGGCAGCCCGGCGGCGCGCGGATCCACCACCGCGAGCACCGTCACCCCGGCCGCCACCAGGTCCCGAGCCGCCTCGTAACCGGAGTCCGCGCACGCGAACACCACGGCCCGCCGCCCCGGCGGCACCCCGTACCGGTTGGCGTAGGCGCGGGCGGCCGAGGCCAGCATCACGCCGGGCCGGTCGTTGCCCGGGAAGGCGATCGAGCGCTCGTGCGCCCCCGTGGCCAGCACCACGCGGCGGGCCCTGATGTGCCAGAGCCGCTCCCCGCCCGCCCGGCGCTCCACGGCCACCACGTAGTTGTGGTCGTAGTAGCCGACGGCCGTGGTCCTGGTCAGGATCCGCGCGGGCATGCTCAGCCCGCCGACCCAGTCCAGCGCGGGCGCGCCGTCCAGCAGGACCCGGCCGTTCAGCAGGTCGCCGCCGAGCCGCGGCTGGTCGTCCACGAGGATCACCCGCGCGCCCGTCCGCCCGGCCGCGACCGCGGCGGCCAGCCCGGCGGGGCCGCCGCCGACGACCAGGACGTCTGCGTGCAGGTACGCCTTGTCGCACCGCCGATCGTCGGCCGCGTCGAGGTCCACCCGGCCCTTGCCGCGCAGGCTCCACGCCTCCAGCCCGTCGCGCAGCTCCACGGTCGTGGCCGCCAGCATCGGGTCGGCGCCGACCCGGACCAGGGCGTTCGGCTCCTCGGGACCGGCGGTGAAGACGCCGCGCGGACGCCCGAGCGTGACGCTGCGGCCCACCACCCGCACGCCGTTGCGCAGCAGCGCGGCGGCCAGCGTGTCACCCGGCTCGCCGCGCAGCGGACGGCCGTCGAACGTGAACCTCATGGCGCCTTCCGGATCTCGTGGGTGACCGTGTGCCGTTCGACGGCGAACCAGGTCCGGCAGCCGTGCACGTGGAACCAGCGCTCGTGGAACCAGCCCTTGGGGTTGTCGCGCAGGAACACGTACGCGGCCCACTCCTCGTCGGGCAGCTCGCGCGTGGGGTAGGCGATCCCGGCCTGGCCGCCGTAGCAGAACTCGTTCTCGTCGCGGGGGCCGCAGTGCGGGCAGTCGATCAGCAACATCAGTGCGCCACCGCCGCCGCGCCGTGCTCGTCGATGAGCGCTCCCGTGGTGAACCGGTCCAGTCCGAACGGCTCCGCCAGCGGATGCGGCCGATCACAGGCGAGCGTGTGGGCGTAGACCCAGCCGGAGCCGGGGGTGGCCTTGAACCCGCCGGTGCCCCAGCCCGCGTTGACGTAGAGGCCCGCCACGGGGGTCGGTCCGATGATGGGCGAGGCGTCGGGTGAGACGTCCACGATCCCGGCCCACGTCCGCAGCACGCGCACCCGGCTGAAGATCGGGAACAGCTCCAGCGCCGCCGCCATCTGCGCCTCGATGACGTGCACGCCGCCGCGCTGCCCGTAGGAGTTGTAGGCGTCGATGCCCGCCCCCATGACCAGCTCGCCCTTGTGGGCCTGGCTGACGTACACGTGCACGGCGTTCGACATGACCACGCAGTCGAGCACCGGCTCCAGCAGCTCCGACACCAGCGCCTGGAGGGGATGCGACTGCAGCGGCAGCCGGAGCCCGGCCCGCTCGGCGAGCACGGAGGTGTGCCCGGCCGAGGCGAGCGCCACCTTTCCCGCCGCGATCGGCCCGCGCGAGGTCGTCACGCCCGTCACCCGGCCGCCGCTGAGCTGGAATCCGGTGACCTCGCAGCCCTGGATCAGGTCGATCCCGTACGCGTCCGCCTTGCGGGCCAGCGCCCACGCCACGTGATCGTGCTTGGCGATGCCCGCCCGGCGTTGCAGCGTGGCACCCATGACCGGATAGCGGGCGCCGGCGGAGACGTTGATGACCGGGCAGAACTTCTTGACCTCGTCGGCGTCCAGCCATTCGGCGTCCACGCCGTTCAGCCGGTTGGCGTTGACCCTTCTGCGGCCCTCGCGCACGTCGCTCAGGTTGTGCGCCAGGTTGAGCACGCCGCGCTGGCTGAAGCTCAGGTCGTAGTCGAGCTCCGCGCTCAGCCCCTCCCACAACTTCAGCGAGTGCTCGTAGATCGCGGCGCTCTCGTCCCACAGGTAGTTGGAGCGGATGATCGTGGTGTTGCGGGCCATGTTCCCGCCGGCCAGCCAGCCCTTCTCCAGGACGGCGACGTTGGTCAGGCCGTGGTTCCTGGCCAGGTAGTAGGCGGTCGCCAGGCCGTGGCCGCCGCCGCCCACGATCACCACGTCGTAGGCCGGTTCGGGGTCGGGGTTGCGCCAGAGGAAGTCGGGGTGGGTCAACGTCTGATCTTCTCCATCCCGGGGTCGAACAGGGGCTCTGCGGCGACTTGCGCGGGAACCCGGCGGCCGAAGTATGAAATGTCGATATGCGTCCCGGGTTGGGCCAGGTCGATCGGCAACCAGGCGTAGGCGATGGGGCGGTGGATGGTGTGGCCGTAGGCCGCGCTGGTGACGTACCCGACCGTGCGTCCCCCGTGCCGGACCGGCTCCTTGCCCATGACCACCTCGGTGCAGAGCAGCGGCACGAGCTTGCGCGTGATGTCGGCGGGCGCGGCGGGCAGGGCGTCGCGGCCGATGAAGTCCTTGTCCGCCTTGACGGCGAAGGCCAGCCCGGCCTCGTACGGGTTGTGCTCGGTCGTCATGTCCACGCCCCAGAGCCGATACCCCTTCTCCAGCCGCAGGCTGTTGAACGCGGCCCGGCCCCCGGCCACCGGCGACCCCGCCGACCACAGCGTGTCCCAGAGCTTGAGCCCCAGGTCGGCGCTGGTGTAGAGCTCCCAGCCGAGCTCGCCCACGTACGAGACCCGCAGGGCGAGCACCGGCACATGCCCGATATATCCGGACCGGCAACTGAAGTAGCGGAAGCCCTCGTGTGACATGTCCATGTCCGTGAGCCCCTGCACCAGCTCCCTGGCCCGCGGCCCCCACACGCCCACACAGCAGGTGCCCGGCGTCAGGTCACGCACCCGCACCCCGCCGGAGGCGTGCCTGGACAGCCAGTCGAGGTCCAGGTTGCCGTTCGCGCCGACCTGGAACACGTCCTCGGCCACCCGCGCCACCGTGAGGTCGGAGCGGACGCCGCCCCCCTGGTCCAGCAGCAGCGTGTACGTGACGGAGCCGGGTTTCTTGTCGACGTTGTTCGTGGTCATGCGCTGCAGGAACGCCACCGAGCCGGGCCCGCTGACCTCGATCCGCTTGAGCGGGGTCATGTCGTAGAGCGCGACCTGCTCCCTGGTCGCGTAGGACTCGGCGGCCGCGACCGGCGACCAGTAACGCGAGGCCCACTCACCCCGCTGCGCCGCCGTGCCGAGGAACGGCTCGACGGCCATGCCCCGCGCCTCTTCGGGAACGTCGGCGAACTCGGCCCTGCGCCGCCGGACGAGATCCTCCAGCAGCAACACGTTCGCCTCGAACCAGTGCGGCCGCTCCCACCCCGCCCCCTCCAGGAAGAACGCCCCCAGCTCCCGCTGCCGCGGATGGAACGGGCTCGTCCGCAGCGGCCGCGGCGACTCCATCGGCTGCAGCGGATGGATGACGTCGTAGACCTCGACGAAGTTCTGCTTGCCGCGCTCCTCGACGAACGCGGGCGAGAGCTGGGCCTGCTCGAACCGGTTGAGCTCGCACTCGTGCAGGTCGATCCTCGACCGCCCGTCCACGAGCACCTCGGCCAGCGCCCGCGCCACCCCGGCCGAGTGCGTCACCCAGACGGCCTCGGCCACCCAGAACCCGTCGAGGTGCGGCGCCTCGCCGATCAGCGGGAAGCCGTCGGGGGTGAAGGAGAAGATCCCGTTGATGCCGTCCTCGTACTTGGACTCGCCGAGCGCGGGCAGCAGCTCGACCGCGTCGCGCCAGGCAGGCTCGAAGTCGTCCTCGGTGAACGCCTGCACCGACGGCATCGTGGTGCTTTTGGGGCCGATCTCGGCCTGGGCTACCGGCATGGGGCGGTGGGCGTAGGAGCCGATGCCGACGCGGTCGCCGTGCCGGCGGAAGTACAGGTCGCGGTCCTGGTGACGGAGGATCGGGCCCTCCGGCTGGGGCGCCAGGGGGCCGGACTTGGCGTACTGGTGGGCCAGCGGCAGCAGCGGCACGGTCAGCCCGGCCATCTTCCCGATCGAGGGGCCCCAGAAGCCGGCCGCGCAGACCACCACGTCGGCGGGGATCGTCCGGTATTCGCCCGAGGTCACGACCGCGACGCCGGTGACCCGGCCGCCCCGCTGGTCGATGCCCACCACCGTGTGCCCCGGCAGGAACCTGGCCCCGCGCTCGGTGGCCCGCGCCGCCTGCGCCCGCCCGCACGCGACCGCCGCCGCCAGGCCGTCGCCCGGCACGTGGAAGCCGCCGAGCACCTTGTCCCGGTCGAGCAGCGGCCACAACGCCGCGCACTCGCCGGGGTCGAGCAGGCTGCCCGGTACCCCCCACGACTCGGCCCAGCCGTGCCTGCGGCGCAGGTCGGTCAGGCGCTCCTCGGTGGTGGCCACCTCCAGGCCGCCGACCTGGCGGAAACACTCCGCGCCGAGGCCGGTGTACTTGGCGACGGTGTAGGCGGCGAACTCGGTCATCGTCTTCGACGGGTTGGTCTGGAAGACGAGGCCGGGCGCGTGGGAGCTGGAGCCTCCGGCCGCGAAGAGCGGGCCCTGGTCGACGACGGTGACGTCGCTCCACCCCCGCTCGGCGAGCTCGTCGGCGAGGGCGCAGCCCACGATCCCCGCCCCCACGATCACCAGACGGGGCCGACTCATGATGCCTCCGGTTGTTCCTTAATACGCAACACACACCGGACTACGCAACGACCATAAAGCTCCGCCCATCGAGGAACAAGAGCGCGGGCACCCCGTGGTGGACCGCCGGACGCGGCCCCCCGTACGCTGAATCCGGATCATGGCAGGTCAGAAAGAGGCGACATGGCGCAGCGGCGCTTACTTGAGGGTCTCGGCGTCACCGTCGCCGAGGAAGGCGCCTACCGCGCGCTGCTCCGGCACGGGCCCGCCACGCTGAGTCGGCTCGCCACCGAGACCGGCTCGTCGGCGGCGGCCATCCGCCGCATGTTGCCCCGGCTGGAGGATCTCGGGCTGATCTCCCGGGTGGCGGGCCGGCCGCTGCGGCTGGTCGCCACACCGCCCAACGTCGCCATCGACATCCTCGTCGCCCGCCGCCAGGAGGAGCTCACCCACAGCAGGGCCGCCGCCGCGCTGCTGGCCACCGAGGTCGCCGAGCGCAGCGGGCCGCATCCGGAGGAGGTGCTGGAGGTGGTGACCGGGCGCGACGCCGTGGCCCGCCGCTATCTGCAGCTCGAACGGAACGCCGGCCGGGAGATGCTGGTGCTGGTGCATCCGCCGTACGCGGTGGACATCAGCGACGACCAGGAGAACCGGCAGCGGGCGGCCCGCCAGGGAGCGCCCACCCGCGGGATCTACAGCGCGCAGGCGTTCGAGCAGCCTGGCATGCTGGCCCACACACGCCGCGCCATCGCCGACGGCGAGCGCGCCCGGCTCGGCCAGGTGCCGGTCAAGCTGGCCATCGCCGACGGCCACACCGCCATCCTGCCCCTGGTCTCCGACGAGGACCGCGCCGTGGAGAGCGCCCTCGTGGTGCACCCGTCGGCGCTGCTGGACGCGCTGGTCGGGCTGTTCGAGACGTTGTGGCGGGCGGCCGTGCCGCTCCGCCTGGCCACCGAGGAGGCCCTGGAGCCGGAGGTGTGGCCGCAGGCCGCGGACACGGAGGTGCTGGCGCTGCTCGCGGGCGGCATGAAGGACGACGCCATCGCCCGGCAGCTCGGCCTCAGCCCGCGCACGGTGCAGCGCCGCGTCCAGGTGTTGTGCGAGCGCCTGGGAGCCAGGACCCGCTTCCACGCCGGCTACCTCGCCGCCCAGCACGATCTCCTGAAGTGACGGCTAGGTGATCAGGATCCCGCCGTCCACCGGCAGCGTCACCCCGGTGATGTACGACGACGCGTCGCTCGCCAGGAAGACCGCCGCCGCCACCAGCTCGGCGGGATCGCCGGGCCGCCCCATGACCACCCGCGACTGCGTCATCTGCTCCAGGTAGCCCGCTTTGTACTGCTCGGTCATCTCCGAGGAGAAGAAGCCCGGCTCCAGGCAGTTGACCCGGATCCCGCGCCGCCCGGTCCACTGCTGGGCCAGGTCACGGGTGAGCCCGAGCACCGCCGCCTTGGACGCGCTGTAGGCGGCCTGCGGCAGCCCGGCCGTGGTCTCGCCGAGCACGCTGCCGATGTTGACGATCGACGAGCCGGGGCGCATCACCCGCGCGCAGGCCTGCGCCATCCAGTAGGTGCCGTGCAGGTTGATCTCGATGACCTGCCGGAACTCCTCGGGCGTCTCCCGCAGCGCGGGCACGGCGGCGCCGATGCCCGCGTTGTTGATCAGCACGTCGACGTGGCCGAACTCCTCGACGGCCGCCGCCACGATCGCGTCGCAGTCCTGCGGCAGCGACACGTCGGTCTGCACGGCCAGGCACCGGCGGCCGGTCTCCTCGACCAGCCGCCGTGTCTCCTCCAGCCGGTCCATCCGCCGGGCGCCGATCACGACGTCGGCGCCCGCCGCCGCCAGGCCCCGGGCGAAGGCCACACCCAGCCCGGCGGAGGCTCCGGTGACGATGGCCACCTTGCCGTCGAGACCGAAGCGCTCCAGCATGTCAGAGCCCGTATTCCTTGACGATCCGCTCGTGCCGCTCGATCTCGACGTCGATCTCGCGCGCCAGGTCGAGCCAGGCCAGCGGGTGCACCCAGCGCTCGGTGGCGTCGTCGAGCAGCGCGTCGACCTCAGCGGGCGCCACGTCCGGCGGGACCGCGACCCAGCCGAACACGCCCGGCAGCGACTCGCCGCTGCTCGGATGGGTGACGGTGTAGTTTTCGTCGCTGTAGACCCACATGGGCCAGCCGCGCTCGGCCATGACCTCGGTGAACTCCGCCCAGTCCTCCTCGCTCGGCGCGGCGCCGTCGAAGAAGAAGCTGGTGTAGCCACCAGGGCGCAGGATGCGCACCGCGGCGAACGGCGGCACGAAGCTCTGCTGCTCCTGGGGGTCTTCCGGCACCGGCTCCAGGAGTTGCGGGTCGAACACGACGAGGTCGCCGGCGTTGTAGTCCATCCCGCGCGGCTGCGGGAGGGCCAGCCGGGCGGTGGCCGGGCCGGTGCGGATCGACAACACCTGCCGCTGGCCGCCGTCGGGCGCGGGGAGGATGACCCTGATGAGGCCCATCTCCTCCTCGATCGGGCCCTCCGCAGACTGGATCGGCATGCCGATCTTGGCCGCGCCCTTGCGCACGGTCGCCCAGTCCTCCGCCGAGGTGGCCATGACGATCATCCGCCAGACATCCTCGTCGCTGAGCTCGTCGAGCACCTCCAGCAGCACCTCGGCGGCCCTGGCGTTGGCGTCGACCTGCTGGGCGGCGCTGGACAGCAGACGGCGGGCGTCGACGCCCGCCCCGGCCGCGACGGCGTGCTCGGCGTGGTCGACGGTCTCCGCCCAGTGCTCGCGGGCGCTGTGCAGCCTGGCCAGCGCGAGGTGCTGCTCGGCGTGCGGCAGCAGCGCGGCCATCTGCTCCAGCCGCTCGTCCTGGCGGGCCTCGATGAGCAGCGTCGTCAGGTAGGCCACGTCATCGCTGTCGGCGGTGGCGATGTCGCCGGAGTCGACCAGCAACTTCCAGTAGATGTCGGCGCCGGTGGCCGGATAGCCGAGGAAGCCGAGCGTGGTGGTGTGGCGGCGGGTGGCCTCGATGTCCTGGCCGGACAGCGGCGCCAGCCAGCCCACCCACTTCTCCGGGTCGGCGTTGAAGCCGTCGGCCGCGTCGAAGAGGCCGACGCGCTCCTCCAGCGGGCCGGGGGGCGCGGCCTCGGTGGCGGCGTCGGCGGCGGCGCGCAGCTCGGCGATGCGCGCGGCCGGCGCCTCACCGCGCAGCTCGGCGGCGCCGGACTCGGCGACGTCGGCCAGCAGCCTGGCCTGCCACACGCCCTGCCGGGCGAGGGCCAGCTCGCCGGCGACCAGCGCGAGGTCGACCCGGGCGCGGTAGCCGCCCATCATGCCGAAATAGTCCATCCACTGGCGGAGCACGCGGCCGAGCTGCCAGGTGTTGGTGATCTGCGAGGAGCTCGCCAGCTTGGCCACCGCCTGCGACCACTCGACGAACACCCGCGGGTGCTCGCCGACCACGTCGAGGTCGGGCAGCGCGTCGACGGCCTCGGCGGTGCGGTCGAGCGTGGCCAGGATCAGGGCCCGCCGCACGCCGTCGCGGTGCTCCTTGGCCACCGGGTCGTCGGCCTGGAACCCGGCCGCGGCCTGCAGCGCGTCGAGCGCGTCAGCGGCGCGGCCGGCGGCGAGCAGCGCGCGGGCGCTCTCGGCGCCGAGCTCCCAGCTCGCCTCGCGGCCCGCGCCCCGCAGCCGCTCGACGGCGGACTCGGCGTAGCTCACGGCCTCGCCCGGCTTGCCCGCGTCGACCAGGGCGGCGACATACTGCGTCACCAGGCCGCCGAAGGCGGGCTTGTCAGGGCTCATGCCCTCAAGGGCGGCGCCCAATGTCTCCAGGCGCTCACTGGCGTAGCCGGGGCCGTCGGTGTTGGCCCAGGTGATGGCGAGCGCCTCGACCGCCGCCGGAGCGGCGGGGCACTCACGGACGTCTTCGCGCTGGGCGAACGTCAGCAACTGCTGCGCGTCGTCGATCGCGACCGCGCCCTGCGCCCGGTCGCCCACACGGCCGACCAGGTGCCAGTAGCGGGTGTAGAACTCGAGCCAGGGCAGCTCCAAGGTCTCGGCCTGCTGCGCGATAGCCGGGGCCATGACGTCGAGCTGCGGGTAACGGCCCTCATAGGCCTGTGCGGGTAGGTCTCCCAGCGCCATGGCGAGGCCGACATTGCCCGCCTCGGAAAGCTGCTGCTGGGTATCGCCGACCCAGGCCCAGATGTCCACGTCCATGGGGAGTCAGTCTGCCAGGTCAACGGGCGTGCCCAAAACGCAGAAGCTCGATCAGCTCATCCGATTCGCCGTCGTCGAGAGCCGAAAACACCGTGGCCATCAAATCGTCGGTCACTTCCTCCACAACCGCCCGCCGTGCCACGACCTCGGGGCCGGGGGTGGTGTAGGGCTCGGGCCAGGTGAAGAACTTGGCGATCATCTCGCCCGTCGTCTGCCCGAACGGGGTGGCGTCGTGGCCGGTGGCGAGCGTGGCCTCCAGCGGGCTCAGACCGGCCGCGATCACGGCGTTGGCGTGCAGGCCGCCGCGCAGCTCGCGTACGACGTGCATGAGCTGGACGGCCCGCGCGGGCGCGTCGTCCGGCAGCGGCACCGCGCGCCAGCCGGCGAACAGCGGGGCGCCGGCGGACGGGGCCCGCGCCACGACCGGCTCCAGCAGCTCGGCGATCCTGGCGCAGCCCTCGTAGCCGCCCAGCTTGCGCCTGCCCCAGGCCCGGCACACCTCGGCGTAGAGCTCGACGGCGCGCTCGACGGCGATCTTGCGGCCGCCGTTCCAGCTCGCCTCGACGTGCTCCGGCGGGAAGAAGACGGCCACCGAGTCGACCACGTCGGCGTCGCACTCGCCGAGCACGCCGCAGCGGCCCCTGAAGTAGAACTCGCGGGCGCCGAGGGAGTACTCCTCGCAGACGGCCTTGGCCTCTCGGGAGATCATGAACCCGCCGCCGAACTGGCCTATCGGCGCCTTGACCTGGGCTGCGGTGGTGCGTGGGTCAGCCATGTCCACCCCTCGGTTCGTGAGACAGACCCAGCATCTCCCAGGAGAACCTTATTCTGCAAGCATCAGCTCGCCGCTGGCCACGATGACCGCGGGGCCGGAAAGGTAGCTCGTGTCGTCGTCGAGGGTGACCGTCAGCGTGCCGCCGGTGACCTCGACCTTCCAGGAGCCGGTGGTGTCGCCCGACAGGTGGGCGGCGGCGACGGCCGTGGCCACCGCGCCCGTGCCGCAGGAACGGGTCTCGCCCGAGCCGCGCTCGAAGACGCGCATGACGGCGCGGCTGACGCCGACCGGGTTGAACAGCTCGATGTTGACGCCCGTGGGGAAGACGCCGGGGTCGAAGCCCGGCTGGTGGGCAAGGTCGAGCTGGACCACCGGATCGCCGATGGCGCAGGCCAGGTGGGGGTTGCCCATGTCGACGCGGAGCCCGACGTATTCCTGGCCGCCGACGTTCGCGACGCTCTCGCCGAGGACCACGGGCTTGCCCATGTCGACCCTGATGTCGCCCTCGGGCTCCACGCTGATCCTGCGGATGCCGCCCCTGGTCGCCACCGCGAAGTCCGTCGAGTCCACCAGCCCGTTGTCGATCAGGTAGCGGGCGAACACCCGCACGCCGTTGCCGCACATCTCGGCCATGCTGCCGTCGGCGTTGCGGTAGTCCATGAACCACTCGGCCGCCGACGCCTGCTCGGCCACCTCGTGGTGCAGCTTGGTGCGCGCCACTCTGAGCACGCCGTCCGCCCCGATCCCGGCCCTCCTGTCGCAGATCATCGCGACGAGCGTGGCGGAGACGTCCGCCGTGTCGTCGAGATCAGGCAGGATGATGAAATCGTTCTCGGTGCCGTGCCCCTTGAGAAAACGCATTACCGAAGTTTACCCGCATGGCCGTGCGGCGATGAGCGCGAGGGACCGCTCCAGCAGGTCGGACGCGTCGTAGGGCAGCCAGCGCACCCGGGGATCGCGGCGGAACCACGACTCCTGGCGGCGGGCGAACCTCCTGGTGGTCCTGATCGTCTCCTCGATCGCCCGCTCCTCGCTCCACTCCCCCTCCAGGAAGCGGATGACCTGGGCGTATCCGAGCGCCCGGCTCGACGTGCGCCCCTCCGCCAGGCCCTGCCCGAGCAGGCTCCGCACCTCCTCGACCAGGCCCCCCTCCCACATGCGCGCCACCCTGATCGCGATCCGCTCGTCCAGCTCGGGTCTGGGCACGTCGAGGCCGATCTGCACGCTCGGGTAGACGGCGTCATAGGACGGCATGGACGCCGAGAACGGACGCCCGGAATGCTCGATCACCTCAAGGGCGCGCACGATCCGGCGGCCGTTGCTCGGCAGGATGGCCGCCGCGGCGGCGGGGTCCTGCTCCCGCAGGCGCTCGTAGAGCGGGGCCGGGCCGCGCTCCACGAGCTCGGCCTCCAGCCGGGCCCTGATCTCCGGGTCCGTGCCGGGGAAGTCCAGCTCGTCGATGGCCGCCCTGATGTAGAGGCCGCTGCCGCCGACCAGCACCGGCACCTCGACGGTGTCGATCACCGCCCTGGCCAGCTTCTGGTACTCGGCCGCGCTGGCCGTGACCGTGACGTCCCAGACGTCCAGCAGGTGGTGGGGCACCCCGCGCCGCTCGGCCATGGTCAGCTTGGCCGTGCCGATGTCCATGCCGCGGTAGAGCTGCATGGAGTCGGCGTTGACGCACTCCCCTCCCAGCCGGAGGGCGAGATCGACGGCGAGATCGGACTTTCCGGCCGCCGTGGGACCCACGACGGCGATGACTGGCTGCTGGCGCACACAGACCAGTGTGCTAGAGGTCGAGCAGTGTCGGTTGCAGGTAGCCCTCGTGGGTCAGCAGCCGGCGCTTGGTCTCCACGCCCTCGCCGCCGCTGAAGCCGCCCAGGCCGTTGCCCGCCGCGATGACGCGGTGGCAGGGCACGAAGATCGGGATCGGGTTGGCGCCCATGATCGAGCCGATGCCGCGCGCGGGCACCTTGGAGCCGCTGCGCGCGGCCAGCTCGCCGTAGGTGACGACGGTGCCGTACGGGACCTGGTGCAGGGTCTGGAGCACCTGCAGCCGGGATCCGGACATCAGCCGCCAGTCGATGGGGGTCTCGAAGACCTTCAGCTCGCCGGCGAAATAAGCGTTCAGCTCGGCGACGGCCGAGGCCGTACGATCCGCATCATGAACTTCAGCCAGGCCGAGGTGGCCGGCCGGCCGCGCCCGGGACCCCCAGCCCGTCGCGACCAGGCCGACCTCGGTGACGGCCAGCACGAACGAGCCCACCGGCGTCGCCACCTCGGCGTAGGCGACCGTCTGTCCTTGGGGGGCCATCATGTCCTCTCGTGAGCTCGTGGTCCTGGGCACCTCCAGCGCGGTGCCCACCCGACACCGTAACCACAACGGCTACCTTCTGCGCTGGGACGGCCAGGGCTTTCTGTTCGACCCGGGCGAGGGCACGCAGCGGCAGATGGTGCACGCCGGGCTGAGCGCGCACGACGTGCACTGGCTCTGCCTCACGCACTTCCACGGCGACCACTGCCTGGGCGTGCCCGGGGTCGTCCAGCGCATCGCCCGCGACAGGGTCAGGCACCCGGTGGGCGCGGTCTTCCCCGCCTCCGGCGAGACCTACTGGCGCCGGCTGCGCCACGCCGCCGCGTTCGCCGACACCTCGGTCATCGCCGAGCATCCCGTCTCCGGCGCCCTGGCCGGCGTCGGTCCGCTGACCGCGCGCAGGCTGTCCCACCCCGTCGAGTCCTACGGCTACCGTCTCCAGGAGCCGGCCGGCCGCCGCATGCTGCCCGACAGGCTGGCCGCCCACGGCATCCGCGGGCCGGACGTCGGCGAGCTGCAGCGCACCGGGTCCGTGCGCGGCGTCACGCTGGCCGACTGCAGCGTGCCGCGGCCAGGGCAGAGCGCGGCGTTCGTCATGGACACCCGGCTCTGCGACGCCGTGTTCGAGCTGGCATCGGGCGTCGATCTGCTGGTGATCGAGGCCACGTTCCTGTCCTCGGAGCTCGGGCTGGCCAAGGAGCACGGGCATCTGACGGCGTTCGAGACGGGCGTGGTGGCGGCGGACGCGGGGGTGCGCAGGCTGGTGCTGACGCACTTCTCCGAGCGGTACGGGTTCGACGACGAGCCCGCCTTCATCGCCGAGGTACGGCGGAGCTTCGACGGTGAGGTGCTGCTGGCCCGCGACCTGATGAGGATCCCCGTGCCGCGCCGTCAGGCCGACCACAGCGCGGCGAAGTAGCCGACGCCGTAGGGGGCCGAGCGCATGAGCAGTCTCCCCCCGAACGTCGTCGTGCCCGCCGCCCCGGCCAGCACCTGCAGCGCGGCCCGGCCGCCGGCCCACAACCGGTCCGCCGCCTCCGGGTCGAGGGTGGCGAGGGTGGTGGGATCCGCCTGGGCCAGGGCGTGCGCGATCAGGTCGTCGTACGGCGCCGCGGCGTCGTCGTACCGGCCGGGGGCCTTGGGGGTGAGGCAGGCGGAGCCGTCGGCCATGACCAGCAGCGCCACCTTCCGCGCCACTTTGCCGATTTTTTCGCCCAGCGCCCGACATTCCTCGCTTGTCGCGTCGAACGCCACCGACTGGAAGCCGTCGGGCGCACGCCCGCCCAGCAACGCGCGGCCGACGGTCAGCGACAGCGGCAGCACGGGCGCGCCTTCGCCCGCCGTGACGTCCAGCCCCCAGGGACGCAGGGTGCCCGCCGCCTGACCGCCGTAGCCCGTGGTGCCGGCCGCGCCGCCCACCACGATCAGCGCCTCGGGGCCGGCCTCGCGCAGCCCCTCGATCGCGGCGTGACAGGCGGAGCGGAGGTCGTGCAACCGGTGCACGATCAGCGGGGTGGGCGGGCAGACGGCCGCGGCGACAAGCACGAGCGCAAGCGTACGGCGTGGCTGCCGGTCAGTACGGCGCGCGGCCCTGGCTGATCAGCTCGAACATGCCTTGCGCGTGGACGTGGGCCGCGTGGTGCAACCCGCTGCCGAAGCTGATCCTGGCCACGCCGAGCTCGGCCAGCCGCCCGAGCGACGGGCCGCCGCGCCGGTAGTAGATGTTGACCGGGCCGCCCAGCTCGGCCGTCAGCGCCTGGATCTCCTCTTCGTCGCCGACCCTGATCGGGTACACGCAGTCGGCCCCGGCCTCCAGATAACGCCGCCCGCGCTCGACGACCACCTCGCGCGAGCCCGGACCGCGAACGCCGGCGTCGATCCCGGCGTTATTCCCGGCATCGATCCGGGCGTTGATCTGGGCGTCGATCCGGGCGTTGATCACCAGCCCCGCACCGGCCGCCGCCCGCACCTCCGCCAGGAAGTCCGCCTGCGCGCCGACCTCGGCCAACCGGCCCGTGTCCGGATAGGAGTCCTCCAGGTTGCATCCGACGGCGCCGGTGGCGGCCAGGCGCTCGACGAGCTCGACCGGCTTGAGCCCGTAGCCGCGTTCGAGGTCGGCGGTGACGGGCAGGCCGACGGCCCTGACGATGCGGGCGACGGCCGCCATCATCTCGCCGACCGGCGTGTTCTCGCCGTCCTCGTAGCCCAGGACGTGGGCGACGGCGGCACTGCCGGTGGCCACGGCCGGGAACCCCGCCTCCTGCACCGCGCGGGCGGAGGCCGCGTCCCAGGCGTTGGCCAGGATCAGGGGGGTGCCGGATACGTGCAGGGCCCTGAGCACGGACGCGCTGTCAGTCGTCATGGCCCGACCCTATGGACGGAAGTGGCTCCCGCCGTAGAGCCAGTCTCCGCGAATAACGGCAAGCCACTTCACTCCGCGAGGTGATCCACGGACAACTAGCGGCAAGCCACCGCGCTCAACGAAGCGATCCACGGACGACACGGCGTGCGACCGCGCACGACCTGCTCCCGGCGATCACCGCCACTCCGCGGGAAGGACGCCGGCGAGCGGTCAGCAGCCGCCCTTGGCGCACTGGCCGGCCACCTGGCCCGCCGGGCCGTCGGCCGGGACGTCGCCCTCGGGAACCTGCTGCTGCGACTGCGGCGCCTTGGTCGGTGCCGTGGTCGAGGGCTTCTTGCCGGTGCCGCTCTTGCTCTGGGACGAGTCACTGCCCGTGGACCCCGTGTCGGCGGCGGGATCGCCACCGGGGTCGGTGACGGTCGCGTCGCCCATGCTGCCGTCGTCGGGCGCGTCGGTGGACAGGCCGCCGTCGTCGGGCGCGTCCGTGGCGGCGTCGCCCATGGTGGCGTCGTCGTCGCCCTGGAGGTCCTCGTTCGCTCCGGCGCTCTGGGAGGGCACGGGCCGGCCGCCGCTCTGCTGCGTGCTCTCATCGGAGCCGCTGGCCAGCAGATATCCGGCGCCGCCCGCGACGATCAGGGCGAGCAGCACGACGGCGACGATGACGAGGGTCTTGTTGTTGTTCGCGCGGGCCTTGCCGCCCGAGTTTCTGCTCCGTGCGGCGAGACGGGTATCTCCTGGTCCGGTCAGGATCTCTTGGCGATCCGGCTCCATTCGATCTTGCATGGGGTGTGGCTCCTCGCGGTCGTATCGGGGAAAGCTCACCGGCTTCCGCGGGTGATGGACCACACTAGCCGCAACAGTCGAATGCTCGCACACCAATCACAAAGGAATCACGACTTGTCCCCCCTTAGATCCATTTTCCCAGGTGGCCGCGCCACCTTGGCACCGGTGGCGGGGGCGACCGGGGTACTCGTCACCGCCAGCCTGGGAATTTACCTTGCATTTACCAACAACTCCGAGCCATCCCCGGATAACGCTCCGCCATTGCATGAGGAAACTCACCTTTCCTCAAGATCGCATTCTTCTGCGTCATTGACCTCGCCCGCAACGCCGTTCACGCCCGCACTCACGCCGCCTTCTGGAACGTTCCATGGCCCGGTGGCGCAGTCGAAGGAGGAGCCCGTTTCCTGGGCGCTGTTGCTTCCCTGGATCCAGGCCGTCCCCCCGCCGGACGACCTGACCTCCGCGATCCCTTACCTCTCCGCCGGCCCTTTAGGATCCCCGGTGCCGCTCAGCTCCGCCGTTCCCCTCGGTTCCCCTGGGGCTTCGGAGCCGATCACCGGCCCGCTCGCGACCACGCGTCCGCAACGATCCCCGGCTCCGCGCAAACCGCCCCGCGAACGGCGGGCCGAACCGTCGCAGGCAGCGCCTCAGGCACCCCCGGAGCCACCGCCCCAGCAGCGGTCGGCGCCCGAGCACGCGGATCCGCCACCACCGCCGGCCCCGGCGCTGCGACGCGCCGGCCCCGATCCGTGCGCGACCTTCGACGACTTCCGCCGGCAACCGTGCTACAGCCTCCTGGACAAACTCACCCGCTGAACCAGGGCCGCCCGGACACCGAAACGGCCTGGCCACCTCCGCCGGCAGACGGAGACGGCCAGGCCGCACGGAACGCTCAGGAGAGCTCTCGTGGTGCCCGCTCAGATGGCCGAGCAACCTCCGGCGGACGCGGGGGCGGGAGCCGGGCGGCCGATGGTCGGCATGCCCAGCAGTACTCCGGAGCCGCCCGAAGGCGCGCCCTGGCGGGCCGCCCAGGCGTCGCCCGCGCGGGTGCGGCGCACCGACACGGCGCCGTCGGCCACCAGGTGGTGCGGCGCCGCGTACGTCACCTCGGCCGTCACCATGTCCCCCGGACGCGGCGTCTCGTCGCCCACGGCGAAGTGCACGAGCCGGTTGTCGGCGGCCCGCCCGGAGAGCCGGCGCGTGGCCTCGTCCTTGCGGCCCTCGCCCTCGGCCACCAGCACGTCCAGCGTCCGGCCCACCTGCTTCTTGTTCTCCGCCCAGGAGATCTCCTCCTGCAGCGCCACCAGCCGCTCGTAGCGCTCCTGCACGACCGCCTTGGGCACCTGGCCGGGCATGGTGGCGGCCGGAGTGCCTGGGCGGATGGAGTATTGGAAGGTGAAGGCGTTGGCGAAGCGGCTCTGCCGGACCACGTCGAGCGTGCCCTGGAAGTCCTCCTCCGTCTCCCCGGGGAAGCCGACGATGATGTCGGTGGAGATGGCGGCGTCCGGCATGGCGGCGCGCACGCGCTCGATGATCCCCAGGTAGCGCTCGGCGCGGTAGGAGCGGCGCATCGCGCGCAGCACCTGGTCGGAGCCCGACTGCAGGGGCATGTGGAGCTGGTGCATGACGTTGGGCGTCTCGGCCATGGCGGCGATCACGTCGTCGGTGAACGCGGCCGGGTGCGGCGAGGTGAAGCGGACCCGCTCCAGGCCCTCGATGCCGCCGCACGAGCGCAGCAGCTTGCCGAAGGCGAGCCGGTCGCCGAACTCCACGCCGTAGGTGTTGACGTTCTGGCCGAGCAGCGTCACCTCGAGGACGCCCTGCTCCACCAGCGTCCGCACCTCGGCGAGGACGTCGCCGGGGCGGCGGTCCTTCTCCTTGCCGCGCAGCGACGGCACGATGCAGAACGTGCAGGTGTTGTTGCAGCCGACCGAGACCGACACCCAGGCGGCGTAGGCCGACTCACGCTTGGTGGGCAGCGTCGAGGGGAAGACCTCGAGCGACTCCTTGAGCTCGACCTGGGCCTCGCCCTCGATGCGGGCGCGCTCCAGCAGCACCGGCAGCGAGCCGATGTTGTGGGTGCCGAACACCACGTCGACCCAGGGCGCCTTGCGGACGATCTCCCCCTGGTCCTTCTGTGCCAGGCAGCCGCCCACCGCGATCTGCATGCGCGGATTGCTGACCTTGGCCGGCCGGAGATGGCCGAGGTTGCCGTAGAGGCGGTTGTCGGCGTTCTCCCGCACGGCGCACGTGTTGAACACGACCACGTCGGCGGCGTCGCCGTCGGAGGCGGGCACGTAACCGGCGTCCTCCAGCAGGCCCGACAGCCGCTCGGAGTCGTGCACGTTCATCTGGCACCCGTATGTGCGCACTTCGTATGTGCGGGCGCTTTCCTGGGTCACAGTCATGGCATGTTCAAGGGTAGTCGGTGTGTGGCTTGAAGCGGTCCGCACAGATCTAAAAGACCAGCTTGATGGCATGATGTGATCGGATCGGTACCGCTCGGTTAGTGACCAGCGCTTCAATGCCCTCTACCGTTTTGGTCCATGACGGAGAACGGCGACGCCACTCCACTGGTTCACTTGGAGAACGTCAACAAGCACTTCGGGACGCTTCATGTCCTGAAGAACATCAACTTGACCGTCTCTCGTGGCGAGGTCCTGGTCGTCATCGGCCCTTCGGGCGGCGGGAAGTCCACGCTCTGCCGCACGATCAACCGGCTGGAGACGATCAACGACGGGAAGATCATCTTTGACGGCCAGGTGCTGCCCGAAGAGGGCAAGGGGCTGGCCAGGCTGCGTTCCGACGTCGGGATGGTGTTCCAGTCGTTCAACTTGTTCGCGCACAAGACCATCCGTGACAACGTCACACTCGGCCCGATGAAGGTGCGCGGCACCTCCAGAGACGCGGCCAACAAGCGGGCGATGGAGTTGCTCGAGCGGGTGGGCATCGCCGCACAGGCGGACAAATATCCGGCCCAGCTCTCGGGCGGCCAGCAGCAGC
This sequence comes from Nonomuraea sp. NPDC002799, assembly GCF_053592075.1. Classification (NCBI taxonomy): domain Bacteria; kingdom Bacillati; phylum Actinomycetota; class Actinomycetes; order Streptosporangiales; family Streptosporangiaceae; genus Nonomuraea; species Nonomuraea sp. NPDC002799. The sequence continues at coordinate 152,045 of NZ_JBSFVA010000016.1, forward strand.
GGGTGGCCATCGCCAGGGCTCTGGCCATGGATCCGAAGATGATCCTGTTCGACGAGCCGACCTCTGCACTGGACCCGGAGATGGTGCAGGAGGTGCTCGACGTGATGATCGGGCTGGCCCGCGACGGGATGACCATGATGGTCGTCACCCACGAGATGGGCTTCGCCCGACGGGCCGCCAACCGTGTGGTGTTCATGGCAGACGGTCAGATCGTCGAGGAGAACACCCCCGACGAGTTCTTCACCAACGCGCAGACCGACAGGGCGCGTGACTTCCTTTCGAAGATTCTCACGCACTGATAATTGAGGCAGGTACACATGCATATGCGTCGAACGGGAGCGGTGCTCACCGCAGCGGTTCTCGCCGCCGGCCTGACCGCCTGTGGCGGTGGCGACGGCGGTAGCGGTGGGGACAAGACCTACACCACCGTGGTGGACAAGATCCAGGGCGCCAGCTCGGTCGTCGTCGGCACCAAGTGGGACCAGCCCAGCCTGGGTCTGAAGACGGGCCCCGAGCCCGAGGGCTTCGACGTCGACGTGGCCAAGGCGGTCGTGAAGGAGCTGGCCGGCGGCAAGGACGTGAAGATCGAATGGAAGGAGTCGGCTTCCTCCAACCGCGAGCCGTTCCTCCAGAACGGCACGGTCGACATCGTCTTCGCCACCTACTCCATCACCGAGGAGCGCAAGGGCAAGGTCAGTTTCGGCGGCCCCTACGTCATCGCCCACCAGGACGTGATGGTCCGCAAGGACGACACCTCGATCAACACCCCGCAGGACCTCAAGGGCAAGAAGATCTGCAAGGCGGCGGGCTCCAACTCCTACAAGCGGATCACCGACCCGCCCCCGGACGGCGAGCTCGACATCGACGCGACGACCGTCGACGCGGCCAACTACTCCGAGTGCGTGCAGAAGCTCAACGGCAGCAACCTCGACGCGGTGACCACCGACGACCTGATCCTGGCGGGCTTCGCCAAGCAGGCCGGCGGCAACTTCAAGGTGCTGGGCCAGGGCTTCACGGACGAGAAGTACGGCATCGGCCTGAAGAAGGGCGACGCCAAGACCTGTGAGGCCGTCAACACCGCGGTGAAGAAGCTGTGGGACAACGGCACCATGAAGCAGCTTCTGGACAAGTGGTTCGGTGGCATTCAGGGCCTGAAGGTATCCGACACGGCCCCGCCCGCCGAGGGTTGTAGCTGATCACACTAGAGGCGGCGGCCGGATTCCCGGCCGCCGCCGTCCTATGCGGTGGAGCACGATGGACGAACTAATCAAGTACGCCCCCGATCTCGCCCTCGGTTTCCTGGAGAACGTCAAGCTCTCGCTCGTGGGCGTGGTGGCCTCCCTGATCCTCGGCACGATCCTGGTGGCGATGCGCGTCTCTCCGACACCGGTGCTGCGCGCGGCCGGCACGATCTACGTCAACGTGGTGCGCAACACCCCGCTGACCCTGGTGCTGGCCTTCTCGGCGCTGGGCCTGAGCGACCAGCTCGGGCTGGTCTTCTCCGACACGCCGCAGACCAACTCCTTCTGGCTCGTGGCGCTGGGTCTGTCGGTCTACACCTCGGCCTTCGTGTGCGAGGCGCTGCGGGCCGGCGTCAACACGGTGCCGATGGGACAGGCGGAGGCGGCCAGGGCGATCGGGCTGACGTTCACGCAGTCCCTGACGATGATCATTTTGCCGCAGGCGTTCCGCGCGGTCGTCGCGCCGCTGGGCAGCGTGATGATCGCCATGATCAAGAACACCACCGTCGCCACCGCCGGCGGGTTCCTCGCCGACGCGGCGGCCACGATGAAGGAGACGTTCGACACCACGGGCGCGTCCATCCCGATCTTCCTCGGCATCGTCGTCGCCTTCATGGTGCTCACCATGCCCGTCGGCTTCTTCACCGGCTACTTGTCACGACGTCTGGCGGTGGTCCGATGAGCACGTCCGTTCTGTTCGACGCGCCCGGCCCGCGCGCGCGGGTGCGCAACGGCCTGCTCACGGTGGTCAGCGTCATCGCGGTGGCGGCCGTCCTGTACGGCATCTATCGCGGCTTCGACGCCAAGGGTCAGTGGGAAGGCAAGATCTGGCAGCCGTTCCTGCAATGGTCCACCTGGGAAACCTTCATCATCCCCGGCCTGATCGGCACCCTCAGGGCCGCTGCGGTGGCCGCGGTGCTGGCCCTGGTCTTCGGCGTGGTCTTCGGCCTGGCCAGGCTCTCCGATCACGCCTGGATCCGGATCCCGGCCGGTGTGGTGGTCGAGGTGTTCCGGGCCATTCCGCTGCTGTTGCTGATCTTCTTCATCTTCTACCTGGCGCCCACGGTGCTGGGCGGCGGCGACTACGCGTTCATGGCCGTGGTCGTGGGCCTGATGCTCTACAACGGCTCGGTGCTGGCCGAGGTCGTCAGGGCCGGCGTGCACGCCGTGCCCAGGGGGCAGTCGGAGGCCGCGTACGCGGTCGGCCTGCGTAAGAACCAGGTGATGCGGCTGGTGCTGCTGCCGCAGGCGGTCACGGTGATGATGCCGGCGATCGTCAGCCAGCTCGTCGTGCTGCTGAAGGACACGGCGCTCGGCTACATCATCGCCTACGTCGACCTGCTCAACACCGGCTTCAAGATCCTGCCTGCCGTCTTCTTCGGCTCGCTGATCCCGGCCGCGATCGTCATCGGCATCATCTACGTGGCGCTCAACATGGCGCTGAGTTACCTGGCCACCTGGCTGGAGCGGCGTAGCAGGCGCAGCCGCAAGACCTCGGCGGCGCCGATCGTGGCACCCGGCTCGGCCGAGGTGAGCATAGGAGCGGGCACGGGCACCGAGGGCGCCGGCCTGGCGCCCGACAAGCCCCTGGAGTGAGCCCCGGGCGGCGGTGGTGTCGTTGTGCCCCCGCCGCCCGATCTCCCGGAAATGTGCAAGAAAGTCCCATGCATGCGTTGAAACCGCCGTAAGAGCGGCCCGCGCGGGTTACGCATAGTCGTGGGAGGCCACGGTGACCATGCGCAGGGCGGCGTTCGCGGGCGCCACAGTGACGTTGGTCCTGGCGGCGTGCAACGGCGGGGGCTCGTACAGCACCGTCGTGGAGATGATCAGGAACACCGGGAAAGTCGTCGTCGGCACCAAATGGGACCAGCCGGGCCTCGGCCTGAAGACGGGCGACGGCGAGCCGCAGGGGTTCGACACGGACGTCGCCAGGTACGTCGTCCGCAAGCTCGCGGGCAACGCCGGAGTACGCATCACGTGGCGGGAGTCGCCCTCGTCAGCCCGCGAGGCGCTGCTCCAGAACGGCACCGTGGACCTCGTCTTCGCCACCTACTCCATCACCGAGTCCCGCAGGCCCAAGGTGACGTTCGGCGGCCCGTACGTGAACGTCCAGCAGGACACGCTGGTCCGGGCCGGCGACACCGGCATCAAGAAGGTGACCGACCTCCGCGGCAAGCGGATCTGCCTGGCCGCGGGCTCGAACTCGTACCGGCGGATCGTCGAGCCGCCGCCCGACGGCAAGCTGGGGATCCCCGCGGTGCTGGTGCCGGCGAGCAACTACTCCGGCTGCGTGCACATGCTCGCCACCGGCAAGCTCGACGCCGTGAGCACCGACAACCTGATCCTCGCCGGGTACGCCGAGGCTGAGCCCGGCAAGTTCCGGCTGCTGAACGACCCGATCAGCGAGGAGAGGTGGGGGGTCGGGATCAAGAAGGGCGACACCGCCACCTGCGAGGCCGTCAACAGGGCGGTCGCCGAGATGTGGCGGGACGGCACGGCCACCCGGCTGCTGCGGAAATGGTTCGGCCGGATGAGGCTCACGCTGCCCTCGTCCCTGCCGCGCCCAGAGGGCTGCCCCTGAACTGTGGGGACCGCGTCACGCGCGCGCTGATCTTCCGGCAGGATGCGGGGTATGCCTTTCTGGCCCTCCCCCATTTCGACCAGAGACGTGGCCGGCTCCGGCGTGCGCCCCGGCTGGCCCACGGTCCAGCGCGGCCGTGTGTGGTGGACCGAGGACCGTCCCGACGAGGGCGGGCGCACCTCGATCGTGTGCCGCGACGCCGACGGCACCGAGCGTGACCTGCTGCGGGCGCCGTGGAGCGCGCGCACCCGGGTCCACGAGTACGGCGGCCGGCCGTATGCCGTGACCCCCGAGGGTGACGTGGTCTTCGCCAACCTCAAGGATCAGCGCCTCTACCTTCTGCGAGCGGGCCGCGATAACGGCGACCCGAAACCTCTCACCCCCGAAGGGGGACGCTACGCCGACCTGGTGGTGCGGGACGGGCAGGTGTGGTGCGTGCGCGAGCTGCATGCCGAAGAGGGCAAGGTCATCCGGGCCATCGTGTCGATCCCGCTGGACGGCGGGGAGGCCCGTGAATGGGCCACGGGCTCCGATTTCTACGCCTCCCCCAGCATTTCTCCCGATGGGCGACATCTCGCTTATGTCTGCTGGGACCACCCGCGCATGCCCTGGGACGGCACCGAGCTCCGCGTCATCCCGCTGTCGAGCAACTCCTCGATCGTCCCGGACGGCACCACCCAGCCCTCAGCACCAGGCTCCTCGCCCACCACAAGCGGCACCACGCAACAACCAGGCTCCTCGCCCACCGCTAGCGGCACCACTCAACAACCAAGCCTCTGGCCCACCACAAGCGGCACCACCCAGCAGCCGTCCCCGGGCGACGGCTCGTGGATCGTCGCAGGCGGTATCGCCGAATCCGTTCTCGCCCCGATGTGGAAGGACGACGCGCATCTCTACCTGATCTCCGACCGCTCCGGCTGGTGGAACCTCTACGAGACGGACCTGCGCGGCGACAGTGGCGAGGGCGGGGCGCGGGCGGTGTACCCGGCGTCGGAGGAATTCGTCGCGCCGCCGTGGCAACTGGGCGGGCGACCGTACGCGGTGCTCGGCGACGGACGCCTCGCAGTCCTGCACGGACGCGGCGACCTGCGGCTGGGCGTGCTCGATCCCGGGTCCGGCGTACTCACCGACCTTGACGTGCCCTATGCCGGATGGGACGGGGCGCTGTCCGCCGAGCACATGTCCGTGACCGGAATCGCCTACGCGGCCACGCTCCCCCGGTCAGTGCTCCTCATGGACATACCAGCCGTACCTGGCCCGAACCGGTCAACCGATGCGACCGGCCCAGCCCACCCTTCGGACACGGCCCGCGCCACCCCCCACGCTGAGCCGCCGACCGGCCTGGCTCGCTCGCTCAGACATGACATCGAACGTCTTCCCGACCCCGTCTACCTTCCCGTTCCGCAGGCGGTGGAGGTGCCCGGACATGCGGTGCACGCCTTCCGCTATCCGCCATACGGCCCGGCGGCCGAAGGTGGCCTCCCTCCGTACGTCGTCTTCGTGCACGGCGGCCCCACCGCACACGCCGGCACCGCCCTGGACCTGGAGAAGGCGTTCCTGACCTCGCGCGGCATCGGCGTGCTCGACGTCAACTACGGCGGCTCGACCGGCTACGGCAGGGCCTATCGCGACCGTCTGAAGGGTCAGTGGGGCTTGGTGGACGTTGCCGACACGGTCGCCGCCGCCGAGTGGCTGGCCGCCGAGGGCCTGGCCGATCCCGCCAGGATCGCGGTACGCGGCGGCAGTGCGGGCGGCTGGACGGTCATGGCCGCCTGCTGCCGCTCCGACGTGTTCGCCGGAGGCGTCTCGTACTACGGCGTCAGCGCTCTCGGACCCCTCATCGCCCACACCCACGACTTCGAGTCGCGTTACGTGGAGTGGCTGGTGGGGCCGGAGGAACCGCAGGTGTACGCCGGCCGCGAACCCCTCGCCCTGGTGGACGGCGTGTCCTGCCCCATGCTGCTCCTGCAGGGCCTCGATGACCCTGTGGTGCCGCCGGAGCAGTCGTCCGCCTTCGCCGACGCGCTGTCCGAGCGCGGGGTGCCATGCACGTACCTGGCCTTCGAGGGCGAGTCACACGGCTTCCGCCGCACAGAGACCCGCACCGCCGCCCTCGCCGCCGAACTGGCCTTCTACCAGCAGATCTTCTCCTGACCCAGCCACCGGCCCACCACCGGCACCCACAAACTCAGCCCGGCTCAACAGGCTCCGCCAACACCGGCAAACGAACGGATTCAGCTCCGCTGACCAGCCGACTCAAACGCGCCCCCGCCCGGTCAGCTCAGCACACTCCCGCGCGGACGGTCCAGCACACCCCCACGCAGTCAGCTCAACACGGGCCCACCCACACGGTCAGCTCGACGCACTCCCGCGCGGACGACTCAACACGCCCTCGCGCGGTCAGCTCAGCGGGCGAACTCGGTGGCCCTGGACTCCCGCACCACCGTGATCCGAATCTGCCCGGGATAGGTGAGCTCCTCCTCCACCTGCTTGGCCACGTCCCTGGCGATCACCTGCGCCTGGATGTCATCGATGGCGTCCGGCTTGACCATGACCCGGATCTCCCGCCCGGCCTGCATGGCGAACACCTTCTCCACACCCTCATACGACTGTGCGATCTCCTCCAGCCGCTCCAGCCGCTTGACGTACGCCTCCAAGGACTCACGCCGAGCACCCGGCCGGCTGCCGCTGATCGCGTCGGCGGCCTGCGTGAGAACCGCTTCGACGGTACGTACCTCGACCTCGTTGTGGTGCGCCTCGATCGCGTGCACCACGTCCTCCTCCTCGCCGTAGCGGCGCGCGATCTCGGCCCCGATCAGCGCGTGACTGCCCTCGACCTCGTGCGTGAGCGCCTTGCCGATGTCGTGGAGCAGAGCGCAACGCTTCAGCAGCGGCTGGTTCAACTTCAGCTCGGCGGCCATGATGCCGGCGATGTGCGCCGACTCGATCAGGTGCTTGAGCACGTTCTGACCGTATGAGGTGCGGTAACGGAGCTGGCCCAGCAGCAGTGTCAGCTCGGGATGCATGTCGGTGATCCCCAGTTCGACCAGGGCGTCTTCACCCGCCCGCGCGCACAGGTCCTGAACCTCCTGGCGGCTGCGATCGTGGGCCTCCTCGATGCGCTGGGGATGAATCCGGCCGTCCAGCACCAGCTTCTCCAGCGTGAGCCGGGCCGTCTCCCGCCGCACCGGATCGAAGCACGACAACAACACCGCCTCGGGGGTGTCGTCGATGATCAAATTTACGCCGGTGGTGGACTCGAAAGCCCGGATGTTGCGCCCTTCACGGCCGATGATGCGGCCCTTCATCTCATCGCCGGGCAGATGCAGCACACTGACGACCGACTCCGCCGTCTGCTCCGCCGCCAGGCGCTGAACGGCCAGCGTCACGATCTTGGTGGCCCGCTTCTCGCCTTCCTTGCGGGCGTCCCCCTCGATCTCCCTGATGATCAGTGCGGCCTCGCGCTTGGCCTGGTTCTCGATCTCCTTGACCAGCTCGGCCTTGGCCTGATCGCCGGTCAGTCCGGACACCCGCTCCAGGATGACCCGCCGCTGATCCTCGACCTGCAGCAGCTCCTCCCGCCGGTCGGCCAGCTCGACCTCGGTCTCGCCCAGCTTCCTGTCCCGCTCGGACTGCCGCCGGGCCTCCTCGTCCAGCCGCTGCTCCCGCTCGGCTAGCCGGGCCTCCCTGCGTTCGAGGTCGGCGCGCAGCTCCTTGAGCTCGGACTTGAGGATCCGGCCCTCCTCTTCGGCCTCCCGCCGCGTCTGCGCGGCGCTCTCGGTCGCGACCTCCGACCTGCGCAGAATCTCCTCGGCGTCGGTCTCCGCCTTACGGCGGATCTCCCTCGCCTCCTCGCGCACCTGCTCAAGCTCTTCGTGTACGGCCTGCGTCTGCTCGGGGCTCGGCTTGGCGGCGCGGGGTGCGCTGCCGCCCGAGGTGCGCCGTATGACAACGAGAAGCGCCACGATCATCCCGAACGCGAGCACGAGCACCGCCACCATCAGCACCACAACAAGCGGCCCCATGTGCGCCCCGCCCTCCTCGCGTCGTCAACACCTCATAACGCGGACTCAAAACGGGAGGGGTCACAAGCGCGTCACGAAAAGCCCTGCCGGCTTCAGCACCAGGATCGGTGTCAAGCCAAGACTGATCGGGCGTCGACTGTGATAGCCGACACCTCGACTGCCTGCGTCAACCGAGCTCGTTCGTCCGTTGTTCACCGGTATGGCAATCCGCGCTGCGCGGAGTAACTCCTCACTGCCGTCGAGGTTATGCGTCGAACAGGTCACGAGCAAGCAAACGCGTCATCAAGCGTGTCTTACGGGCCCGCATCTCCACATTCGACCCCCTATCACCCGATACCGCACGAATTGCACCACCTACCGGCCCGCCGTCATGTTGGGACAGACAGCAACGATGCCGAGCACACTTCTCGCCCCACCACGCAACGCAACGCAACCGACGCCCGCCACCGCAAGGCGAGTCAGAAGCACGACACGAACACGGCAGACACTCCGCAAGGCAAGACGCCCAAGGCAGAGCAGGACAGACAAGGCACTCCAGGACAAGGAAAGGCATGACAGGGCACAACGTGACAGAGATGATCATAACCGGGCATGTGCGACAGGACACGGCGGAGCACGACGGGCAAGCGCGACGGAGCACGACGGGCAAGCGCGACGGAGCACGACGGGCAAGCGCGACGGAGCACGACGGGCAAGCGCGACAGGGCAGAGCACGGCTGACAGGGCCGGGCACGGCACGGGGAAGGCCAGGCGCGGGGAAGGCCAGGCGCGGGGAGGAAGTGACGGGTGCCAGGTCAGCACGGGGGCTGTTAGGGGAAGTCCTCCTCCAGGTCAATGCCCTCCTGTTCCAAAGCCTCGCGGATGACCCGGAAGGCCAGACTCGAGGAGTAACCCTTGCGTGCAAGCATGCCCGCCAGCCGTCGGGTGCGGACTTGCGCGTCGAGGGATCGGGTTGAGGCGAGTTTGCGATCCACCAGCCGCCGGGCCGTCTCCGCTTCCTGGTCGGAATCCAGGCGATCCACGGCTTCGTTCACCGTCTCGGTGTCCACGCCCCGATGGCGCAACTCCGCCGCCAGAGCGCGCTTGGCCAGGCCACGGCCATGATGTCGAGAATCGACCCAGGCCGCCGCGAACGCCTCGTCGTCGATCAACCCGAGCTCCGAGAACCGGCTGAGGACCGCCTCGGCGGCTTCGTCCGGAACGTCACGCTTGCGAAGTGCCTCAGCAAGTTGGGCTCGTGTCTTGGGGGCCATGGTGAGGAGCCGGAGGCAGATGGCTCTAGCCACCGACTCCGGATCCGCAGTGGGTCCAGCACCGGCTGAGCTCTCGGCATCGGACCCCTCAGGCAGCCGCTCACGCCCCGAAGCGTCTTTCCGAGAACGCCCGCCGCCTCGGCTCCCCGCAACGCCTTTTCTGGAGCTTCCGCTGCCTCGGCTTCCCCACCCTCCATTGGATCGGCCGGATCGGCGGCCCCCGCCCGACGACCGCCCCGTACTTCCGTCGAGCTCATCGCTGCCGTCGAGCCGATTGTCGCCGTCTCGTTGGTCGCTGCCGTCGAGTCGATTGCTGTTGCCCGGTTGATTGCTGTCGTGTGGCTGATCGCTGGAGAACCAGCTGCTCCCGGCCAGCACCTCGGAGTGCCACCCGGGGTCCTCCTGATCCTTGGAAGACGCCTTTTCACCCGCACGCCAGTCGAAGCTCTTCTGGTCCTCGGACGAAGCCTCGCCGCCAGCACGCCACTCACCGCCGACCGGAGATTGACCGGCCAGAGGCTGATCAGCGGGCGATTGGCCCGCCGGAGATTGATCGACCAGAAACTGGCCCTCCGGACGCTGGCCCTCCGGACGCTGGCCCGCCAGAACCTGGCCGGCTCGATCCTGGCCAGCTCGATCCTGGCCAGCTCGATCCTGGCCAGCTCGATCCTGGCCAGCTCGATCCTGGCCAGCTCGATCCTGGCCAGCTCGATCCTGGCCAGCTCG